>JASHPI010000203.1 GCA_030038215.1 Vulcanimicrobiota bacterium | reverse complement strand
AAAATGAGCGCCGCAAGCAGCCGGCGCAAGCGCGCCCTCACAGGCGCTTACCATTGCGTCGCCCGCTGCGCCGCTTTGGCTGGAAGGGCGGACCAATCTTGTGCGAGGCATTGCGCGGTAGCGAGGTATCGACGTCCTCGCAGCCGATCGGCGTGAAATCGCGGCAGTCGTGCGGACGACCCGGATAGATGCCACAGTAATAGCGGCCGCTCCGTGACCCCATCAGGAAGACGCATTGATCGGCGATGTCGTCGCCGACCTTGCGAAGCCACCCGACGTGGTAGCCGTCTGCCGATGGGCGCGCGACCACATATTGACGCATCACGTCGTCGTAGCTCATCTTCAAGTGGTCCGCGATACGTTGCACGTCGGCGCGGCTGACGAACGGCTCGTAGCCGCTGCAGCATTCGGCGCAGCCGGGCGGGCACGCGACGTTGTCGGGCATTTCCTTGAGATGTTTGCGAGCCAGCTCGATGACCTGTCCGATCGCCTTAACGAACGGCGGATCGTCGTTGTACTTATACACCCACTCGCGACGAGTGATTTCGTTCGCGTTGTAAAAACGGGTGGTCTTTTCGTCAAACTCGATCGTGATGTGCTCCTCGTCGATCTCGATTCGGTTGACGTGCTCGAGGGGACGAACGTCGAGCAGCTCGGGATGCGTCGGCTGCCCTGTTTCACGCGTGTAATTCCGCAGCTTGATTAGGTCGATAGTCTCCATAACGATTGCTCGATTCCCCCGCCTTGCGGGTGCGGCCTCTGCGGGCATCTAAGACAAGGCCATGCGAACGGCTATCGGCGTCGATCTCGGCGGCTCTCACGTTTCGGCGGCCGTCGTTTCCGAGGACGGCGCAATTCGTTCCCAGCACGAAGAAGATCTCGAGGACCTGCGCTTCGAGTCGGTGATCGCCGCGCTCGATGCGACAATCGGCGCGGCCATCAAAGAGGCCGGCGACGTGGCGGGCATCGGCATCGGCTCACCCGGAAACATCGACGCGGCGACTGGCGCCGTCCTATACAGTCCGAACTTCGGCTGGAAGGACGTGCCCTTGGGCACGACGCTGCGCGCAAAGTTCGCCCATCCGGTGTTCGTGGCCAACGACGCGCGCTGCGCGACGCTGGGGGAGTACACGTTCGGCACCGGCAAGGGGACCAAGGATTTCGTCCTGCTGACGCTGGGCACGGGCATCGGCGGCGGGATCATCGCCGGCGGCGAGCTGCTGCTCGGCCACAAGTGGGGCGCCGGCGAGATCGGCCACCACCAAATCCGTCCGAATGACGGCTTCGTCTGCAGCTGCGGGAAGATCGGTTGCTTCGAAGCTCAAGCCTCGGGAACGGGCTTGATCCGCCACGCCTTTGCCGTCGCGCCGTCCTTTCCGCGCAGCCCGCTGCTCGACACGACGCGCGAGAAACTAAGCTCGAAGAAGATTCGCAAGGCCGCGCAGGCCGGAGACGGACACGCGCTGGCCGCCTGGAAGAACTTTACCGCCGACCTTTCGATCGGCTTGGCGAACATCATCGCGTTTGTGAATCCTGAGGTGATCGCGCTGGGGGGCGGCGTCTCATCCGCTAACGAGTTTATCCTGGACGCGGTCCGGCCGACCGTCGACCTGCTCACGACGATGGTCCCACGCGGCACGACGCAGATCGTCGTCGCGACGCTCGGGAATAACGCAGGACAAATTGGCGCAGCGACGATGGCGCTGCGCGGCGGACTCAAAGCGGTTGACGCCGTTGCGGTCTAGGGTTCCGCTACTCGGCCTGCTTGCAACGGCAGTGGTGGCGCTGGCCGTCGCACCCGAGCGACCGCCGCCCGCAGACGGCATTCATAAGATCCAACACATCATCATCATCATGCAAGAGAATCGTTCGTTCGATACGTACTTCGGAACGTTTCCGGGGGCCGACGGCATTCCTATGAACAACGGCGTACCGACGGTCTGCGCCCCTGATCCGCAACGCGGGATCTGCGTGCGGCCCTATTACAATCCCGAAGATCGCAATCACGGCGGCCCGCACTCTTCGTACGCCGCGGTCATCGCCATCAACGGCGGGAAGATGGACGGGTTCATCGACGCCGCTCAGCGCGCTCGCCGGGGCCAAGGTTGCCGCGATCCCAACGCGCCGAACTGCGGCGGCAACATCGATGTCATGGGCTATCACGACGGGCGCGACCTTCCCAACTACTGGCGGTACGCGCGCGATTTCGTGTTGCAAGATCGGCTCTTCGAGCCCAATGCCTCGTGGAGCTTGCCGCAGCACCTCTTCATGGTTTCGGCCTGGTCGGCGAAGTGCTCGCGCATCGGCGATCCCATGAGCTGCGTGAACGAGCTCCAATGGCCGGACTATCCACCCGACTTCGAGCCCCGGGCTACGAAGATGCACGCGCCCGGCCACCCCGATTACGCCTGGACGGATCTCACCTATCTTTTACATGCCCATCACGTGAGTTGGGCCTACTACGTGATGGCCGGTTTCGAGCCGGATTGCGCGAACGACCAAGCGGCTTGCGCTCCCGTGCCGCAACGTGCCAGGACGCCGGGCATATGGAACGTCCTCCCCTACTTTGATACCGTGAGAGCGGACGGCCAGCTCGGCAACATCCGCGATCTGCGCGACTTCTATACCGCCGCGCGCGATGGGACGTTACCGAACGTGGTGTGGATAACGCCTTCGCAAGCCTATAGCGAACATCCGCCCGGTTTGGTGAGCGCGGGACAAGCGTACGTCACGGGGCTGATCAACACGATCATGCAAAGCCCCGACTGGAAGAGCACCGCGATCTTCTTGAGCTGGGATGACTGGGGCGGCTTCTACGATCACGTCGCCCCGCCGCGCGTCGACGTGAACGGCTACGGCCTGCGCGTCCCGGGAATCGTGATCAGCCCGTACGCGCGCCGGGGCTTCATCGATCACCAGACGCTCAGTCACGACGCCTATCTCAAATTCATCGAGGACGATTTCCTCGCCGGCGAGCGCATCGATCCCCGCACCAACGGTCGCCCCGATCGGCGTCCAACGGTGCGAGAGGACGTGCCGATCCTTGGCGACCTGCGCGCCGATTTTGACTTCACGCAACGGCCGCGGGCGCCGGAGATTCTCCCTAGCGGGACGATCTGGAACGGCGCCGCCGCTCAGTAGCGACTCTGCTCGAGGACTCGTATAACGGAAAGAATGGTGTTCCAGTTGCGGGTCGTTACACGCGCTCCTAAGAGCTTGTCGAGCTGGCCTAAGTAGCCGATCGTCTTCATGTGGCGGCGATACAAGCCGAAGACGAAACGCTTGCGTCGTCCGATGACACGCACGAGCCATTGCGGGCCGGACGGTATCTCGATCGGCATGGGCGGCAAGCGGTGACCGGGCAATTCGATGAGCACGCTGACGAACCGCACGATGTCGCTCGCAGGTTTCTCGTCACCGAACGGGTCTGCGGAGTGCAACTCCAGCAGTTCGCGCCCGTTGCAGAGCACGGTGTCAACCTCAAACGGTACTCTGCGCAGCAGGTCTGCGCGGAACGCGGACGTCGAGCCCGGATTTCGGACGACCAGCAGTCCGGTGGCCCCGACGTTGACGACATCGTAGTCATGCAGCTCCTTTGCTAGGAGACTGACGCGAAATCGCCGATGCCCGCCTACGTTCACGCCCCGCAGGAAGGCCACCAAAGCCATCCTAGGAGGGAGCGCTGCTAGACGGCAGCTGCGGTTACGAGAGGAGCGGCTGGGAGTTCGTCTTGCGCGGGAATCGAGCCGGTTTCCGCGATCTGTGCGATCAACGCAGCGATGCGGCGCGAACTGCGGCGCGGCGCGACCATCTCCTGATTGTTCCGGATCGTTGCCAGGCGTTCGGGCGTGCGGATCAGCGTTCGCACCGCGGATACCACTTCGGCTGCGCCGTGGAGCGCGATCACGCCCAGGCCGTTGTGCCGGACGAAGTCGACGTTGCCGCGCTCCTGTCCGGGAACGTAATCGTAGACGACGACCGGAAGCTGGGCCGCGTTTGCCTCGGCCAACGTACCCGGGCCGGCTTTGGTCACCAGCAGGTCGACGGCGCGGAAATATTCAGGGATGCGATGCGTGAAGCCGAGCACGTGCATCGGCGTGGGCAGCGTAGTCGAGAGCTCGGTGAGTTTTTGCGCGAGCGGCTCGTTGCGGCCGCAGACGACGACGAGCTCGATCGGCAGCCGCGCTCGCGCGAGCGCCAACGTCGTCGAGAGCAGTTTGCCCCCGCCTTCTCCGCCCGCCATGAGCATGACGACCATCCCTTCAGCCGGTAAGCCTAATTCGGCGCGCAGATCGGCTTTTGTGCCGGTGACGTCGTCAAAGCTCGGATGAATCGGGTGGCCAAGCAGCCGCAAACGCGCTGGGGGGACGCCGCGCGAGAGCGCGCGCTGGTAGACTTCACGGGCCGGTACGACCACGGCGTCGGCATCGGCGACGAGCCACGACTCGTGGACCTTGCCTAGGTCGGTGATGACCGTGACGACGGGAACATGCTGCATGTGGGCATCATCGCGGGCTCGCAGTGCCGCATGGTTGAGCAGCGGGTGCACGGAGACGATCACGTCGGGCTGGTAACCAATGAACAGGTCGCGTAGCCGCTCGCGATAGAGCGGCTCGCAGAAGCGCACCAGGGCTCGATAGCGCCGGCGGCCATTCGTCGCGTAGTAAAGGGCGCCGTAGACCGGGGGTGCGTACCGTAGGGCCATGCTGTAGCCGAGGCCGAGCTGCGTGAGCGGGAAGGCGCAGTGGGCGGCGACATCCTCGATCCTGTGCTCGAACGTGTACGGCGACCGAATCTCCTCGAGCGCCGCTGCTATTGCGTTGGCGGCACTCCGATGGCCGCCGCCGGTGTCCGAGATCAACAGAAGCGCCCGTTTGGTCATTCGCCCTCCTGTTTAAGCTTGTGCCGGTGCCCTCCTCATGGTCCGGCGACCGGCATTGCGCGCGCGCCGGCTCGTCCAGGCGAGTCTGGCCAAGAGAGCCCGAGCCGGGGCGTCATAGAACCGGAAGATGTCGCCAAACTCGATATCGGGGTTTCGGTGATGGCCGTCGTGGTCCTCGGGGAGCACGATGGCGAGCGGGCGCAGGAGGCGTCGGAGCGGGGCTGGGGTCTGCCAGCCGAGCTGGGTCGTGTGTCGCCACCATACATGCAGCTGGCCGAGCAGCAGGCCGGTAACGGCGCCCGGCCAGGAGAGGTGCCAGACGAATGCGGCGACCACGATGTAAGGCAGCGCGCCGAGGAATCCATCGAGTAGGACCGCCGGATCCGTTGAAATCACGGCGTGATCGAAATAGGAGCGCCGGCGATCGTGATGGGTGCGCAGATGCAGCGTGAACCAAAGGTGCTGCGGAACGTGGTAGAAGAACGTCGAGGCGAAATCGCCGACGACGAGCGTGACAAGGCAAGCGGTAACGAAGAGCATGCGTATCGTCCCTCTAGGGTACGGGAAGCAAAATCATGTGATCTCGTTCGCGATGGTCGCTATATCGTTGTTGGGGTGCGCCTCTCATACTATATACCGTATTCACGAGCATGTCACCGCACCCGCCAAACTCACGCGCGCCCTTAATATGGTGTTAAGCTGGCCCGCGCCGGCGAACGTCGATGCACTCAAAGGCGCGGTCATGTTCCGGGATGGACCTCCGGTCCGTTCACCGGAGATTGCCGTGACGCGCGCGATCTTGCACACCAATCCACGACTCGTTCAAACCGAGGCCGCGCTGCTCGCGGTTGCAACCGTGCGCGCGGCCGATGCGCAAGCGTTGCCGCCCGAGTTTCTCAGCGCCACGCTGCTGCAAGAGTCGGCGTATGACGTCGAAGCCCATTCGTCGGCGGGCGCCATGGGCATTGCGCAGTTCATGCCGGAGACCGCCGCTGCGAACGGCGTGGATCCCTACGATCCGTTCGATGCAATCGATGGAGCTGCTAAGCTGCTTGCCGGCTACCTCGCTTCCTATCGCGCCCGGTATGCGGATCCGTACGCGACCGCGCTCGCCGCCTACAACGCCGGTCCCTTCGCGGTCGTGCGCTACGGCGGCGTCCCGCCGTACGCCGAAACACGCGAATACGTGGCGTTGATCTTCGACCGTTGGGCGCAGATCGTCTCGTACGAAAGCCTCGGCGGAGTTTCGTCCATCGCGTGGAAGCGTAACCGCCGTTAGGAGGTTGGGAGTGAGACATTCCTCGGCTTGCCTTGCCCTTTGCGTCGCGGGCGTCTTGTTAAGCGCGTGCGGTTTAACGCGGAGCCCGGCCGAAGATTTGCAATTTCAGCCGCCTGCGGGCTGGAAAGCCTCGCCGGGGATCATGGGGTTCATGCAGTTCTGGCGGCCCCAGGTCGACGACGGCGAGATGTTGATGCTCGTGAAGTCGGCAAAACCTATGGACGCCAAGGAGGTCTTCTCGAACAGCCAGATGCACGGCACGTTGCGAGACGTGACCATCCAGGACCTGCGCACGATCCAGATCTGCGGAAACCAAAGCGCAACCATGCTGCAGGCACAGGGCACGTCGTCGTCGCGGCCCGGCAAGGATCAAGTCGAGATGATTATGACCAACGCCGGCGGCAGCTCCTACTTCGCGATGTACGTTCGCCCATTCGGAACGGCGGCCAACCCCGAGGCCAGCGCTGCCGTGCGCGAGCTCTGCGCGAAACCGTGATCGTTTGGATAACCGCCCCGTCGCGAATCCGCTAAGGCAACTCTTCGCGCGTCAGCCGCTGGGGTGGACGTCGGGGGATTCGACGGGGCCCCGGCTGCGGCGCGTCTTGGGCTGGCCGGCCCTCACCGGAATCGGTTTGGGCACGATGCTCGGCGGCATCTTTCCAACGATCGGCGCGGGCGCGCATGCCGCCGGACCGGCAGTGATTCTTGCGTACGTACTCTCCGGATTGGTCAGCGTTTGCGTTGCATTCTGCTACGCGGAGTTCGCGTCGATGGTGCCGGTTGCGGGCAGCGCGTACACCTATGCGTATGCGACCCTCGGCGAGCTCGTTGCCTGGATCATCGGATGGGATTTGATTCTCGAATACGGTCTCTCGCTCGCTCCGACCGCATCGTCACTTTCGGACTACTTTCAGCACATGCTCGCCAACGTCGGCATCACCTTCCCGGCATGGGCACAAACCGCAAACCTCCACGGCTCCCAAATCGATCTTTTTGCCTGCGTCGTAACCTTGGCAATCACGGCCCTCGTAGCCGTCGGCATTCGCGAATCGGCCGGCGTGAACGGCGCGCTGGTGGTCGTACAAATCCTCTCGATGATCGTGTTTGTCGCCGTTGTTGCTCACGCCGTCCGTCCGGCCAATCTGCACCCGTTCACGCCTTACGGCTATCACGGCGTGCTCGTGAGTACGGCGCTGGTCTTCTTCGCGTACATCGGCTTCGATACGGTGACGGTCGCCTCGGAGGAAGCCCGCCGGCCCGAGCGCGACGTGCCGATCGGCATCATCTTGGCGCTGGTACTGGGCGGGATTCTCTACGTTTCGCTGACGATTTGCACGGTGGGAGTGATGCGCTACGATCGCCTCTCCGAAGGGGCGGCAATGCTCGACGCGCTCGGGTCGGTAAGCAACAGTCACGCGATCTACTGGATCGTGGCGATCGGCGGACTGGCCGGCAATACGACGGTCATGCTTACATCGCTGCTCGGACAAGTGCGGATCTTCTACGTGATGGCGCGCGATCGCATGCTGCCGCCGGGCGTCGCTCGCATTCACCATCTCTTTCGCACGCCCGCGCGAATGACGATCATAACCGGCGTCATCGTCTCGATTTTTGCCGCCATCTTTCCGCTCACCGATTTACTCACGCTGGTCAATATCGGCACGCTCGCGGCATTTGCGATCGTCTGCGCGGGCGTCTTGGTCTTGCGCATCGTGAATCCGACGGCGGAGCGCCCCTTCCGCGCTCCGCTGTTGCCGCTCTTTTCCGTTGCGGGAGCCGCCGTCTGCCTTTATCTCATCACGGGTCTTCAGGTGGCGACGTGGGTGCGATACGGCATTTGGTTCGCTGTTGGAATATTGGTCTACGCCCTCTACGGCTTTCGCAACTCGCGGCTGCGCGTCGAGGTTGTCAAACCGTGAATTGTTTACAAAAGCCCCTCCCCGGGCATGAGGGCCAGCAATGGCCATAGGCACCGCAGTTGCCGACCGCTTCGAGCTCATCATCGTTCCCCGATCGTCAGGCGGCGCATCGTTCGCGCAAGACGTGGCCGAGGGGCTACGCTCGAGACCGAAGCGGCTGCCCTCGAAGTATTTTTACGACAACGTCGGCTCGGCGTTGTTCGATGCGATTACCCAGTTGCCGGAATACTATCTCACGCGTGCCGAGACCGAGATCCTGCGCGAATGGGGTTGGCAGATGGTGCGTCTCCTCGACGGGCCGGTCGACTTCCTCGAGCTAGGCAGCGGAAGCGCGATCAAGACGCGGCTGCTCATCGAAGAGGCCTTGCGCGTTCAAGGCCGATTGCGCTACAGCCCGATCGACATCTCGACCGAGGCGATTCGCGCCTCGTCGATGGCGCTGGTTGAAACGTATCCGGGCCTTTCGGTGCGCGCCTATGCCGGCGATTACTTCGACGTGCTCGGCTCACGGATCGTGCGTTCGGAACGAAAAATGCTCGCGATGGTGATGGGCTCGAACATCGGCAATTACGAGCCGGACGAAGCGCACCAGCTGTTGACGTTGCTCCACGGTGCGCTTCGCAAAGGAGACGGCCTGCTGGTCGGAGCGGATCTGAAGAAAGACCGCGCGGTGCTCGAACTAGCCTACAACGATCCGGCCGGCGTGACGGCAGCCTTCGATCGCAACATCCTCGCTCGGATCAACCGCGACCTCGACGCCGATTTCGATCCGCGCAAATTCGCGCACGTCGTCCATTACGACGCGCGCCGCGGTTCGGTCGATTCCTTTCTCAAGGCGCTCGGGCGCAGTGTCGTGCACGTTCGCTCGATCGGCTTGCGAACGTCGTTTCGCTCCGGCGAGCGCATCCATACCGAATCGTCGTACAAGTACAGCGACGACGAGCTGGAAGCGCTAGGGCGCGCGGTCGGTTTTCGTCCGGCCTCACGATGGCATGATGATGCCCAGCTCTTCGGCGTCTATCTCTTCGTGCGTCAGTAAGGCAGACGGCGCTACGCGAGCGCCCGGCGCGCGCGGCGCTCGAGTGAGCGCAGCGCAAGGTCGACGACGACCGCCAGCGCCGATGCAGCCAGACTCCCCGCGACGATCATTTGCGGCTGGTGTAGCGTCAAGCCGTTGAAGATCAGCACGCCCAGACCCTTACCGCCCACGTAGCCGCCGAGCGTAGCAATGGCGATCAATGCAATCGCCGCGATGCGAATGCCTCCGATGAAGACCGGCAAAGCCTGCGGCACCTCAACACGCAGCAGCGTCTGCAGCGCCGACATCCCGAGTCCGCGAGCCGCATCGACTTGCGCGCGATCCACGCCGGTGATGCCGGCCGCGATGTTGCGGGCCAACATGAACTGAGCGTAGACGACCAGCGCGATGAAGATCGGCGTGAAACCCAGGCCAAACCAAGCAACGAGCACCGCCAGCAATGCGAGGCTCGGAATCGTATAAATCGCACCCAGCGTGCCGAGCAACCAGGGTGCGGCGCGCGGATGGCGCGCTGCATAGAGTCCCAACGGCAGGGCGATCGCCAACGCGACGACGAGCGCGAGCGCGACCAGTTGCAAATGCGCGGCGGCCAGGAGCGCGACGCGCAGCGGATGGGCGGCAAGATACGTCATCGGGACTCGCGCTCCAGCTCGCGCCGAGAGTGCATGAAGTAACGGCGATAGACGTCGTCGCCGGCGTGGACGAGTTCGCGAACGTACTCGGTGGCGGGCCGGTCGAGGAGATCGAGCGGCGCCGCGACTTGCTCGACCCGGCCGGCGCGCAGCACTACGATGCGGTCGGCGAGGCGAAAGGCTTCCTCGACGTCGTGCGTCACGAAGAGCGTCGTCGTTTTCAGCTCGCGAACGATGGCAGCCAGCTCGCGTTGCAATCCGGCGCGTACCAGCGCGTCGACGGCGCCAAAGGGTTCGTCCATCAGGAGCGCCCGCGGTCGCGCCGCAATCGCTCGGGCAACGCCGACGCGCTGCGCCTCGCCACCGGAGAGCTGGCTCGGCCGTCGATTCCGATAACGCGCCGGATCGAGGTCGACCAGCGTCAGCAGCTGATCGACGCGCTGCGCGATTTGGTCAGCGGTCCATCCGAGCAATCCGGGCACGACCGCGATGTTTTGTGCGACCGTCATGTGCGCGAAGAGGCCTACGGCTTGAATCGCGTAGCCGATGCTGCGGCGCAACTCGACCGGATCGGCCTCAGCGACGTCGTGGCCGTCGGCGAGAACGCGCCCGGCGTCGAGCGGCACCAACCGGTTGACGGTGCGCAACAGCGTCGATTTCCCGCAACCCGAGGGTCCCAGCAATACCACCAGCTC
>JASHPI010000202.1 GCA_030038215.1 Vulcanimicrobiota bacterium | reverse complement strand
GACCCGATGGACGCGGCGAAACTGCAGCTCAACCTCGTGCGCAGCCACGCTGCAGGAACGGGTGCGCCGCTCGAGCGGCGGATGGTGCGCGCCGCCGGCGTGCTGCGCGCCAACTCGCTCTCGGCCGGACATTCGGGCGTCAAGCCGGAGACGCTCGAGCTGATCGTCGAGTTGCTCAATCGCGGCGTAACGCCGGTCGTGCCGTGCCAAGGATCGGTCGGCGCCAGCGGCGATCTCGCGCCGTTGGCCCACATGACGCTCGTGTTGATCGGAGAGGGAGAAGCGTTCTATCGCGAGGAGCGTCTGCCGAGTGCGGTCGCGCTCGAGCGCGCCGGACTGCGTCCGATCGAGTTGGGCGTCAAGGAAGGGCTGGCGCTCGTCAACGGAACGCAAGTGATGACCGGCATCGTGGCACTGGGAATTTTGCGCGCCGAACGTCTCGCTGGGGCAGCCGACGCCATCGCCGCGATGTCGCTCGAAGCCTACTTGGGAACCGATCGCGTCTTCGACCGGCGCCTGAACGATCTGCGGCCGCATCCCGGACAGATGCGCGTGGCCGCGAATCTGCGCGCGCTGCTGGCAGAATCGGAGATCATGCTCTCGCACGCCGAATGCGGGCGCGTCCAAGATCCGTACTCGTTTCGCTGCATCCCCGTCGTGCACGGGGCAGTGCGCGACTCGATTGCGCACGTGCGCCGCGTTACTGAGATCGAAGTCAACTCCGTGACCGACAACCCGCTCGTCTTTCCGGAAGACGGCGAGTTTCTCTCGGGTGGAAACTTTCACGGCGAGCCGATCGCGCTGGCGATCGATTTCCTCAAGCTGGCTGTCGCCGATCTCGCCTCGATCGGCGAGCGTCGCTTGTACTTGCTGCTCAACGCCGAGGACCGCGATCTGCCGCTCTTTCTCACCGGTCGTTCGGGATTGCAGTCGGGGCTAATGATCGTGCAGTACACGGCCGCCGCGCTGGTCAACGATAACAAAGGTTTAGCCTGGCCCTCGAGCGTCGATTCGATTCCGACCTCGGCCGGACAAGAAGATCACGTCAGCATGGGCATGACCTCGGCCAACGACCTAGGCCGCGTGCTCGACAACGTCGAGGGCGCGCTGGCCTGCGAGTTGCTGGCGGCGCTTGCCGCGACGGATTTTCGGCGTCCCCTGCGCTCGGGCCGCGGCACGCAGGCTGCCTACGATGTCGCGCGCGAGCGCATTGCGCCCTGGCGCGAAGACCGCGCGCCGGCGCCCGACATCGCCGTCGGGCGCGAGCTCATCGCGTCGGGCGCGCTCGCCCGCGCAGCCGAAGCTGCAATCGGCGCCGTGCTTACAGCGTAAGGTTGAACTGTAAGTACGCGTTGAACGGGTTGGGAAGCGTAAACGCGTTGGTATCCGCGTACGCGGGCGTGTAGGACTGCGCGAACGCCGGGTTGAGTCGGACTCCGTTAGCTGCTTTGTCGTTCGGCGAATAGCCGTTATAGAAGTTCGAAATGTAGTAGAAGTTATCCGCGTATCCGCATGTGTAGCTGTTCGGTGGGTACTGCTTCGTCCACGGTTCCGACGACCCTCCGAAGCACGCGTTGACCAAGTTTGCCAACAGTGCGTTCACCTTCACGCGAGGACTCAGTTGGTAGCCGATCTGCAGGCTCAGGTTGAGCTGATTCGGCTGGCGGAACACGCCGAAGCCGTCGAAGACGCCGGTCTGCGGATTGGGGATGAAGAGTTCGCCGGGGTAGGTTCCATTTTGGGTTGCCGCGAGTTGGCAGGACGTGTAATCTGCTTGCAAGTCGTGATGCGGCGCGCCCCCCGAAATATTCGCGGAGTTGGCGACGCACGTGCGCGGATCGACGCCACCGACGTCAGCCGGATTGCCATAGAGCTGCCCCTCGTTAAACGTCACGGCGGGCGTGACGTTAAGCCGGTTGCGCTTGTAGTTCACGATCGCGCTCGCGACGTTCGGCGAGAGATAAGCGTAGTCGAGACCAACCGGGTACCAACCGTTGCGGTCGAGCAGAGGCTGCGGTGACATCGCATAATACGGATTCCAAATCGCCGGATAATAGCCGGCGTGGTTCGTGCAGCTGGGATCGTCTAAGATGTCGCCGGCCGAGTTGTGCTCGTAGCATTGCGAGCCGCCGCCGGCTTTGGTCAGTCCGTTGAAGTTGGCAATGTCCTGATTGTACGGATCGATCGGATTGATGGAGGTGCCCGGATAGTCATTCCAGCGCTCCGCAGCATTGGTGTACGTGTACGAAATCAGGAACGAGAGACCGTCTTTATTGAAATCACCCTTGGTGAATTCCGTCTCGACGCCGGCGACGCGCTCCACGCCCGAGTTGAGGCCTCCGCTGAGCCCGAAGGGCAGGGAAATGTCGTAAACCTGATTCGTCGCGTAGCGATAATACGGCGTAACCTTGATTGACATATCGGTACCTTTGAACCGCCGCTCGTACGATGCGTCGTAGTTGTGCGAATATTGTACAAGCGCAGTGTGCAGCGGCGTGGTGTATCCGTACTGCCAGAACGCCTGGAAGAGCTGATAGGCGAGATTATTATAGGTCGAGCCGTATTGAAGTTGATAGGTCTCCGGCTCTTGAGCGAATACGCCGGCCGACAAACGCAGCACGGTGTCCGGATTAGCGGTGTATGTAAGTCCTACTTGAGGAGTGAACGCGTAATCCGCGACCGAGGACGGATAGCTGTTGCTCAACAACAAATTGCCGTCCTGACCATTCGGATGCACGGTCTGCACCGGATGCGCCGGAATCGAGTAATCGATCGGACACTTGAAACCGATGAATGGCGTCGGCGGTAGCCCGCTGGCGGGAGGCTCCGGAATGAAATACGGGGCTAAGGTATCCGGGTTGTAGCAGAACTCGCGCTGCCCGGCCAGGAACCAGAAGTCCTGACCGTTATTTGACGTGTTGGCCAGATTGTATTCGTAGATCTCGTTGCGCAGGCCGATGTTGATGTTGAGCTTGTCGGTCGGGGTCCAGAGGTCTTGCAGCGCAATGGAGGTGAAGTTCGGTACGACCGTATTGAGAAAGCCCTGATTGCCGGTATACGTCACCTCCCAGTTCGCGCCGGGCACCGTCGGGCCGGGTTCTGGATTGGTGAAGGTGCCGCTGGTCAGCGGCAGATTGCAGGGTGCGGGCTGCCCCTGCTGATAATGCTCTCCGCCGTACGTCCCGCTTCGCCAGGCAAAGCACTCGCTGCCGTTCGTGAGGCTCGTGGCGTCCGTGTTTGGCGCGTTATTGAAATTGTTGTTGTTGTAGCGGTTCGTTGTAGCGGTGGTGTAGTTGGTATCGAAGGTCAACAAGTGCTGCGAGCTCAGCTGGTCGCCAAAGCTCAGGGCAAGACCGCGGGTGTGCGATTCCAACTCGTAGTCGTAACTGAATACTGAGAATCCGTACAGCCCCGTTCCGTAACTTAGCGGGCTCGTAGTCAGCCAATCAGAATAAAAACTGTACCCGTATATCCTTAGGTAAGCGTTCGACCCGATATTGTGCTGGTATTGCAGTTTGAAGATCGAGGCGTCGTTCCAGTTCGAGGACCGGGCATCCGATGGGACCGCAGAGTACGTTCCCTCGGCGCACTGTCCGACAATCGGCGGCGTATTGTAATAGCCGTAGGGATTGATATTTGCGCAGCGGCCGCTGGGCGAGGCTGGGGCAAAGTACGGGATCGCTTTGACGTTCGCTGGGTTCTCGCCGAAGTACGTGCCGCTTGGCCAGGTGACGAAGTCGGGCCAGACGAGCGGAATAAACTTGCCGTACCAGTCCGGGAGTTGGCTGATTTGGCCGATTAAGTTCGGACCCAGGTCGTTCTCCGAGCTGACGAACTGCGTTTGTAGCGCCGTGACGTTATAGAGGACTTGAATGTCGTCGCGTCCGGCGTCGTGCTTGTGCGGGATGCCGAAGTGGAAGTTGACGACGTTCTCGCGGTCGAAGATATTTGATACGCCGTAACCTGAGTAAGCAGGCGTGACCGTCTGATAGCAGCCCGGGTTTTGGTAGATGCCCTTCGGCAACGGAATCGATCCCGCCGGTCCTCCTACAAATTGATAGCCGAACGGGTTGTAAACCGGCGACGGGTCTGGTCCATCGTACATGCCCGAACCACTCGGGGGGCGGTAGCTGCAGATCGGATAGACGCCGGCAAAATCGAGATTGGCGGTGTTATACGCAATTTCCGGAATGCCCCAGACGAGGCCGAGATTCGAGCCGTTGAACTGATCGAGGTACCGGTAGTCTTGATCGTAGCCGCCGATGCCGACGTAGTAGGAGAAGAGCCGGTCCGGTGTCGCACCGCCGGCTTCAACGTTAAGCGTGTGATAGAAGGTCGGCGTGCCCAGGCCGCCGTTGATGCTGGCGTATCCCGGGTACGTTCCGGTCTTAATGACTTGGTTGATGAAGCCGGCCAGACCGCTGGTGCTCTCACCCGCCGTCCCGCCGCCGGCGTAGACCTGGAGCTCCTGCTGGCCGAGGGTTCCCGCCGTGCTTCCCGGATAGTTGTCGAATGACCGGTTGACGGGGACGCCGTCGAACTCATAGCCGATCTGATCGTAGTTGCCGCCGCGGATGTAGACGACCTGCGCCCAGCCCATTTGGTTGGGCGGCACGAACACGCCGGGCACCGCGGAGATCGCCGAATAGGCGTTATTTAGGTTTCCACCCCCGCCCATACCGGCTGCAGCCTGCGTAACCGCCGAGTTTACCGAATAAACATCGGATGTCGTTCCGGGCTTTACGAGATCCATCGACGAGCGCGCCGTAACGTGGGCGATGACCTTCAGCGAGGGCGCGAGAACCGCGCGAAGCGTTTGAACTTGATCGGCGAACACCGATATCCCGGTCAACGAAGATGTATCGAAGCCGTCCTTCGAGGCGGTGACGGTGTAGGTGTCGGGCGCGAGCGTGAGCAACGCAAAGCGTCCGGCGGCATCCGTGGTTACGCCGGCCGTTTGCGATGGGCTCACCGCGACGACCCGCACGCCCGCAAGCGGCTTTCCAGCACTGGTTACGACGACGCCGGTAATCGAACCGGTCGTTCCGGCGAGCGCGGCGATGCTCGCGAAAACCAGGATCGAACCGGCCGCCAGGGCAAAGAGCGAGCGCTTGAACGAACTCTGCACGTACATCCCTCCGAGACCAGATGGACTACATGCGTTCGTGTCTTTCGTCTTTCAAAAGCAGCGGCCCTCGCAGCAAAGGTGCCGTCAACGAACCCAAGAATTCTGGTTGCCATGACGACGATTGAGCAGGCTCGCACCGTTCGCGCGCCGCGCGGCTCGGAGCTCTCATGCGTCGGTTGGCCGCAAGAAGCCGCCCTGCGCATGTTGATGAACAACCTCGATCCGGAGGTTGCCGAACGCCCGCAGGATCTCGTCGTCTACGGCGGCAGCGGCCGCGCCGCGCGCTCGTGGAGCGCGTTTGACGCTATCGTGCGTACGCTGCGGCGGCTAAAGGACGATGAAACGCTGATCGTGCAGAGCGGCAAGCCGGTCGCGGTCTTCGCCACGCACGAGCGCGCCCCACGCGTGCTGATCGCCAACGCCAATCTCGTGCCGAAGTGGGCGGATTGGAGCGTCTTTCGCGAGCTCGAGGCCCAAGGGCTTACGATGTACGGACAGATGACGGCCGGTTCGTGGATCTACATTGGTACGCAGGGCATCGTGCAGGGGACGTACGAGACCTTTGCCGAGCTGGCGCGTCAGCATTTCGGCGGCTCGCTGAAGGGGCGCGTGACGCTTACGGCGGGCGTCGGCGGGATGGGCGGCGCGCAACCGTTGGCGATCGCGATGAACGAGGGCGTCTGCCTGGTCGTCGACGTCGATCGCGCGCGGCTGGAACGCCGGCGCGAGCTGCGCTACCTCGATCGCGTGGGCGAGTCGCGCGACGAAGCGCTGCGTGAAGTCGAGCGAGCGCGCGCCGCAGGTGAAGCGATCTCGATCGGCTATGAAGGCAATGCCGCCGTCGAGTTTCCGGCGCTCTACGATCTCGGCTTTCGCCCCGACGCGGTCACCGACCAAACCTCGGCCCACGACCTCCTCAACGGCTACGTGCCCGCTGGGCTTTCGCTCGAGGAAGGCGCCCGGCTGCGCGCGGATGATCCGCAAGAGTACGAGCGGCGCGCACTCGAGAGCTGCGGCGCGCACGTGCAGGCGATGGTACGCTATCTCGATGCCGGTGCGGTGGTCTTCGATTACGGCAATAATATCCGCGCGCAGGCGCAGCGCGCCGGCTTCGCGCGCGCGTTCGCCTTCCCCGGTTTCGTGCCGGCCTTCATTCGGCCACTCTTCTGCCGCGGTTCGGGTCCGTTTCGCTTCGCGGCACTCTCCGGAGATCCGGCCGACATCGCGCGCTGCGACCAGACGCTGCTCGAGCTCTTTCCCGAAGACG
>JASHPI010000201.1 GCA_030038215.1 Vulcanimicrobiota bacterium | reverse complement strand
CTCAGTCGCGCGAGCATCCCGGCTCGCTGCGAGCCCTGCCCCGGGAAGAGCAGTGCTACGCCCACGTCTGGCGTTCGATCGAGTCGAGTAAGAGCGCCGCAGCCAGCGAATCCGCGGCGCCGCCGGGCGACGCATTGCGAGCGAGTAACTCTGACTCGAGTGCATCGAACGCGAGCGCGCCGCCCGGTGCGCCGATGCCTCCGGCGGCGAGCGTCGCGCCCGCGCCCTGTTGCGCGGCGCGCAACGCTTCCGCTCCACCGCGGTGGAGCAAGCACGTGTCGTCGAGCGTCGTCATGACGCAGAGCAATGCATCGACGCGCGCGATCGACTCGGGTCTACCCCGTTCGCGGCCTGCACGTAGTGCGGGCAAAGCGCGCTGTACGGCGTGCGGAAAGGCGTCTCGTGCTTCGCCGGCTGCTCCGCGCACGCCAAAACGCGCGCAGGCACGCGCACCATTGGAATCGTACGCACCGCGCGTGGCGTCCGAAATCGACGCGATCGCCGCTGCAACCGTTGCGATCGTTTCCGGATCGCGCGAACGCGAGAGGGACGCTGCGGCAACGAGCAGTCCAAGAGACCAAATTGCTCCGCGGTGCGTGTTGACGCCGCCGGTTACGGCGAGCATGCGGCGTTCGCCTTCGCGACCGATTGCGCCAAGACGCCCGCGCAAAGACGCGTCGATCGCGGCGCCGCGCGACTCGGCCGCAACGGCTTCGAACGTTTCGCGCAGCGTCTCCGCCGAACGCACCAACAATTCCAACGAGAGGTCGACGTGTGCGCCGCTGCCGCGTCGATCGACCAATGCCGGTTTTGGCGTGAGTTCGGCCTCGGCGATCAATGACTGCACCGCTGCATTCGCTATCGAAAATGCCGGCAACATGCGCGGGCCGCTTGGCGTCTTGACGAGCACCGGTCCACCGCGGACGACTTCTTCCAGCGCCACCCCGTAGCCATTGCCAAATGCGACTTCCACGTCAACGCGCACGCCCAAGTCACGTAGGTCAGAAGCGAAGGACTGCAATTTCTCGCAAGACGGCGGTGCGCGGACGATAACGTCGAGATCGCTTGCGTTGTGAACGGCGCGTACGCCGGTTCCGAGTTCAAATCCCGCCGCTCCGATGGGACCAACCGGCAATTGGCGCGCGCGTGCTGCGCGAACGACGGTCCCGAGCGCGGCAAAAACGCCGTGATCGCGCGATGGAACGGTGTCAATCAGCTCCTCCGGCCGAATGACCTCCGCAATCTCTGCGTCGCGAGCCGACGCGGCGAAGCGCTGCTCGCGAAGCGGGCCGCGGATGCCGACGGCAACAGCACCGGATACGTACGCACGTCTCACGGTTGCCCAGGGTGCGTCGCGTAGACTTCCCCGAGCCCACGCGGGCGCGCTTTGTTCGATGCGACTGATGGCCCGCGGCGTCAACCGAACGAGGTCATGCGGCCGCAAGCATTCAGTCATCCCACTGCGCTTCCAACGCTTCGCGCACGCGCCGCGAAAGCGCGCGCGTACGCACGGCGGCCGGGGTGTCGAGTCGATCTCGCGGATTGCGACGCGCAAGACGCGGATCGCGCAAGGCAGCGGCGAGCGCTTCGCTAACGCGCGCGAATTCGCTCTCCGTCGGATCGCATGGATCGACGACGTCGAAAAGCCGGTCGATCGCTCCGAACGTCGAGAAGGTCGCGATGTCTCGTGCCGTCGCCGGCACTTCGAGCGCTACGCGCGCGAGATCGCCGCGATCCATTCGCGTTACTCGCGCGACGGCAGGCTCGGACATCACATGCACCTCGATACCGCCGTCATTCAGCGCTCCGATCCATCCGGCTTGCAATCCGTGCGCGAGAAAAGCCCCTGAGATCGCTTTGCCCACGACGAGAGCAGCGACCGGAGCGCCGTCTCGGCGTACGCGCGCGTAGGCGTACGTCGGCGCCGCGAGTGCGCGCTGCAAACCTATTGCCTCTTCGCGAATACCAAACGCTTGCCCGGGAACGTCGACAATTGCAACGACCGCACGGTCCCGTGGCGTACCCGCAACCGCCTGCGCAACGCCGAACCCTTCGTCGATGCCCATCTCCCCGTTGCGAGCCCGTTCGAAGCGCCCATTCGGATCGGGCACGACCGCGATCCAGCGCACCGGAACTCCCTCGAGCGCGCCATCGGCAACCTGCACGGACGGCGGTAATCCGGCTACGCGTGTGCCGCCCGCAGCTAAGCGTTCGAACCAAATGCTTCCGCGAGAGCGTTCGCTCATGGTTCGATGCCCATCGCGCGAAGAAATTCATTCCGTTCCAGACGAGGATTCGGAAAGGGTGGCGCGACAAGCGGTCCGAGTTCGCGCGGCCGTTCGAAAGCGTGCAGCACCGCTTCGCGTATCGCGCCGACGTCGTCGTCGACGAAATCCGTTGCAAAGCCTTGGTCGTACCGGCGACGTCCGCCCATCACACGCCAAATCAACGGCCGGTCGGACGAATCGAGCTCTTCGATACCGGACTCCGTCTCGACGACATCCGGGCCGTTGAGTCCGATGCGCGCGCCTTCACTAACGATGATCTGACTGCAGAGCGCGGTCGAAAGCGAGAGACCTCCGTAGACGCCGACACGCCCGGCAATCAGCGCGACGACGGGAACGAGCTCGCGCAACGCGACGATTGCGTCGCTGATTTCCGAAACGGCGAGTATTCCCAAGTTGGCTTCCTGCAGGCGAATACCGCCGGTGTCGAGGGCAAGCACGGTTCGCGTCGGCGCTCCGCGCTCCGCATCGCGACGCGAGAGCTCGAGCGCACCCGCGATCTTCGCGCCCCCGATTTCGCCAATCGAACCACCCAGAAATCGCCCGTCCGTTGCGATCACGCACGCGCGCACGCCGCCGAGCGTTCCCCGCGCGACGACAACGCCATCGTCCGATTGTGGAACGACACTCTGCGCCGCGAGGTATGGAGATGAGACGCGCTCGAACGGTCCGAGCAGCTCGCGATACGTTTGAGGATCCAGCAGCCCTTGCGCCCGTTCGCGCGCGCCGCGTTCCGCGAACGAATCGGCGAGCAACACGTTCATTGCGCGGTCTCGAGGGCTTGCTCGAGCCGGAGCGCGACGACGGCCGGCGTGGCGCCGAAATCGTTGATTTCAACGTTTGCTGCGATGGGATTTCGCTCGAAGAATCGCGCGAGTACCGCCTTCCACGTGTCGGCATAGCCGGTAACGCTCGTGCGTACCACGACCGAAGCCTGGCTATCGCCGGCCGGTTCCAGCAATATTTCGCAATTTCCCGATGCGACTACGCCGACGTGCGCTCTGCGCGCCACCGGAGCGTTTGCATCGTATCGGTACGTGAGCGTCTCGATCATCACCAGCTCCTAAACCGTTTGGGCGGATCGTACAGGCCTTTCGACCATGCAACCAAGTCGCGAACCGACTTTGCGGCAAGCAACGTGCGATTCGCTTCGCTCCGCCGCACGCCGAGGTCTTCCGGAAACGCAACGATCCCTTCGCGACGCAATCGTTGCGTCTCTTTCGCTTGCGCGCGCAAGCCGACCGGCGTCACGCCCGCAATCGATGCAAGCGCGGCCCGCCGGTCGTCCAGATTCTGCGCGCGATAGAGATACGCGACCCCCTCTTCGGTGACGACGTGCGTCACGTCGTCACCGTAAATCATGACCGGCGCGATCGGTAACCCCGCGACGCGTCCGAGCTCGATCGCGTCGAGCTTCTCGACGAACGTCGGTACGCCGCTCTCTTGAAAGGTCTCGACGAGCTGCACGACGATCTTTCGCCCGCGGCGAATTTCTTCGTCGGCGGACGTCATTTCGAGCCAGGGTACGCTGGTATGACGTCGTCCGCGCGGATCGCTTCCGAGATTCGGCGCGCCGCCGAAACCGGCAATGCGCCCGAGCGTAGCCGTCGACGAATTCGCGTCGCGATCGATTTGCAATGTCGAACCGATAAAAAGATCGGTCGCGTACAATCCGGCGGTTTGGCAGAACGCGCGGTTCGAACGCATCGATCCATCGCGTCCAGTGAAAAATACATCCGGGCGCGCAGCAACGTAGCGCTCCATGCCCAGCTCTCCGCCATAGCTGTGCACGCTGCGAACCCAGCCGCTCTCAATCGCGGGAATCAACGTTGGATGAGGGTTGAGCACCCAATGCGTGCAGATCTCTCCTCGCAAACCCAGACGCTCTCCGTACGTCGGCAAAATCAGTTCGATGGCCGCCGTGTCGAAGCCGATGCCGTGATTGAGACTGCGCACGCGGTGACGCTCGTAGATACCGCGGATGACGAGCATAGCCATGAGCACTTGCACGTCGTCGATCAACTCCGGATCGCGCGTAAAGAGCGGCTCGATCTCGTACGGGCGGTCGGCAACGACGACCAGGTCGACCCAATCGCCGGGAATGTCGACACGCGTAACCCGATCGACGATGCGATTTACTTGTGCGATGACGATGCCGTCGCGAAACGCCGTCGCTTCGGCGATCGTCGGCGTTTCTTCGGTGTTCGGTCCCGTGTAGAGGTTGCCGTCGGCATCGGCTTCATCGGCCGCGACGAGCGCGACGTCGGGCGTGAGGTCGACAAAATAACGCGCAAAAAGCTCGAGGTAGGTATGGATCGCGCCGATATGGACGCGCCCATCCGCGACCTGCTGCGCCAGGCGCAGCGACTGCGGCCCCGAGTATGAGAAGTCGACGTGCGAAGCGATGCCGCGTTCGAAAAGCGCGATGTGTTCGGGCCTTCCGATGACTGAAATTAACAAGTGCAAGTCGTGCACGCGTTCGGAGTCGACTTCCGCGAGGGTGCGAGAGAGGAAATCGGCTTGCTTCTGGTTGTTTCCCTCGAGGCAGACGCGGTCGCCGGGTTCGATCAATGCCTCGAGAACGTCGCGAGCGTCAGACGTATCGAAGCGCCCGTCGCGCACGAAACGCGAAGCGCGCGCCAGCCGTTCGCTCTTGCGCCCGCGGCGCGCGCTCCATGCCGGATCCACGACGGGGGAGTTGGC
>JASHPI010000021.1 GCA_030038215.1 Vulcanimicrobiota bacterium | reverse complement strand
AAGGCTTCCATTGCGAACTCATAGGCTTCGCGCACGGTCGCGGGCAGCAAGACGATGTGTTTGGTGTCACCGTGGGAAAGCGTGTACGTGAACGCCAGGTCTCCCTGCATCGTTCGTGTCGGGAGACCGGTGGACGGCCCGGCCCGCTGCACGTCGAAGATCACGCCCGGCACCTCGGCAAAATAACCGTAGCCGGCATACTCGGCCATCAGCGAGATGCCGGGACCGGAAGTCGAGGTCATCGAGCGCGCCCCGGCCCAGCCGGCTCCAAAGACGATGCCGGCCGCAGCCAGCTCGTCCTCGGCCTGGATAATCGCGACGCGTCGTTCCCGCGTTTGCGGATCGACGCGGTAACGATCGCAGTATTGGATGAAATATTCGCACAGCGAGGAGGACGGCGTGATCGGGTACCACGCGGCGACGGTGCAACCGCCCATCAAAGCGCCCAGGGCCGACGCGCGATTACCTTCCATGAAGAGCATGCCGTCGATCTTGCCGCTCATCGGCTCGAGATGATAGGGATCGTGCTTCTCC
Source organism: Vulcanimicrobiota bacterium (assembly GCA_030038215.1). Taxonomy (GTDB): domain Bacteria; phylum Vulcanimicrobiota; class Vulcanimicrobiia; order Vulcanimicrobiales; family Vulcanimicrobiaceae; genus Cybelea. The sequence continues at coordinate 6,413 of JASHPI010000021.1, read as the reverse complement.
AGATTGTCGCGGGCATAGTCGAAGCCGATGCGCACGGCGTTCATGTTTAGCTCGACGGCTGAAACCTTGCTGCGAAACTGCGCGCGCAGGCCCTCTTCGACGGTCTCGAGCGGCAGGTCCAACAGATACGCCACCGAGCCGACGTAGATCATATTCGCGAGGTACTTGCGCAGATCGCCCTTATCGGCAAAGTGCTCCTTCGCAAGCGCGCCGAAGGGAACCGGATAGTACGACAAATCGTCGCGCTGCGTCTCGCCCTTCACCGGATAAGCCGCTTCGTGGACGACTGCGCCGCCCGGCTTGACTCCGGCGACGTCCTGCTCCCAGGTCGCAGGGTTGAGCGCGACGAGCACGTCGACCTCGCGAGTGCGGCACTGGTAGCCTTTCGAGCTGACGCGGACGTCGAACCACGTCGGCAAACCCTCGATGTTCGACGGAAAGACGTTCTTCGGGGCAACCGGAATCCCGAGCCGTGCAATAGCGTTGGTCAAGACCAGATTCGAAGACTGGCTTCCCGAGCCGTTGACGGTGGCTACCCGGACGGTGAAATCGTTGATCGCGCGATGGGGCATAACTTGAGATTACTCGGCACGAACTTCCATTTCGACGCTGAGGTTCCCGCTTCAATCGGCTTGCTTGGACGGATGATGGAGCGCAGACGTCCAAGAAGAGCGCCATGCTCGGTCTTTCGCACGTTATTCTGCACGTGGGGTTCTGCAGCGCCATCGCGCGTGCCGGCCCCGACACGACGATCCCGATCCGCGTTCGCCTGACGGATAAGATCGGGCGCCCGCAGGTCGACCGCGTCTACCGCGTCGAGCGCGGCGACGACCCGGCAGCGGTCGTCGAGTTCGACAGCGCCTTCGGCATTTACAGGCTCGACATCGAGGCTCCCAAATATCGCTGTTCGGCGACCGATTATCTCGTGTTCATGAGCGATCACGACCGCAGCATCACCGAAAATCTCAGCGACGCGCCGCCCCCGCCGCCTCCGATGCCGGCACTGCTCTCCGGAACCGCACCGCAGTCCTTCCTGTACGTCGAGCCGACGTTCGTGCTCTTCGCAAAGAACAGCGTCGACTGTAACAAACCCGTGCCGCAACCGCTCGCGTCGAACATCGTGGTTGAAAACGATCAAGACGGCTACTACGCATGGTGGTACTCCAACGCCGCGACAGCGCCGGATGGTCCCGTCCTCCTCGCGCTCAGGCTGCGTACGCCCACGCACCAATACCACTACGTGCGCATCCCGATTCACTCCCCGCTCCCAATTCCTTGGGGCGGATGGCCGAGCAGCATCCAACTCAACGTCACCCAAGACATGGTCGACGGACTCGCCGGCGAACCCGTCAATACTTTGCTCTGCCCGAGGATGTGGCAAACCTCGGCCGGCTGATGGTCGATGCCAACTCGATTTGGCTCCTTGCATAATACGCCGGTGATCGAACCGGAACAGACCGAGACGACGCTCGTGTAGCCCGCGAACTAAGCAGGTCTGCCGCGCCCTGACATTAAAAGATGACTGGAGTCATCTTTTTTCTTAGTGAGGGAGCGGGTTGCAGATACTTCCTAATGCCGGCGTCGGCGCCGAGGCGAGGGGCATCGACCTCTCGCGGCTGAGCGCCACTGGCTTTCAGGCGATCTATCACGCGTGGCTCGAGCATTCCGTGCTGCTCTTTCGCGACCAGCGACTCACGGACGCTCAACTCATCGCGCTGAGCCGGCGCTTCGGGGAGCTCGATCTCGCGCCGGTTCAGGAGACCGGGCGACGCTTCGTCGAGGGCCTGCCGGAAGTGTACGTGATCTCGAACGTCGTCGAGAACGGCCGGCCCATTGGCAGTCTCGGCAGCGGCGAGGCCGCCTGGCACACCGACATGTCGTATCTCGAGTATCCGCCGATCGCGAGCATCCTCTACGCGCTCGAAGTTCCGCCGGCCGGAGGCGATACGGCGTTCGTCAACATGTACTCGGTGTACGAGGCGCTTCCCGAGAGGTTGAAACGGAGCATCCGGGGACTGCGCGTCAAGCACGACGGTACGTACAATAGCGGCGGCTACGCCCGTGAAGGCGTAGTGGTAAGCGCCGATCCGCGTGAATCGCCCGGCACGCTTCACCCGCTCGTCTGCACGCATCCCGAAACGGGGCGGCGCGTTTTGTTTCTTGGCCGCCGTCGCAACGCGTATCTCGAAGGTTTCGATCTCGCCGTCTCCGACGCAGTGCTCGACGAACTCTGGGCGTACGTCGATCGCGCGGAGTTCACGTGGCTAAATCAGTGGCGCGCCGGCGATCTCGTACTCTGGGATAATCGCTGCACGATGCATCGCCGCGACCCGTTCGATCCATCGTCACGGCGCGTCATGCACCGCACGCAGATCAAAGGCCGGGAGCGGCCGGCCGCATGAGCGTAGAGAGCGCCGACCGGCGAAGCCCGCGTTCGCTGAGAATCAGCGTGCCCAATCAAATTTTGGGCGTGCTGTGCTTGATGTACCTCGTGCTTTACATCGATCGCGTCAACATTGCGACCGTCGCACCTCGCATGACGGCCGATCTAGGACTCAACAACGTCCAGTTCGGCTTGGCCGTCTCCGCGTTCGCATATCCCTACGCGCTCTTCCAGCTCGTCGGCGGCTGGGTCACGGACCGGCTCGGGCCTTATCGCACGCTCGCGCTGTGCGGCGCGGTCGTCTGTTTGGCGACGATCTTCACCGGCGCGGTCGGCAGCCTGGCCGCGCTGGTGGCCGCTCGGCTCGCATTGGGATTCGGCGAAGGCTCGGCGTTCCCGACGGCGACGCGCGCGATCTCCATCTGGCTGCCGTCGGCACGTTGGGGATTCGCGCAGGGCGCCACGCACGCGGCGGCAAGGCTTGGCAACGCGATCACGCCGCTGATCGTCGTCGCATTGCTCGCCTACGTTTCGTGGCGCGGCTCGTTCGTGATGCTCGGCCTGTTCAGCCTGGTGTGGGTCGTGCTCTGGCTCATCATCTTTCGCGACGATCCGCGCACGCACAAAAGCGCAACGCGCGCCGACCTCGCCGAGCTCGCGCGCAACGGCGAGCAAAGGGGCGAGGTTCCATCGGTACCGTGGCTCGCGCTCGCGCGGCGGATCGTTCCGGTCACCGCCGTCGACTTCTGCTACGGCTGGACGCTTTGGGTTTTCCTCACCTGGTTGCCGTCGTTTTTCTACAAGAGCTTTCATCTCGACCTCACGCACTCGGCGCTGTTTACTTCCGGCGTGCTGCTCGGCGGCGTCGTGGGCGACACGGTCGGCGGCTACGTCAGCGATTGGCTCTACCGCCGTACCGGCAGCCTGCAGATTGCGCGGCGAAACGTGATCGTCGTAGGCATGCTCGGCGCGTTCGTCTTTCTCGTTCCGGTCGTGCTCATCCACAGCTTGACGATCGTCGCCGTGTGCCTCTCCGCGGCATGCTTCTTTTCCGAGCTCGTCGTTGGGCCGATTTGGGCCGTGCCGATGGATATCGCTCCACGCTACGCCGGATCCGCCAGCGGGATGATGAACTTCGGCTTCGGTGTCGCCGGCATCGTATCGCCGGTGGTCTTCGGCGGGTTGCTGGACCTCACGCACGACTGGGCCGTGCCGTTCTACGGCTCGATCGGCTTGCTGCTCTTGGGCGCGCTGCTCGCGTTCTTCATGCGACCGGACCGGCCGTTTCGCGAATCGACGTCAGCGCCCTGAGAGGCGCGGATCGCGTTGCAGGCGGCTGTAGAAGCGATCCACCTTCCCGGAGGCGAGGTACGCCTTCGCGCGCATGGCGAGATGCTCGTAGGCAGCGCCGAAGTGGACGCCCAGCGCGCCGCGGCGCAGGTAGGTCACCTCGCCGACATTTTCCCATAAGCGTGCGATATCATCGGCGTACTCCGCGAAAATCAGCCGCTCGGCCACACCGCCCGTGAGTACAAGCATCGCCACATTGTCGAGGAAGCGGACCAAGTAAACGATCTCTTCGAATTCGGTGACTAGCTGCGTTGAGGCGACGCGCGCACGCAACTCCGGGTCAGCCTTGAGACGCGCGATCAGCGGCTCCATCGCGCTGAACGCGGCGTGGGTCTGTGGCGAGTCGATACGTTCGACCAAACGCAAGTAGACCGTGATCTCGTTCGCGTTGCGAATGTGACGGATCTGAAGAAGCGCTGCGATCGCGGCGATGCCCACGATCACCACCGAGGCGACTGCCGCGACGGCAGCGACCCAGCTTGCATCCATGCATGGAGCCTTGCCGAACTGGGAACGATCTCCTCTGGAGGATCGTATGAGCTCGCCACTTCTCTTAGACGGCAGCGTCGCTCTGGTCACGGGCGCATCGTCGGGCATCGGGCGCGAGATTGCCGGCTTGTTGGCCGGGCGCGTGAGAGCGCTGGTGCTGGTGGCGCGCCGCGCCGACCGGCTCGAAAGCTTGCGTAACGAGCTGAGAACGCGATACGCGGATCTCTCCGTTACGCCGATGCCATGCGACGTTGGAAACGAAGCGGAGGTCGCAAAACTCATCGCACGCGTTCGCGCTGAGATCGGTTCGGTCGATGTCCTCGTCAATGCTGCCGGCCTCGGCCTCGACGGCCTCCTCGACCGCGCGGATTGGGAGCGAATCCGCCAACTCCTGAACGTCAACGTGATAGCGGTCGTGCATCTCACGCAAGCATTTCTGCCGGACATGGTCGCGCGCGGTCGCGGCGGCATACTCAACATCGGATCCGGGGCCGGATTGACCGTGCTGCCTTCGGCCGCTGCCTACGTCGCCAGCAAGCATTTCATCGACGGATTCAGCGAAGCGCTGCGCGCCGACCTCGCCGGCACGGGGGTCGTCGTCACGCAAGTTGCGCCCGGCCCGGTCGACAGCGAGTTCGACCAAGTTGCCGGCTCGGTGGGCGGCATGCGCGGTGGCCCGCCGCGCTTCGTTCGAATCGGCGCCGAACAGTGTGCGCGCGAAGCGATTGCCGGTTTCGAGCGCGGCGAAGCGTTGGTCTTTCCCGGACGCCCCTATCGCTTCATCATGCGATTCTTGCTGCCGCTCTTATCGCGGGCGGCCCGCCGGCGACGGGCCGAACGCAGCGCTCGACGCATCAGGGCAAGATAGGCTGCGGAGTCGGCCCACCGCTTGCCGGAGGCTTGGTTACCTGAAATTGAACCGGCGGCAGACCTTGGATTGCAGCGGCGTCCGTCGCAGCCGAATCCTTGGTGAGCCGCAAGTCGACCGACGTGCGCGTATAGATGCTGTTGGTCGGCAAATGGCCGCGCTCGTCGTGAATCGTGAGCGGAACCGCTTCCGCCGGATAGTAAACGAACGTACCCTCTTCCGATGCGTAGTGCTCTCTGCGATCGCGTTGCTGGATTTCGCCTTTCGACTTGACGAGCAAGAACTTTCCATCGCCCTTCGGGGTCGCGTCTAGATTCATGGAGACGTCCGTCACGAACGTGCCCTTGTTGAACGAGACGGTATAGTGCTGCTGCCATGAGGCGGCGGCGACCGGCGAACCGTGGCTGAAAAAGTTCTGCGCGAGCAGCGGCAAGAGCACGAGCGCGCTGTCGGACGGATACGGCGGCACGCTATCGCAGTGCACATCGCCGCTCGCGTAGACCTCGCACTCGACGGCTTGACGCGGCCGTAACGTGTAGTACCACCAATCGCTCGTCCGGACCAGCATGCCGCCATCTGGAGCCGTGCCCAAGATGTCGACGGACATCGTGCCGTTGTAATAGCCGTGATTTGGCACGGCGGTCGGATAGGTCGCAAACGCGTACTCGAGATGGCGGACCGGGGGAGCGGGCGTCTCGCCGGCAAGCGCCAGCAGCACCGCCAAGAGCATTCCCAATTGTTTCATCGCGTTTCCCTCGGTATGCTTCATCGTAGCACCGGCAGCATTCGCAGTCCTTGAAAGAGGCTGAGTGCAAAGAAAAAGCCCGGCGCGTTTGCGCCGGGCTTGCGATGGTGACTGCCGGAGCAGTCTTACATCATGTCGTAGCCGCCCATGCCGCCGCCGGGTGCGCCGACGGGCTCTTTCTTCGGCTCGGGCTTGTCGGCAACGAGCGTCTCCGTGGTAAGGATCATCGATCCGATCGACGCGGCGTTTTGCAGCGCCGCGCGCGTGACCTTGAGCGGCTCCACGATGCCGGCCGTGAACATGTCGACGACCTCACCGCTCATCGCGTCGAAGCCGTACGGAGCGGACTTCGAGCGAACGGCGTTCACCTGCACTGAACCCTCGAAGCCTGCATTGTCGGCGATCTGCCGCGCGGGCTCTTCGAGCGCCTTGCGCACGATGTTGATGCCGATCTTCTCGTCGGCCCACGTCGGAGCGTATCCGTTGGTCTTGGGAGGCTCGTACTTGTCGATCGCCTTGATCGCGTGCAGCAACGAGGCGCCGCCGCCGGGGATCATGCCCTCTTGCACCGCTGCGCG
>JASHPI010000200.1 GCA_030038215.1 Vulcanimicrobiota bacterium | reverse complement strand
CGCGCCTGCAGGTAGAGCATCCGGTAACCGAACTCGTCTACGGCATCGACCTTGTGCACTGGCAGTTGCGCATCGCGGCCGGCGAACGTCTGAAGATCGCGCAACGCGACGCGCAACCGCGCGGCTGGGCGATCGAAGGACGCATCTATGCCGAAGATCCGGCCAATAAGATGCTCCCCTCGACGGGCACGATCATGGCGTGGGTGCCGCCCGAAGGACCCGGCGTGCGGATCGATGCCGGCGTGAGCGCGGGAAGTCACGTGAGCCTCTACTACGATCCGATGCTCGCCAAGCTCATCGTCGGGGCGAGCGACCGTCCCGCGGCGATCGGGCGTTTCGAGCGGGCGCTTGAGGATTTCGCAGTCGACGGCGTACGCACCAACCTTCCACTGCTGCTCTGGATCTCGCGCGACTCGGCCTTTCGCGCCGGCGAAACGACCACCGGTTTTCTCGCCGAGCGTCTCGATGAATCGATCTTCGCGCCGGCCCCGCCTCCGCGCGAAGCCGTGCTGCTCTGCGCGGCCGCGCTGCTGGCCGATGGGCGCGCACCCTGGCGCATCGCCGGAAGCGGCATCCCGCTTGCGCTGCAGCACGAGTTCGGTCGCGTCGACCTGATTGCGGACGCAACCGCGAACCCCGCGGTCTGGCGTCTCGAGGGCGCGCAAACCTGCGACCTGCAGGCGCAACGCCGCGGAAACGTCCTGCACGCGAGCATCGGCGGCGAGTCGATTGCCGGCGCGGTATCATACGACGGCAGGTTTTTCAACGTTCACTACGGCGGGAGCAGCTACGCATTCACGTTCGCGGCCCCGCCGTCGGAGCAGGGCACGGGCGCCGCGCGCGGCAGCGCCGGCGACGGACGGGTCACCGCGCCGATGCCCGGCAAGATCGTGAAGGTCGCGGTGCATCCGGGGGAGGCGATCGAAGAGCACGCGCTCTTAGCCGTCCTCGAGGCAATGAAGATGGAGCACCGGATCGAAGCCTCGATCGACGGGATCGTGAAGAGCGTGCTCGTCAAGGAGGGAGAGATCGTGGCGGCCGGCACTCCACTGGTCGAGATGGGGTCACAGGATTCATGAGTCTTCCCAAGGCCGTGACCATCTTCGAGATGGGCCCTCGCGACGGGCTTCAGAACGAGTGCACGATCATCGCAACCGACGACAAGGTTCGCTATATCGATCTGCTTTCGGAGACGGGACTGCGATGGATCGAAGCGACATCCTTCGTAAGCCCAAAGGCGATTCCGCAGCTGGCCGACGCAGCCGAGGTCTTTGCGCGCATTCGCAAGCCGCCGGGCGTGCATTATCCGGTGCTCGTTCCGAACATGAGGGGGTACGAACGGGCGCGTGCCGCCGGCGCCGATGCGATTGCGGTCTTCACCGCGGCCTCCGAAGAGTTTACGCGGCGCAACATCGGTATGACAATCGACCAGTCACTCGAAATCTTCCACGACGTGGTCGCCGCGGCGAAGCGCGACGGCGTCTGGGTACGCGGTTATATTTCGACCGCCTTCGGATCGCCGTTCGGCGACGTCGTGACGCCGGCGATGGTCGCACGACTGGCCTTCGAACTGATGGAGATGGGCTGCGACGAACTCTCGATCGGCGACACGATCGGGGTCGCCGTCCCGGGTCAGATCGACGAGCTCATTCCGCTCCTGCTTTGGCGCGTCCCGATCGAATCCGTCGCGATGCACTTTCACGACACTCGCGGCACGGCGCTCACAAACGTCTACGCCGCGCTCCGTCACGGCATTGCAAAGTTCGACTCGTCAGCGGGCGGTCTCGGCGGCTGTCCCTATGCGCCGGGCGCAACCGGCAACGTCGGCACCGAGGACGTGCTCTACCTGCTCCACCAATCGGGCATCGAGACCGGCGTCGACCTCGCGAAGGTGCGCCGCGCCTCGCGGTTCATTGCCGGCGTCGTCGGTCACGGGCTGACCAGCAAAGCCTTCCAAGCCATGGAAGCCGCCGACGCGCGCGCCGCCGTAAGCTGACGCGCGAGAGTGGAACGCTTCTCGGAAGTCTTCTACAGCTTCGTCACACTGCTCGCGATGGTCAATCCGCTCTCTGCGGCCGCGGCGTTTGCCACCCTGACCGAGGGGAGTACACCGCAGGAGCAAACCCGCATCGCCCTGCGCGCGACCATCTACGCGGCACTGATCCTAATCGGGTTTGGTTACGCCGGTGAAGCACTGCTCAAAGCGCTGGGCGTCTCGATGCAAGCCTTTCGCATCGCCGGAGGACTGCTGCTCTTTCGCGTCGGCGCCAACATGGTCTTCGCCCAACAGACGCAAATCGAGACGGCCGACACTGCTAAGGCGCACGCGCACCCCGAAGATCCGACGGTCTTTCCGCTGGCGATCCCGATCATCACCGGACCGGGTGCGCTCACGGTCAGCGTACCGCTGGCCGCCGATCAGCTCTTCGTTCCGATCGCAGCCGTCGTCTTTGCGGTCACCCTCGTGTTCATGCTCGGAGCCGAGAAAATTACGCTCTGGTTCGGGCGAACCGGCGTCGACGCGGCATCGCGAGTCGTCGGCATCATCATTGCCGCGATCGCCGCGCAGCTGGTCATCACCGGCGTGACGGAACTTCTGCACCCTATTCTGCACAACTGAGCGCTGAAGGAGGCTAGTAACGAAATGATCGTGCGCGCCGGCACCCTCTACGACGGAACGTTGGAACCGCCCAAGCAAAACGTCGACATCGTCATCGGCGACGGGCGCGTCAAAGAGATTCGTGCCGCGGGCAGCGAGTGCGACCGTCAGGCAGCGTGCGTGACGCCTGGACTGGTCAACGCACATGCGCACCTAGAGGGCAGCGGCGAACCCGACATGATGGCGATGATCGAAACGACCACGCCGAACCAGCGCCTCTTGCGGGCCGTCGAAAACGCCCGCAAATCGGTAAAGGCGGGGATCACGACCATCCGCGACGTCGGCAGCTCGAACGCGATCGCACAAGACGTCCGCGACGCGATCGAAGAGGGACGCGTTCCGGGTCCGCGGATGCGCGCGTCCGGGAACGTGCTCTGCATGACCGGCGGTCACGGTTGGCCGATCGGGCGCGCCGTCGACTCGCCCTGGGAGGCACGCAAGGCGGTGCGCGAGCAGATGAAGGCCGGCGCCGACTGCATTAAGCTGATCGCCACCGGCGGCGTGATGACCAAAGGCGCGGTTCCCGGCAACGCGCAACTGCAGCCGGACGAGCTGGAGGCCGCGATCTTCGAGGCACATCGTCACGGACTGCGCTGCGCCGCGCATGCAATCGGCACCGAGGGAATCAAGAACGCCCTGCGCGCCGGAATCGATTCGATCGAGCACGGGACGATGCTCGACGACGAGGCGATCGAACTCTTCAAGCAGCGCAACGTCTATCTCGTACCGACCTTGAGCGCGCCGACCTGCATCCTCGCGCACCTCGAGGAAGGCGGCATGCCGAAATACGTCAAGGACAAGGCGCGAAACGTCAACGAGATCATGCTCACCAACATTCGCAAGGCGTACGACGCGGGCGTGCGCATTGCCGGGGGCTCCGATGCCGGCACGCCCTACAATTATCACGAGAACTACGCGATGGAGGTCGAGCTGATGTGGTCGCTGCTGGGCATGACGCCGCAGCAGGCACTGCACGCCGCGACCGCAGTCGCGGCAGAGCTGATCGGCCTGCATCGCGGCCTCGTCGCCATCGGCGAGCCTGCCGATCTGCTACTGCTCGATCGTGATGCGGGCAAAGACGTACGAGCGCTGCAAGATCCGCAGCTCGTTCTCAAGAGCGGCGTGATTCAGTGACGAAAATGCGCTATCATTCGCTCATGCGCAATGTTTTGTTCTTAAGCATCTTAATGCTTGCCGTTGCATTCACCGCTGCATCACGCTTAGGCGGCTCGCCGGCGTCGGCCGCGACGCCGTTGCCGCCGGGAGAGCCGATCGCGGGCAGCCCGATCCGCCACGTCATCGTGCTGGTGCAAGAGAACCGCAGCTTCGACAACCTGTTTGCCTCCTCAATTCTAGCACGCGGCGGCCCTTATCCCGGCGCCGACACGTCCCAGTCGACGACGGTGGACGGCGCGAGCGTCGCACTCAAAGCCGTTCCGTTCGAATATCCCGCCGACCCGAGTCATAGTCATCCCTCGCTGGTGGGCGAATGGGACGGCGGCAAGATGGACGGCTTCGCAAAAGACTACGTGACGACGGTGCTGGGAATTCCCAAGCCGGCGCCGGGCTTCCCGTACGCCTACCTTCCAGACTCGGAGACGACCATCTACCACGTGCTCGCTGCGCGCTACGCGCTTGCCGACGAGAACTTCGCGACGCGTTTGGTTCCGACGTTTCCGAGCCATTACACGCTCGCCACCGCACAAAGTCGCATCGCCGGGAATCCGAATGACGCGATCTGGGGCTGCGACTCCAAGCCCGGAACGACGGTTCCCGTCTTCGGCGAAGGCGAAACCATGATTCGCCCCGGCATCTTTCCTTGCTTCGATCAAATGACGCTCGGCGATCTCCTGGATGCGCACGATGTGAGCTGGAAGTACTACACCGGGGCGTACAACAACGTCAGCGATCCGGCCGTCAACATCTACGATGCATTTCGCAAGATTCGGTATGGTCCCGATTGGGAGCGCAACGTCATCACGCCTTCGGGAACGATTCTAAGCGACATCCACAACTGCCGGCTCTCACAGGTCTCGTTCGTGATGCCGAACTGGCTCGACTCGGATCATGCCGGGAGCCTGAGCGCCGGCGGGCCAGGGTGGGTAGGTTCGATCTATCTGGCGGTCGTTCAAAGCCAGCACGCCACGCCGGCCTGCAACTACTATAAAGATACTGCCATCCTCCTCACCTGGGACGACTCGGGCGGCTGGTACGATCACGTGCCCCCGCCGCCCGGTCCGGACGGCACGAGTTGGGGTTTCCGCATTCCGATCCTGGCAATCTCGGCGTGGGCGCGCTCGAATTACGATCCGCAGCATCCCAACGCGCTGCCCTACGTTTCGCACACGCGTCGCGAATCGACCTCGATCGTCAAGTTCATCGAAAAGAATTGGGCGCTCGGAGACATGGGCCAGCGCGATGCGACCGACGACGACCTTAGCGACATGTTCGATTACTCTCGCGCCGCGCCGGTGCCGTCATTCTCCGAAGTGTCGATGGAGAATCTCATCCGGCGCACGCATTTTAATCTTGCCGTCGCCGAGGGAAATAATCACATCGTCGACGACGATCGTTAGGGTGGACCTGAAGGGCCTGCGCTTGGCGGTGCTGGCGGCGATCGCGTGGCCGGCGCCGCCGCCCGGTTACGGCCCTTGGGAGCAAGTCGCGTTCGATATCG
>JASHPI010000199.1 GCA_030038215.1 Vulcanimicrobiota bacterium | reverse complement strand
GATCTTTGCCGGGGCCGGCAGCGGGAAGACGCGGGTCCTGACGCATCGCATCGCTTATTTGCTCGACGAGCTGCGCCTCGCGCCCGATCGAATCCTCGCGGTGACCTTTACGAACAAGGCCGCGGGTGAGATGAAGTCGCGCTTGCAAGCGATGGTCGGCGCAGCCGCGCGCGACGTCTGGGTTGGAACGTTCCACTCGATGTGCGTACGCATCTTGCGCCGCGATGGCGCGCAGATCGGCATCGCTCCGAGCTTTGCGATCATCGACGACTCGGACCAGCGGCAGCTCGTCAAGGAGATCCTCGACGACCTCGATTACGACGAACGTCAGCTCGCACCAGGGGTATGCCTCTCCGAGATCGGCAAAGCCAAGAACGCGCTCGTTTGGCCCGAGCAGTACGCCGAGAAGCAGACGTCGTTCGTAGGCGAGCGCATCGCCAACGTCTATACCGAGTATCAGCGGCGCTTGGCGGAGTCGAACTCGCTCGACTTTGACGACCTGATCGTCCGCACGATCGACCTGCTCGAGCGCGACCGAACGGTTCGCGAGAAATATCAGCGCAAATTTCAGTACGTGCTCGTCGATGAGTACCAGGACGTCAACGCTGCGCAGTATCGTCTGGTCGTGCTGCTCGCCGCCCACCATGGAAACATCACGGTCGTCGGCGACGACGACCAGTCGATCTACTCGTGGCGCGGCAGCGACTATCGCATGATCCTGCGATTCGAAGACGATTTCCCTGGGGCGGCGATCTTCAAGTTGGAGGAAAACTACCGGAGCACCGAGCGCATTCTCGATGCGGCGAATGCGCTGGTGGCCAACAATCGCCAGCGTGCCCCTAAGAAGCTCTTTACCTCTCGCGAGGGCGGCGAGGCGATCACCGTGTATCCGGCGGCGACCGAACGCGACGAAGCGCGCTACATCGTCGAGAAGGTCAAGAGTTCCGTGCGCGACGGCGCCGCCTATCGCGACTTCGCCGTGCTCTACCGTACCAATGCGCAGTCGCGGGTTTTCGAGGAAGCGCTGGGCGCAGAGGGTATTCCTTACCGCCTCGTCGGCGGTGTGGGCTTTTATGCGCGCGCAGAAGTCAAAGACATCATCGCCTACCTTCGGTACATCATCAATCCTTCGGATGCGCTGGCGTTCAAGCGCGTCGTGAACGTGCCGCGCCGCGGCATCGGCCAGCAGACGCTGGCGGCGTTGGTGCAGGCGGCAAATGCCGCGCATCTCTCGGTGGGCGAAGCGATCTTTAAGAGCGAGCTCTTGCGCGCCGCGATTCCGAAAAAGCTCAAAGAACTCGAGCGATTTGCCGAGTTGATCGCCGACTTTCGCCGGCGCGCGGAAACCTTCGGCATCGCTGACCTGATGATCGCCGTGATGGAGGACTCCGGCTACGTTCGGGAGTTGCAGAGCGAGGACACGCACGATGCGCGGCAGCGTCTCGAGAACCTTCAAGAGCTCGTCGGCGTGGCGCGCGAGTACGCGGCGAGCGAAGCTGAGCCGACACTGGCCGGTTTTCTCGCCAACATCTCGCTGGTGAGCGATCTGGACGTGCTCGAGGAAGATGCTTCGTACGTGACGCTGATGACGCTTCACAGCGCCAAGGGCCTGGAGTTCTCCAGCGTCTTTCTAACGGGCCTCGAAGAGGGCGTCTTTCCGCATAGCCAAAAGCTGGCCGAGCCGCAAGAAATGGAAGAAGAGCGGCGGTTAGCCTACGTCGGCATCACGCGCGCGATGGATCGCCTCTTTCTGACGTACGCCTTCCGGCGAGCCCTCTTCGGCAATACGTACGCGTATCCGAAATCGCGATTCCTGGAAGAGATGCCCGGCATCGAAGTCCTCGAAAGCGATAGCGTGCCGTTGCCGCGTCCGGCCGGCGGCCGCTGGCGTGAAGTTTCGATCCACGAGTCTGCGGGTGCCGGCGTACACCTGGGCTTGCAGCAGGGCGACCGCGTCCGCCACCCCAAGTGGGGCGAGGGCACGATCGAGGGCATCGTCGGCGCGGGTGGCGACGGCTTGGTGACAATCGACTTTCCTAACGTGGGGCAGAAGATGCTCATGCTCAAGTACGCGCCCCTCGAAAAGCTCTGACCTCTTGACGGGGGAGCATGACGCACAAGGTTCGCGTGGCCGTAGCTGGCGCGATGGGGCGCATGGGCAGCGTCGCGCGCGCCGCGTTGCAGCAGAGCGGCGAGTATCTGTGCGGTCTGGCGCGGACGCCCGACCCGCAGCAGAACATCTTCGATAACCTCGACGTCGTCTTCGCGCAGAAACCCGACGTGCTGCTCGATCTTACGACGCAGCCGGCTAGCTACGACATCTCCCGCGCGGCGGTCGCGAATGGGCTGCCGGTCGTCATCGGCGCGAGCGGCTGGAGCGACGCGCAGCGCGGCGCGCTCGAGCGCATCGCCGAAGAGCGCAAGGTCGGAGCGCTGATCGTTCCCAACTTCTCGTTGGGCGCGATTTTGATGATGCGCTTCGCCCAAGAGGCGGCGCGCTTCTTTCCCGCGGCAGAGATCATCGAACTGCACCGCGCGAGTAAAAAGGACAAACCGTCGGGCACGGCACTCGAAACCGCGGCGCGCATCGAGCGCGCGGGCGGGCGCGCGCCCGAGATCCATAGCGTGCGTTTGCCGGGTCTGCTGGCGCACCAAGAGGTCCTATTCGGTGGCGAGGGCGAGCTGCTCTCGATCCGGCACGATTCGCTCTCGCACCTATCATTCGTCGCGGGAATGCTGGCCGCGGTCCGCGCCGTCGTGCACTTGCGCGGCCTCTCGATCGGCTTGGAGCGCGTGCTGGACGAGCCGGAGTCCGGGGTGCCGGCGTGAAGGTCGCGGTCGTCGGAGCGACCGGGGCGGTCGGCAGCATGATCTTGCGCGTGCTGGAGGAGCGTCGCCTTCCGATCAGCAGGCTGGCCGCGTTCGCATCGCGTTCCCACAACGGAGCCGCACGCTTTGGCGATCGAGAGCTCGCGGTGCAGGCGGCGAGCGAGGATGCCCTGCGGGACTTCGACGTCGTCTTTTTCGCCAGTAGCGAGGATGCGAGCGAGAAATACGTGCCGGCGCTAGTCGCACGCGGCGCGGTGGTGATCGATAACAGCTCGAACTTTCGCCTGCGCGAAGGCGTCCCGCTGATCGTCCCCGAGGTGAACGGCGACGCCGTCCGCCCAGAGCACCGCCTCTTTCCGGTCGCCAACTGTACCGCAATCGTACTATGCACGGCGTTGCGTCCGATTCGCGACGCCGCGGGCTTAAACAGCGTTCGCGTCGCGACCTATCAGGCCGCGAGCGGAGCCGGACGCGCCGGCCTCGACGAGTTGCTGGCGGGTGAACGCGCTGCCGCCCTCGGCGAGTCCGAGCCGGAACCATCGGTGTTCGGGCGGCCGCTGGCGCACAATGTCGTCCCGCAAGTGGGTTCGTTCGATGCATCGGGTTACAGCATCGAAGAACGTAAGGTATGCGACGAAACGCGCAAAATGCTCGACCTGCCGGAGCTGTTCGTCAGCGCGACGGCCGTGCGCGTTCCGGTGCGGACCGCGCACAGCGAAGCGGTCTTCTTTGAAACCGCGCGACCGACGAGCGTCGCGCGGATGGCCGCCGCCTTCGCATCGGCGCCGGGAGTCGTCTTTCACGCCGAAGGCATCGTGACCCCGCGCGAAGTCGAGGGGAGCGACGACGTTCACGTGGCGCGCCTGCGCGCCGAATCCGACGACGGGCGGCACTTCGCGTTGTGGTGCGTCGGCGACCAGCTGCGCAAGGGTGCGGCGACGAACGCGGTGCAGATCCTCGAGCTGCTGCGCGCCAAAGGCTACGCGCCGTGAATGCGACCGCCGGCATCGCGGTGCTCAAGTTCGGCGGAACTTCGGTCGCGACGCCCGACCAACGACGGCTCGCCTTCCAGCGCATCCGCGACTCGCGCGATGCGGGCTTCGCGGTCGTGGCGGTCATCTCGGCGCTGGGACGCCCGCCCGAACCCTATGCGACCGACGCGCTCTTAGCGTTGATCGACGGCCGCGCCGGCACGCGCAACGCCGATCTGTTGCTGGCTGCCGGCGAGCTGATCTCGGCCGCAATCTTTGCCGACGAGTTGGTCCAAGACGGCGTCGAGGCGCTCGCATTGACCGGCGAACAGGCCGGTATCGTGACCAACGCGCGTCACGGCGATGCGACGATTCTGCGCGTCGAGCCCAAAGCCATCATCGATCTACTGCAGCGCGGCGCCGTCGCGGTGGTCGCCGGCTTCCAAGGCGCAACCGAAGATGGAACGATCACGACGTTAGGCCGCGGCGGAACGGATCTCTCTGCGATCGCGATCGGCCACGCGCTCGACGCGGAACGGGTTGACATCTACACCGATGTGAGCGGGGCGATGACCGCCGATCCGCGTCGCATTCCCGAGGCGCGGACGATCGAGCGCGCCTCGCTGGCAGAGATGACCGAGCTGGCCGATCACGGCGCGAAGGTCATGCACTACAAGGCCGCCGATTTTGCGAATCGAACGGGGACGCGCTATTCGATCAAAGGACTCCACACCGACCGCGGAACGTTGGTCGACGAAACCGTCGACCATCACCGTCCGGTAACCGGCGTTACCACGTCCGGGCGCTTGACTTGGACCCGGATCATTCGTGGTGACGTGGAATCGCCAAGCCGTCGCATGGAGACCGAGCTAGAGATGTTCCGCAGAATTGCAGAGGCGGAGATCTCGATCGACCAAGTCACCATCAATCAGGCCGGCGTCGCCTTCGTCGTGGAAGGCGATCGCGGGAACGAAATACGGCGCCTGCTCGGCGATTTGAATCTTGCGGTGCGCGTACGCGAAGGCTGCTCCAAGCTCTCGATCGTCGGCACCGGCATGCGTGACGCGCCGGGCGTCGTCCATCACGTCGTGGATGCGCTCTCGCGCGTCAACGTCGAGATCATCCATTGCACCGACAGCAACGTCACCATCTCGATTTTGGTGCCGGCCGCCGAGGCTAACCGCGCTGAGCGGGCCGTTCACGAACAGTTCGGACTCGACCGAGGAGATCCCATGCTATGAGCTCCATCGAACCCGGAACGATCATCACCGCAATGGTCACGCCGTTCGACAGCGACGGCGAACTCGATCGCAACGAGGCGCAACGGCTGGCGCGCTGGCTCGTCGAGCGCGGGAACGACGGGCTCGTGCTCGCGGGGTCGACCGGTGAAGGGCAAACGCTCGACGCGCGCGAGCGGGTCGAGCTCTGGCAGGCGGTCAAAGAGGCCGTGGACGGGCGCGCCGCCGTGATCGCCAACGCCGGCACCAACAGCACGCGAGAATCGGTCGCTGCCGCGCAGGCAGCGGCGTCGGCCGGCGCCGATGCAATTCTCGCCGTCGTTCCATACTACAACAAGCCGACGCAGAGCGGCATGTTAGCGCATTTCGGCGCCATCGCGCAATCCACGCAGCTGCCGATCATCGTCTATAACATCCCCGGCCGCACCGGGGCTAATATGTTGCCCGAAACGCTGCTCGAACTAGCGCGCCGCCATCCCAACGTCGCCGGCGTCAAAGAATCGAGCGGCGATCTCAAACAGATCGGCATGATCTTACGCGACCGGGCAAAGGGATTTCTCGTGTGGTCCGGCGACGATCACCTCTTCTTGCCAACCTTGGCGCTCGGCGCCGACGGCGTCGTCGGCGTGGCTTCACATCTCTGTTCGCCGGAGTACCGGCGGATGTTCGATGCCTACCACGCCGGGCGCGTCGAAGAAGCGGCCCGCATCCACGCGTCGCTCCTGCCGCTGATCGACGCCCTGTTTGCGACGACCAGCCCGATTCCGGTCAAGTGGGCGATGCGCCAGCTCGGCTTCGCCGTCGGCGAGTGCCGTCTGCCGCTCGACGCGATGCCGCCCAGCGTCGCCGACCGCCTGCGTCCGCTGCTCGCGCCCTACGCGCCCAAACCCGTCGAGTCACGGTGACGTCGTTAGAGATCTTGGGATGCCGTCTCGATCCCATCGATGAAGACGAGGCCGCTGCGCGGATTTTGGTGTTTGCGCGTACCGGTGCGGGAGCGCAGATCGTCACGCTTGGCACCGAGATGGTCGTCTACGCGCAGCGCGACGCGCAGTTTCGCGCGATCGTGAACGCCAGCGCGCTCTCGTTGTGTGATACCGTGGGTCTGTTGGTCGTCGCGCGCCGACGCGGTGCGGCGCTGCGCAAACGCGTGGCAGGCGTCGAGCTGATCGAAGATCTCTGCGCGCGGGCCGCGGCCGAACGGCTGCCGGTCTATTTTCTGGGCGGCGC
The DNA here is from genome assembly GCA_030038215.1 of Vulcanimicrobiota bacterium. Taxonomy (GTDB): domain Bacteria; phylum Vulcanimicrobiota; class Vulcanimicrobiia; order Vulcanimicrobiales; family Vulcanimicrobiaceae; genus Cybelea. Next base: position 11,810 of record JASHPI010000199.1, on the reverse strand, counting down.
CGAAGGCGTCGCTGCCGATGCCGCCGCGATCTTGGAGGTACGCTTCCCGGGGCTGCCGATCGCCGGCGCCCGCAGCGGATACTTTAGCGAAGCGGAGTCGGCGGGGGTCGCCGCGGCGATCCGCGCCAGCGGCGCGGCGCTGCTCTTCTGCGGCATGGGCTCACCGCGTCAAGAACGCTGGCTGCACCAGCATCTGCCCGAGACCGGATGCGGCGTTGGGATCGGCGTCGGCGGATCCTTCGACGTGATCGGCGGCCACGTGCAGCGCGCGCCGCACGCCGTGCAGCAGCTCGGCTTGGAATGGCTCTATCGGCTCTTCAAAGAGCCCCGTCGCTGGCGGCGTCAGCTGGCGTTGCCGCGCTTCGTTTGGCTGGTCGCACTCGACGAGCTTGGGTTACGGCCGGCGAATAAACGGGTCGCCAATTCGTGAAGGCGATGGTTCTCGCCGGCGGGCTTTCGACGCGCCTCTATCCGCTCACCAAACAGGTGCCAAAGCCGCTCGTTCCGGTCGTCGGCGTGCCCAACGCTGCGCTGCTCTTGCGTTACCTAAAGGCGTACGGTTTCGACGAGATCGCGATCAACGTGCACTACCTTGCCGATGCGATCGTCGCCGTCCTCGGTGACGGAGGGCAGTTCGGCGTCAAGCTGCACTATTCGTACGAGCCGGAGCTGCTCGGCAGTGCCGGCGGCGTGAAGAACATCGCCGAGTTTTTCGGTGACGAGACGTTCGTCGTGGTGGGGTGCGACGAGCTGACCGATCTGCGCCTCGACGAGCTGCTGGCCTTCCACCACGAACGCGACGCGATGGCGACGATCGGCCTTGTTGAGTGTGCGGAGGTCGATCAATACGGCGTCGTCGTGCTCGACGAGCTCGGCAAGGTCGTCGAATTTCAAGAAAAGCCGCCCAAGGGAGCCGAGCGCAGCCGGCTCGCGAACACCGGCATCTACGTCTTCTCGCCGGAAATCCTGGCAAAGATTCCGGCCGGCGAATTTTACGACTTCGGCAAGCAGCTCTTCCCGGCGCTACAAGCCGCGGGAGAACGCTTTTACGGGTTCGACGCTCGCGGAGCCTATTGGGCCGATATCGGCACGCCGCCCGAATACCGGCGGGCGAGCTACGACGTCGTCCGCGGCGTCGTGCGCATTCCGCAAACGGTACAAAACGGCATAGATCCGGCCGCGGTTGTCGGGCGCGACGTGCTGATCGAGGGTCCGGTCTGCATCGGACCGGGCGTACGGCTCGACGACGGCGTTACGATCGTCGGGCCCGCCGTTCTCGACCAGGGCGTACACGTCGAGCCGGGTGCGCGCCTCGAGCGCTGCATTCTGTGGGAGGGCGCCAGCATCGGCGCCCATGCCAAGCTGCGCGACACGATCGTCGGCTCCGCCTACCGCGTGAGGCCCGAGACGATCCTCGAGAACGCCCTGGTCGCCAACGATGTATAATGAGGCATCGTGATCGAGCCGCGCAGAAGGGGTTGGGGACCGCCGGCCGCGCTAACGTGCGCGCTCTTGCTGGCGGCCACTCGTCCGCTCGGGGCCCCAGGAGCCGCCATCGCGCAAGTCGGGCAGGCCGCGCCCAGCTTCTACGTGGACACGCTCGACGGCAGCTCGGTAACGAGTGATTTTCACGGAAAGCCGGCCTACATCAACGTCTTCGCGACATGGTGTCCGCCTTGCCGGAGCGAGATCCCACGAATCGTGCAAACCTCAAAGCAATACCAAGGCCGCATCGACTTTCTGTTCGTCGACGAGCAAGAAGTGCCGTCGCGCGTTAAGACGTTCACGCAGCAGTTCGGGATGATCGCACCGATCGGCATCGATCAGGGGCAGTTTGCCGCCACGTACGGCGTAGGCGCGCTGCCGGTGAGCATTTTCATCGACCGCCAAGGAATCGTTTCCTTCATCTACCGCGGACCAATTCCGCAGAGCGTGCTCGACCAGGAGCTTGCGAAGCTAGCCGGCACGGATTGAGAAAGGATCGGAATATGGATCGACAGGATTTCGTCGCATTGCTTGCTGGTATCGCCGTGGCCGGTGCGTTCCCGCTATCGGCACGCGCATCGGCCGATCTGCGCGAAGGCGCTACGCTATCGCAGGCCGATCTCTTCAACGCGCTTCCGGACGCGCGGCCCGGTCTCTGGCTGCGTTACATTATGGGATTCGGCGTCCAGTATCAGAAGCAGATCGGTTTCGGCGTCGAGCAGACGCCGCTTGCGACGCGCTACTTCGTCGAAACGCAAGTCGGCATGCCGGGTGGCTCGTGCAACCCCAACAGCGTGAAGAAAGCGTACCTGAAGACGCGCAGCTTCGGCAGCCTGATCGAAGTGTACGGTGTCGAAGCCTATGTCGCGCGCAACAATAACATGCTGCTCTACGACCAGGATTCCACGCCGTTGCTCCTGCTCGACAGCCGCCACCTGTATGCCGATTCGGATTGCACTCTGGCGGCAGTCGGTTCCGAGCTGGTGGACGTTCCGGGTCACCCCGTCAAGCAGAGCGAAGGCAGCATCTCCGTTGCCAAGGATAGCTCCCCGGCGACGCGATGCGCGGCGCGCTTTTCGACCAGCGGTCTGCGCGAGTTCAAAGTCTGGCGCGCGGATAGCCTGCCGCTCGGCGTCGCGAAGATCGAAGCGCGCGTCGATGGGATGGGGACGTTTGCGCTCGCGCTCGACTCGTACGGTACCGACTTCCGTTCCAACATCGCGGAGTCGCTCGATGCGGTTCGAGCCGAGCAAACGTCCTGAGCGCCGGCTCTAAAGCGAGACCTGGACGTAGGTAAACTTTGCTTCCTGGAGCGCGTTCAAAGCGGCGACCCCGGCCGGCACGATCGTGATTCCCGGGATCACGTGGCTTTGAAGGGCGTTCAGCAACTCATCGGCTGAGGGCTGCGCGCCCGGCAGGTTCGCGATCGAGACGGCTAGGCCGGTCAGCGCCTTGTTGCAGACGAAGAACGAGGCGCCGCGCTGCATCAGCGCGTGCAGCGGATCGATAAACGGATTTGTCTGCTGCATGCGGCCAACTCGCTGGGCAAGCCGATACTGAGACCAAGCGCCGTCGTCAAGCGCGAACATCGCCGCCGCTCCGTAAAGAACCCCCGCGACGTGCAAACTGCCTGTGCCGCCGCCGAAATCTCCCTCGTACGCGTCGAGCGAGTTCTTCATCTCGTTGAAGAGCGCTTCGCCGTTTGTCCCACGCGCGGCGAAGAGCTGGCGGTGCGGGAACGGCTGCTGCGCGAGCGCTTCGAAGGCCGAACGGTCGAAGGCCGCCAACGCCGCGCCCGCGTGCGAGACACCTCCGAGGAAAGTAGCGCGAGTATACATTCCTAGAACTAGCCGTTGCGGCTAGACATTTCCTTCGCCCGTCGTGATGGGTCGGCGTGCGGGCGCGAGCGATCCTCGACTTTCTTTTTCCACCGCAGTGCGCGGGCTGCAACGCGCTCGGCAGCGGCTTGTGCAGCGCCTGCACGCCGTCGAACGGACCGATCCGCGTTCGCTTTCCTGCGTTGCGTGTAACGGCGCTCGCGCCCTACGAAGGGACGCTGCGCGCAGCCGTGCTGGCGCTCAAAGATGGCCGGCGCGACGTGGCCGAAGCACTCGGCGCGATCGTCGCCCCGCTGGTGGAACGCGATAGCGCGCTCGTTCCGATTCCGACGACCGCCCGCCGTAAACGCGAACGCGGCTTCGACGGTGTCGCTGCGATCGCTCTCGTCGCGGCGCGCGCCGCAGGCGCGCACGCGATCCGGGCGCTCGAGCAGCGTGCCGGCGATGCGCAACGCGGCCGTTCGCGACGCCAGCGTCTCGCGGCGCACGGGCGATTCTGTTGCGATGCAACGCTGGTCGCCGGGCGGCGCGTCACACTGGTCGACGACGTCTGCACGACCGGAGCGACGCTGCAGGATTGTGCGGCGGCAGTGCGCGAGTCGGGTGGCCTGGTCGAAGAGGCATTGGTCGTAGCAGTCGCTTTGCACGAGGCGGGCAGCCGCGCGCCGGCGACGAAGAGCGCCCGTCCGTGGAAAGAAGCCATGTTCGGCTGACGCCGCTCGACCGTCTCTACTTGCAACGTGCCTACGACCTCGCCGCGCGCGGCCTCGGCGAAACCGCACCGAACCCGCCGGCCGGCGCGGTCGTCGTCGCGCGCGACGGACGAATCGTCGGCGAAGGCTACCATCATCGCACCGGCTCAGCGCACGCAGAACCGCTCGCGCTCGCTCGCGCCGGTGACGCAGCGCGGGGCGCGACGATCTACGTCTCGCTGGAACCGTGCGATCACGTCGGCCGGACGCCTCCGTGTACCGACGCACTGCTTCGCGCTGGCATCGCGCGTGTCGTGGCCGGCGCCGTGGACCCAACCGGACACGGCAATGTCGCGCGTCTGCGCGAGCACGGTATCGAGGTCGAGATCGCCGGCGATGCGCGAGGGCGCGAGCTGATCGAAGTTTTCTCGCGTTCAATCGAAGTCGACCGGCCATACGTCGCGCTCAAGATGGCGATGTCGCTCGACGGCGCCATTGCCTCGGCACCCGGCGTGCAGGAAAGGCTAACGTCCGAGGAGGCGCGACGCTACGTACGCGAACTGCGCATCGTCCACGACGCGGTGATGGTCGGCGCCGGAACCGTCCGGATCGACGATCCGCAGCTCACCGTGCGCCCACCGCACGCTCGAGGCCGTCCATACCTGCGCGTCGTTGTGTGTGAGAGCGGCACGCTGGCGCGTGAGCGCCGCGTTTTTGTTCCGGAAGACGGCTATCTACCCACGATCGTGCTCGCACCGGACGGCGCGCGCGAACGGCTTGCCGATCTGAACGGCGCGGCCGACATGCTCTTCGTCGGTGCGCCCGGCGCGGAGCGGCTGGATTTGGCGCAGGCACTGAAGGCGCTGCGCGCACGCGGCGTCGCGAGCGTCTTGTGCGAAGGAGGTCCCAAACTCGCGGCGGCCTTGATTGCGAGCCGGCAGGTCGATCGTGTCTACTGGGCGATCGCGCCGGTTCTGCTCGGAAGTGAACGCGCCGCGCCGGTGCTTGCCGGCAGCGATCTCGCCGCGCTGGGCGCGCGCGTCGCCTTCGATCGCATCGAAATGATCGGACCCGACGTTATACTGTCGGGTACGTTTGCAGATGTTTAGCGGATTGATTGGCTATCGAGGAACGGTCGTCGCGCTCGAGGAGCGAGCGGAAGGCGGAGCAACGCTGCGCGTGCGCTGCGAGGGCGTCGAGCAGGAGGCGCCTGCGGCCAAAGACTCGGTTGCGATCGACGGCGTTTGCCTCACCGTTGTTGCGGCCAACGCGGATACGCTCGCGTTCGAAGTCGTTCCCGAAACGCTGGCGCGCAGCACCCTGGGCGAGCGCGCCGCCGGCGATACGGTAAACGTCGAATACGCGCTGCGCGTTGGCGATCGGCTCGGCGGGCATTTCGTCTACGGTCACGTGGACGGGGTCGCCTCGGTAGTCGGCCGCGTGCGTGAGGGACAAGGCGAGCGCATCCGCATCGAGTCGCCGCCGGCGCTGGCGCCGATGATCGCAGAGAAAGCCTTCATCGCGATCGACGGGGTTAGTCTCACGGTGGCCGGCGTCAACGAGCGCTGGTTCGAGATCGCGCTGATCCCCGAGACGCTGGCGCGCACGACGCTGGGCGCGCGGCCGGCCGGTAGCCGCGTGAATCTCGAAGTCGATCCGCTGGCGCGCTATTCCTATCACGCCGTCCGCGCTGCAGGTGATCGGTGACGCGCTTTCGCGATACGCTTCCACCGGGTGCGCGGATATTCGAGAGCCGCCTGCAGGTCCAATGGGCCGACGTCGACGTTGTGGGCATCATGTATTTCGCCGCCTATTCGCGCTTCGCCGAGTACGCCGAGATGCGGCTCTTCGCCGAGCTGGGATTTCCCTACGAGACCGTTTTCTCGCAGTACGCTTTCTGGCTGCCGCGCGTTCGGGTCGAAGCCGAATACTACGCGCCGGCCTTCATGAGCGATTGGCTGCGAATGCGCACGCATATCGAACGTGTCGGAGGATCGAGCGTGCGCTGGCAGACGGTGGTCTTCAACGAGCGCAACGGTCAGCCGGGTGCAGCCCTTACTTTTGTGGTCGCGGCGATCGACGGCGCGACGAAGAAGAGCCGCCCGTTACCGCAGCCCATCCGGGCCGCCTTGCTCGCGTGCCTGGCGGGTTCGCGGTCGTGAGCGGCCTCGCTTCGTCCCGCGTCGCGGTGCTGGTCGCGCCGAAGCGCATCGAGCTGCGCGAGGAACGCGTGCCCGCAGCGCCGCCGGGTGGAATCGTCGTGCGCGTCCGCGCCGCGCTCACCGATGGAACGGATCTGAAGACTTACCGGCGCGGCCATCCGAAGATGCCGATGCCGACGCGTTTCGGTCATGAGTTCTCCGGCGACGTTGCGTCGGTAGGCGAAGGCGTAACCGGCTTTGCGCCGGGGGATCCCGTGATGTGCGTGCACACCGCCCCGTGCGGTGAATGCTTCTGGTGCCGGCACGCGCAGCAAGAGCTCTGCGAATCGGTGATGGCGGCGATGATCCTGGGCGCGTACTCGGATTACATCGAGGTGCCCGAGCGCATCGTGCGGCAAAACTGCTTTCACAAACCGGAAGACGTGACGTATACGGAGGCCGCGTTCCTCGAGCCGCTGGCTTGCGTCGTGCATTCGATCGCGTTGCTGGCGCCGGCGCCCGATGCGACGGTGGCGATTTTGGGTAATGGCGGTTTCGGGATTCTTCACGCGCTGCTGCTCCGCGAGGCCGGCATCGCGGCCGTCCTCTTCGGGCGGCGACCGGAACGCTTGGCGTTGGCGCGCGATCTCGGTCTCGACAGCGTCGACAGCTCTGCGTCGCCGGTCGCGCAAACGTTGCTGGAGCGCACCCAGGGGCGCGGCGCGGACGCCGCGATCGAATGCACGGGGAGCGAAGCGATGTGGGAGTTGGCGCCGTCGCTGGTGCGTCGTGGCGGCTGCGTCTCGTTCTTCGCGGGGCTGCCGAGCGAGGCGCGCGTTTCGTTTCTCGCCGCGCGGCTGCATTACGACGAGGTGCGGCTGATGGCGCCGTTTCACTTCACGCCCGCCGACGTGCGGCGCGCCCACGAGCTGATCGCGGCGCACGCGCTTCCATTGCCGCGCCTCATCTCGCACGCCTATCCGCTGGCCGAGATCGTCGAGGCCTTCGCCAAGCTCGATGCCGGCGAAGGCATGAAGGTGCTGATCGAGCCATGACGCCGCAAACGATGCGGGCCGCCGTGCTCTACGACGTCGACGATCTGCGCATCGAGCAGCGCGACGTTCCCGAGCTAGGGGAGGGCGAGCTGTTGGTGCGCACCATGGCGAGCGGCATTTGCAGCGGTGACGTGATGGCCTGGTACATCAAGCGTAAGGCGCCGCTCGTGCTCGGTCACGAGCCGGCCGGCATCGTTGCCGCAATCGGCGGACGGGCGGCGCGCGACCGGAACGGGCGACCCTTCGCTCTCGGCGATCGCGTCTTCGTGCATCATCACGCTCCTTGCTTTGCGTGTGATGCCTGCGCGCGCGGCGATTACGTCCAGTGCGCCGGATGGCGACGGTCGAAGATCGATCCGGGCGGGATCGCCGAGTTCTTTCGCGTGGCGCGCGAGAATCAGTCCGACACGCTGCATCTGCCCGAGAGCGTCTCCTTCGCGGACGCCTCGCTCGTCGAGCCGCTGGCGTGCGTCGTTAAATCGTTGCGCCGCGGCGGCGTCGCCGCCGGCGACACGCTTTACGTCATCGGCCTAGGCGTCATGGGGCAACTGCACGTTCTGGCAGGAGCCGCGATGGGAGCGCGCGTCTTCGCGAGCGACTTCATCGCCGCACGTCGCGCGTTAGCGGAGCGCAACGGAGCCGTCGCTTTTGCGCCCGAGGAGGCGTTAGCCCGCGTGGGGCGCGGCGCCGACGTCGTGATCTGCGGACCGGGCACGCCTCCGGCGATGCGCGCCGCGCTCGCCGCCGCGGCGCCCGGCGGCAGCATCGTCATGTTCACGCCCTTCGAGCCGGGCACCGACTTGGAGCTCGACGCGGAGCGACTCTATTTCGACGACCTGCGCGTGGTGGGAAGTTACTCCTGTGGACCCGAGGAGACGCGCGCAGCGCTCGCGTTAATCGAAGGCAGCGTGGTAACGGCCGCGAAGATCGATGCGACGCTGGTACGGCTCGACGACGTTCCGCGCGCCTACCGCGACTTGGCCGCCGCGCGCATCGTCAAGCCCATCGTCTGCTTCGACTAGTGGTGGCCTGACTTTAGCGCTCATCCTCTTGGCGGTGTTGACGGAGGCTGTACCGTCGCCTGCGCCGACACACCGCACCTGTCCGACCACAAGCGTGCTAGTGACGCCGGGCGCTTCTGCTACAGGGTGGCAATCGGGAACGTATTCGCACAGCATGAGCGCGAAGCAACTAGCGTCGTTCCGTGGCGTGGTGGTGCTCGTTGACGTAAACCCGGATGGGTCGGTTAAGGGCGCCAGGATTATTCACTCGGAGGGCAACTTGTGGGATTTCGATATCCTTCACGACGCGAAGACGAGCCATTATCGCCCCAAGATGGTCGACTGTAAGCCGGTTGAAGGCGTCTTCTACTACTACTACTTCTACCCAAGGACGGGGAACTAACGCGACGCTTCTGCCCGCTAGCCTTCCACGTATTGCGTCGGTCCGGCCTGCGGGATCGGGAGCACGACATCGTCGGCGCGCGAGGTCACCCGCACGGCCAGCACCAGCGCGCCTGCATAAATGGCGGCGGCTAGAAACCAGGGCGCGCCGATCAGCCCCAGCGATCGCCATGGCCCCGCAAACTGCGCGAAGGTCAACGTGAAGATTGACGGGCCAATCAGCATCGAGATGCCGCGCACCGAGCCGAGCGCGCCCTGCAACTCGCCCTGCGCTGCGGCCCCGACGCGACGCGTCATCAACGTCTGCGACGAGGCTTGATACATTGGCAAACTGATGATGATGGCCGCGACCAAAAAGACGATGCCGTTGTTGGCGCCCAGGAGCGCGACGCCGGCAACTGCGAGGACCAGGCTTGCGAGGAGCGTCCGCCGCTCGCCGAGGCGCGCCACGACTCGACCGACCATGGTGGCCTGATTGATGACCGTGATGACGCCGACGAGCGTAAGCGTCAAGCCGATGCTGCCGGTGCTCCAGCCGAATGCGGCGATACAGTAGATAACCCAGATGTTTGGGAAGACTTCGTGAGCAACGTAGGAGAGGAAGTTCACCCAGGTGAGACCCCAGAGCTCGTGATGCGAGCGTAGGAGTTTCAGCGAGCCCACCGGGTTGGCGCGCTTCCACTCGAGTCGCGCGCTGCGGTGCTCGGGTGCGAGCGATTCGGGGAGCACGAAGAGTCCGTACAGCGTGTTGACCAGCGCGAACGCCGCGGCCGCCCAAAACGTGAAGCGCGGGTTGATGTTGCCGACGATTCCGCCGATGGCCGGTCCGAGGATGAAGCCGGCACCGAACGCGCTCCCGATAATGCCGAAAGCCGCCGCCCGTTTCTCAGGAGGCGTAACGTCGGCGATGTATGCGCTGGCGGTCGCCATATTCGCGGTCGCGATGCCCGAGAGGATGCGTCCGGCGAAGAGCCACCAGAGATTGGGGGCCAGGGCCATGATGACGTAGTCGAGGACCGTCACGGCGTTCGAGAGCAGGATCACCGGACGTCTGCCGACCCGGTCGGAGATCATGCCGAGCAGCGGCGAGAAGACGAACTGCATCAGGGCCCAGGCCGTGCCGAATACGCCGATGACCTCGGCTGCATAGCCGAAGTTGTTGCCGACGAAGCTCGCGATCAGCTTCGGCAACACCGGGCCGATCATGCCGAACGTCACCATGTCGAGCAGCACGGTAACGAAGATGAAGATCGTCGCGCCGCGACGCGTCTGGTCAGCCGGCTGCATGACCGTCGAGCTCCTCCGCAGCGGGAGCGTCGTACAGAGACGAGAGCCAGAGATCTACGGCGCGGTCGACGCGCGCGCGATCGTGCGTCGCGACGAGATCGAGCAGAAAGCCCCGGAAGCCGGCGACCATCAGCGTGGCGAGCGCGCGCGCATCATCGCGGGTATAGCCGGGCAAGGTCGTGCAGCTCTCGAGTGCCGCGATCCAGTCGTTGACCGAGTTCTCGACGAACGCAGGGAATCGCGCGCGGTCCTGGAGCGCGAGCGCGTACACCTCGAAGAAGAGCCGCATGAGCGGTTCCCACTCGGGTTTGCTCCACTCCCGCCAAAGCGACCGCGAGACTTCGCGCGGCGAAAGACCGGTGAGCTTCAGATTGGCCATCGTCGACTGTTGCTGGGCTCGCCCACGCCGGATGATCTCAACGACCAGCTCCTCCTTCGACCCAAAGTAGTAGAGCAGAACGCGCGGACTCGAACCGACCGCCTTAGCGAGCGGCCGGAGCGAGAGCCCGGCCAAGCCGTGCTTGCAGACGTAGTCCACCGCGCGCTCGAGCAACCGAGCCCGCCGGGCCTCGTCGCGAGTTCTCGACACGACCTAGGGTAGCATAATTGAAACGTTTGTTTCAAGTGTGGCCGGCATCGAAAATTATCTGCCGCCAGATGCCAGGGCCCAAGCGCGTTCGTTAGTTGGGCAGTGCGTTCGGGATCGTCGTAAAGCCGCCGAAGGAACCGCTGTAGCCCGACGGGCTTGACTGATACGTTCCTTCGTCTCGACCGGCCGGGTACGAGCGTTGATCGATCTTCGGGAAGCCCGCGCTCACGGTCGCGTCCGATACGAAAATCCTAGAGGCGCCCGCGTCCAAGCGGATCGAGCTCGCGCAATAGAGCACGTGAAGATTCCGCACTCGAGCCGTGCGCGGCTGGTACGGCTTGGGATAGATAATCATTCGTCCTTCGACACCGCCGCTGCAGTAGTCGGGGTTGTCGACGATGATCAAGTCGTCGGTTTTCGGATCTACGGCGACGCCGCCGGCGTATCCGCGTTCGGGCCGAAGGTGCGGCTCGATGCACGCTTTCGAACCGGCGGGGTACTCGATGACGAAAGCGGTGATGCTGCCCTGGGCATATCCGTTGACGAAAACGTCTCCTTCGTTATCCACGGCAATTGCCTCGCTCTTCACGATTGACGGGCAGCTTAGCGACGATGGGTTCTTCGATCCACGTCGGTAGACGGTGACGCTTGCAAGATTCATCGCGTAAAGCGTTCCATTCTTTCCGACTGCCATGTCGTATGGAATCCCGTACGGATCCGCAAGCACGGTCTTTGCCTTGGTCTTGACGTTGTACGTGATGACCTCGGCCGGCGAGTAGTTCGCGATCACCACGACGTTGCCGTCGGCCGCCATACCGTACGCGCTGATGCTGAGGGGCCCGGAGAACGGCTTCGGCTGGTCGCCGCCTTTCGGACGAATCGGCCAGTATTCGAGCTCGCCGCTGTAGAGATCGGCGGTGATGAGGGCGGGCTTGGTGAGATCCGGTGCAGCGATTGCTCTACTAGCGGGCGCGACGTACTCGTTTGACGGCAAACTCATTGATGCGTTTTCGCCGCAACCGGCTGCGCTCGCGAGAGCGGCGGCCAAGGCGGGCGCCAGAACGGGGAATCGAAGAAGTGCGCGCACGGGGACCTCTCCTTCGGGAGTTCGCCGCGGGCTTTTGTTGCCGCGGATGGCCCCTCCTTGCGGGCTTGACATTTGTAAAGTTCGGCCTAGGCTGAGAGTATGACCCGCTTTGCAGATGTCTTGAACTCCTCGATGGATGAGGCCGGGCTCTCGGCAGCCCAGGTAGCCGAAAGTGCCGGGCTGACCGAGTCGGCGATCTCGCTGCTTCGGTCGGGACGGCGCGAGCCGTCCTA
>JASHPI010000198.1 GCA_030038215.1 Vulcanimicrobiota bacterium | reverse complement strand
GCACCGCTGCAGGAGATCATCGACTTCGTGCAGCGCGAATGCGGCGAGCGTAGAGCGCTCGTCTCTTAACGTGGCTTCCGTTCGAACGCGCATCGCGCCGTCGCCCACCGGTGACCCGCACGTGGGTACCGCATACGTCGCTTTGGTGAATTACTGCTTTGCCCGCAAGCATGGCGGTGAATTCGTACTGCGCATCGAGGACACCGATCAAGCGCGCAGCACCGCCGAGAGCGAGCGCGCGATCCTGGATGCGCTCCACTGGTGCGGACTCTCCTGGGACGAAGGGCCCGACGTGGGCGGTCCGCACGGACCGTATCGCCAGAGCGAGCGCTCGAGTATCTATCGCGAGTACGCCGACAAGCTGCTGGCCGGCGGCCACGCCTTCAAGTGTTTCTGCACGCCCCAGCGTTTGGAAGAGATGCGGGTCGCGCAGCGCGCCTCGGCGCAGCCGTCGCGTTACGACGGGCTCTGCTCGAGCTACACGCCCGAGGAGGTCGCGCGACGCGAGGCGGCCGGCGAGGCCTACGTCATACGCATGCGAGTTCCCGACGAGGGCGTCATCGTCGTCGACGATTTACGGCGCGGTCCGATCGAATTCGATTACAAGAGCGTCGACATGCAAGTGCTCATCAAATCGGACGGTCACCCGACGTATCATCTTGCGAACGTCGTAGACGATCACTTGATGGAAATCACGCACGTCATTCGCGGCGAGGAATGGGTTTCGAGCGCACCCAAGCACCTATTGCTCTATTCATACTTCGGCTGGGAGCCGCCGAAGTTCGTTCACCTTCCACTGTTGCGCAACCCCGACAAGAGCAAGCTCAGCAAGCGGCGCAATCCTACCGGAATTCTCTTCTACGAGCGCATGGGGTATCTGCCGGAAGCGCTGATCAACTTCTTGGGCTTGCTGGCGAACGCGACGCGCGAAGGAGAAGACGAGCTGATGGATCTCACCGCGCTCGTACGGCGGTTCGAGCTCGAGCATATTCCGGTGGGCGGACCCGTTTTCGATGTAGCGAAGCTCGATTGGCTCAACGGACGATATATTCGCGAACGTCTCGACGCAGCGTCCTTCGTGGCACGGGTTGAAGAATGGGCCGTTTCGCCGGAACGATTGACTAAGATCGCGCAGCTTGCCGCGCCGCGGATCGAGCGGCTCAGCGATTTGGCGCCGCTGCTGGCCTTTCTCTTCTCCGGACGCTTGCCGCTGCGCGCCGAGGACTTCAAAAGCGCCAAGCTCGACGCGCTCGAGATGCGCGAAGCCTTCACCCTCGCGCTGCGCGAGTTCGACGCGCTGCCGGCCTGGAACGTCTTCGGCATCGAGGACGTGCTCAAACGCATCGCGCAAACCCTCGGAAAAAAGGTCCGCGATCTAGCCCGCCCCTTTTACGTGGCGATCACCGGCAGCACTACGTCGATACCGCTCTACGACTCGATGGAGCTCCTCGGAAGAGACATCGTGCGCGAGCGCTTGCGGGGCGCGCTCGAGGTCGTATGACCCGCGCAATCGTGCTCGCGGCCGGCAAGGGAACGCGCATGAAGAGCGCGCGCTCGAAGGTGCTACACGAAATCTGCGGGCGGCCGATGCTGTGGTACGTTCTTCAGGCACTTCGCGCCGGCGGAGTGGACGAGATCATAGCCGTCGTGAACGACGAGCTTCAAGCGCATATCGATGCTTTCGGCGTTGCGAGCGTGGTGCAATCCGAACAGCTCGGAACCGGTCATGCGGTGAAGGTCGCGCTGGACCAGCTCGCCGCCCGCCTTCCCGGACAAATTATCATCGCGTGCGGCGACATGCCCCTGGTGCCGCGCGAGCTGTTTGCGGGGATGGTTGGCTCGTTGGCGGACGGCGCGGACATGGCGCTCGTGACCGTGAGGATGCCGCTGCCTTCAAACTTCGGTCGAATCGTTCGTCGCAACGGCACGATCGACCGGATTGTCGAGGTGCGGGATGCGACGCCGGCCGAGCTGGCAATCGACGAAATGAACGCCGGCATCTACGCGTTCGACGAGGCTTCATTGCGCGACGCCGTCGCCCGGCTGCGGGACGACAACGCCCAACGCGAATATTATCTTACCGATACGGTCGCGGACTTCGTGAACGCCGGCAAGGCGGTCAAACCCGTTCTTGCTCCCGACTACCTCAACGTGCTGGGCATAAACGACCGGATCGAGCTAGCTCGAGCGCGCCGCGAGATGAATGCACGTCTCTGCGCGCAGCACATGCGCGACGGCGTGACGATCATCGATCCGGATACGACCTACCTGGAGCCCGAGCTGCGCATCGGCCGCGACACGGTGATCTACCCCAACACGACGATCTCGCGCCTCTCAGAGATCGACGAAGAATGCGTGCTGGGACCCAATAGCCGAATCTCGAACGCGAGGGTCGGTACGCGCGTGACGATTCGTGAAAGCGTCGTAGTCGACTCGACAATTGGTAACGACGTCTCGATCGGACCGTACGCACATTTGCGCGGCCATGCAGTTCTCGGCGACGAGACGCACATCGGCAACTTCGTCGAAGTCAAGAAGTCGACTCTAGAAAAGCGTGTGAAAGCCAGTCACCTTGCGTATCTGGGTGACGCCACGATCGGCGAAGGCACCAATGTCGGCGCCGGCACGATCACGTGCAACTTCGACGGAGAGCAGAAGAACGCGACGATCGTCGGTCGCGACGTGTCGATCGGTTCGAACACCTCGTTGGTCGCCCCGGTCACGATCGGAGACGGCGCGCTCACCGGGGCGGGCTCGGTCGTCACCAAAGACGTTCCAGCCGGCGAACGCGTTGCCGGCAATCCCGCTCGGCCGCTGCCGAAAAAATAGCTCGCACATATCCGGCGCGGGGCACTTCGTTAGGGCGTGTCCTGGCTGGCTGCATTCTTGCCGATCGCGGCGGTTGCCCTGGCGATCGTCGCGCTGGCCATTGCCTGCACGGGAGCTACGGCGGCGATCGCCCAGGCAACGAACGACGGGTTGACCGGCCTGATGGTGCCGCGCGCGTTCCGCCGGCTCCTTGCCAAAGAAATATCGCGAGCGCAACAATCGCGCGGACCTTGCATCGCGCTCTGGTTTGTCGATGCGGATAGCTTCAAGAGGATCAACGATCGATACGGCCATCAGATGGGCGACGCCGTGCTCGTTGCGCTGTCCTTGCTCCTTCGCGCGCATCTGCGGTGCGAGCTCGACATCGCGGCTCGCCACGGCGGAGACGAGTTCTGTGCGATGCTGCGCGGCACAAGCAAGAGCTCGGCGATCGGTCGAGCACAGCAGTTTTGCGATGCCGTTCGCGCGCACGATTTCGGCTTTCCGACTCATGTGACGGTGAGTATCGGCGTGGCGACGTTTCCGGAAGATGCCGCGAGCGCGAGTGCGCTGTTGGAAGCGGCCGACGCGGCGATGTACCGCAGCAAGCGTAGCGGCGGCGATCGCGTCTCCTTTGCTGCAGAGGCCGCTAGCTGACCGCCGCGAACACCGATGCAATGGCGCTCGAACGGCGACGAGTCCTATGCGGAGTAATCGTCGCGGCGATCCTCGTACTCGTGGGGCTTGGAGTCGCGGCGGCGGCCATCGAACGTCCGAACGCGCTGGATCGGCGCGTCGATGCGCTCTCGGATCGTGCGCTCCTCGCGCGGCCGGCAACGGCGCTGGTCGACGGTCCGCGTCAGATCGCCGCCCGGCGACGCGCCCACTGGACCTTGCCGGGGTGGCTGTTGGTGCAAGTATTCCAGGCGCTCGCGCTCTTCTATCTTTGGAACTCCGGCGGCGCGGCGGCCTTACGCGATCGCCTCCGCCGAAGATTTCGGTCGGAGTGGGCCGTGCGCTTTCTCTTCGGAGCGGCGCTGGCGCTGCTGGCGCGGAGCGCAGCATTGCTTCCTTCCTTCTATCTCTATCGCGTAGACCGTACGATGGACTTGACGACCGAACTGACGCGTACCTGGGGGCTCTTTTGGATCGGCCACACGCTGTTGGCGATGCTCGTTGCCGGGATCATCGCGGCGGTCGTGCTGTGGCTCGCCGATCGGACGCACCAGTGGTATCTCTACACGATCGTCTTGATCCTCGCTGCAAGCGTCGGGTGGTCGTATGCGAGTCCATACTTTCAAATACCGCGTCCGGCGACGGCGCGCCCGATATCCGGCATGCTCGGCGCCCAGCTCGACGCCATGTTGACCAAGGCCGGCTTTGCGGGCGTGCCCGTTCTCGTCGAAGCAGTCGGGAACTCCTCGAGCGGACGGGCCGTCGCTATCGGGCTTGGGACGTCGCGGCGCATCCTCGTCACGGAGAGCTTCGTCGCCGCTGCAACGCCGGGCGAGGTTCGCTACGCCGTTGCCTACGAGCTCGGGCACCTCGCGAGCGGCGATC
>JASHPI010000197.1 GCA_030038215.1 Vulcanimicrobiota bacterium | reverse complement strand
ATGCCGTCGCCCAAGTTTGGGCGCAGCGTATGAGCGGTGTTTTCAAGTCGAAATTCGATGCGCTGACGGCGCTGCGCTTCGGCCGTAACGCGCAAGCCTTTGCATCTGGGAACGATCAGTTCGCAGGTCCGAGCGTGCGCGGTTACGCCGCCGTACAGCTGCATCGGTTGGCCGACGCGCGCGCTCTCGCCGCGCAGGCGCGCGCCGCGGGCATTGCTGCGCAGGGCTATTTGCCACAGCTTTTTCTGGCTCGTCTGGCCGAGGCAACCGGCAACGATGCCGAGGCGGAGCACTGGATCGACGTCAGCGCGGGAAACCAACGCGCGGAGCTTGCGGGTGAACGCATCCCCCTGATCCCCGCCGAGGAAGCGCTGGGCGGACTCTACTTACGCCGCGGGCGCAACGCCGAGGCGGCGGCGGCCTTCACCGCCGCGCTCGCTGCCTATCCAAACGACCCACGCGCGCTGTTCGGTTTGGCCAGCGCGCTCGAAGCGAGTGGCAAGGAGACGCAGGCAGCCCAGGCCCGCGCACGCTTCGATGCGGTCTGGGCGGGCAGCGACACGAATCTCGATGCCGATGCCCTGCCTTAAAGCTGCTGCCGCGACTTCCCTACATCGTCCGGGTCACGACCACGATGATTCTCGTCCCTTGTAAGATGTAGGCCGGGTTCGGGATCATCGGTTGCCCCGGCTCTGCGCCGTACAGAATTCCGCCGTTGGTGACGGTGAATGGGTTCGCGTACACGTTGGTGAGATTGGTGCCGTAACAACCGATTTGGAATCCCGGCAACCCGTATTGAACGTAGGCGTTCAAGACTGCGTACGGCGAGCGGTTGAGCTCGTTGTACATCCCCTCATAACTGAGGTCGGCGCCGTAACCCCACCCGAGCTTTGGCGTGCTTTCTAGCGCGATGTACGCCTTATGCAGCGGCTGCCCAAGCGTCTGTTGGCCGGCCACCAGCGTTCCGTCTTGGATGTTCGGCGGGATTACCGTGAGATAGGAGCTATCGACGTCCCAACCCACCCGCAGTCGCGTGTACGGACCGAGTTCCTGCGCTGCTTGGACGTCCATTCCCGTGTAGACGCCATTGCCGGCGTTTACCGGATAGCTCTCAGGACACGCGGGATAGCCCGGCGTCGAGCAGTTCGGGCCGCCGGGAGCTACGTAGAGCTGATTGGCCGGCGACCGCATGTTGGTCCTATACACATCCATCGACAGATGGAGTTGATGGCCGAGTCTCCCCAGCACGTGTTCTGCGCCGAGGTCGTATTCGGTCGCGTGACACGGTTTGAGGTTCGGGTTTCCGACGTAGATGATTCCGCCGACGGGTACGCGATCGGCTAGAGGCGGGACGACCAGCTCCGAGAGTTGCGGCGCCTGATACGTCGTACCAATGGAGGCTCGCACCGCGGTACTCCCGGTGGGGGTCCACACGAATCCGGCTCGCGGATCGAAGCTGCTGCCGAACGAGCTGTAGTTGCTGAAGTATGTCGCCAGCGAGTAGTGGATGTGGCTTGTCGGATCGCCGGTATAGCGTACAGCGGCGGAGCGCTCTTCTTGCGAGAGCGTCTGCACCAAGTTCGGCGGCGACTCGTTACCGCCGGATGCCTGGGCCGGTGTGATCACGGCCGGCGGGAGTGAACCCGGCGCCAAGATGCCGGGTGCCGAGTAGGTCGGAGTGAACAGACCGTTTTCGAAAACGGGTCCCCGGTTTATCCCTTGGGCGATGATCTGACCTTGCACCCAGTCGGTCGTGAGTCCCTCGCTTGCCAGATCGTACTTGAACGATAGCGTGCCGGTCGCGAAGTGATGGTCGAACTCGAGCCAGTCGTCGCCGATCAAGTCACGCTGGTCGTAAAGGTACTGCTGCGAATCGAGTCCCGGGCCGGAGATGGTTTGCGATGCAAGCGAGGTCAGGTGGCTGAAGAGCAGCACGTTGGCCGGAGCGCCATCGAGCTTTTGCTGGCCGATCGGCAGCTGGGCATCCACGCCGTAGTTGTCCTGGTACGAGTTCAAGCCGGTGCCGGCGAAGCTTTGGTAGCCGCCACCATCGGCGGGCGGTCCGGGTGTGAAGTTGGTCAACAGCGCAGACAGGTCTTTGTTAACCTCCTGGCCACGGAAGTCGAACTGGACGTAACCGTAGCCATCGGTGCCGCCGAGTTGGTAGCGAAGCTTCTCGAGCATCGACTGGCCGAAGAAGCCGCTGCCCACGCTCTGGAGCGTCTGATCGTCCGACGGCGGCGTTCCCGCATCGGGAGGAGCTAGAACCGTCCCGTTTTCCGAGCCCAGCGAGGTCACGCGGTGGAGCGAGACCGCGTATCCCCAAGGCCCGCTCGAGCCCGTGGTCTGGACCGTTTCGCCCCAGGTTCCGAACGAGCCGCCGAAGCCGCGTACGAGCGTCTGCGGCGTCGTTGTCGGTTCGAGCGTCAAGATGTTGATCGCGCCCCCGATCGTGTCGGGGCCAACCAGCGAGGAGGGTGCAATCCCGTAGACGACTTGCACCGTTTGAAGTGCGGCCGGGTCGACTAGCGAAAGATCGAAGTCCCCCGTGTTGCCGTTGTTGACACGGTGCCCGTCAATGGAGACCAGCGTTTCCGACGGGCAGGGACCGCGGATTGCGAACGTTACCGTCGCGTTGCTACCTCCTCCGAGCGGCAGCACGGGAGTCGTTCCGAGTAATGGCCAGACCATGGAGGAGACGGCGGTCGTGCCTTGCGCCGCCGCCGTCTGCGCGCTGACCGTAACGGTCGGTGCCGATGACGTTGAGATCGTCGCACCGGCCGACGTGTTCACTTCGCCGATGGTCGTGAGCGAACCGGTCGTGGCGCGGGAAAGCGTGAGCGAGAGGCTCGTATTGTTTGCGCTGAGCGATACCGTCCGGCCGGAGAGATTTGCGTAACCCGGCGCAGAGGCGCGAACGACGTAAGCGCCCGGCGTCACGCCCGTCAGCGCGAACCGGCCGTGCGCGTCAGTTGTTGCCGCGAGCGATGCGCGCTGTGAGGCGAGCGTCACGTGACCGCCCGCAATGGGCTTGCCATCGCTGGCCGATAAAACGCCGCTGACGCTGATCGTATGTACTTGCGCGCGCGCGGGCGCGGATAGGACGAGTAAGAGAACGAGAACCGCAAGTGACGCGCACCCACGGCTTATAAGCCTAAACATGGTAAAGGGTAGCTCCCGACGTCGAGTAGTGAGAGAAGGTTAGCGGGGATTCGGGAGCGGCGGTCCTCGCTTGCTGCCGCGCGCAGAGAGCAGCAGCGCGCGCGCGATCGAACGGAGTATGCGTACACGGTTGGCGATGCGCGCCTCGCCATGGATCGGAAGCACCGAGGCCAACAGCGAGCGGATGAGGGCCGCGATCTCGGGTTCGCGCTCGGATGCGCGGGTGGCGACCCGATGCACGAGCCATCCGGCCAGCGCAGCCGTCGCGCAGACCGTAGTCAAGCCGAGCAGGTACGACCCTCCGAAGAGCTCTTGGAGAGCATGCGGGACCGCGTGCGCAGCCAAACAATCGAAGAACTCCATCGTGGCGAGCGCGAGGACACCGAGGGCGATGCTCTGCACGATGAACGGGAGAGGTCGCCCTAACGCGCCTTGCACGAGCCGCAGGAGCGACCGGCGCGAACCGCACCGACGATCGAGCAGATCGAGAACTAACCGCGCGGCGAGCGCGAGCGCGAGGGCGGCGACGCCGACGACCAGAACGAAACGCGAGTCGTGCGGAACGTCGTCGTAGGCATCGTGTGCGAGGACATAATCCCCGATGACGTCGATGACTACGTGCGCCAGCAGGGCGCCGCACATTGCGGCCAGCCCGACGAGTGCAACACGGAGCGCCATTAGGGTGCCCCGCAATGCCTGTAGTCCCGCGCCGTACGCACGGATGGCCATGCGCCCGCCTTGACCGGCGCCGGGTGGATGTCCTGCGGGGAAAAGCGACTGTAGTAGCTTCGTCACGAGAGACGCATCCGCGCGCTTGCCCGGCTTGCCGGCCATCGCAGCTGCGACCGGGAGCGAAGCGGAACGAATTTCAAACGCTTGGGACAGGCTCCAGCGTCTGGGGAATGCAACACCGTGGGGGTTAGAGTCCCTTCTGGGCATTGAGGAGAACGGCACGTGGCGCAAGCGGTTAAGACGTTCGCGGTAGACTTTGGCCCGGATTTTACCACGCGAGAGCTAGCCGTTGATGATGCGACGATCAGCGTCACACTCGGCGGCAGCGGACCCGCGGTCGTGCTGCTGCACGGATATGCCGAAGACTCGCGCATGTGGAAGCCTCTGGCCCTTGCGCTTGCACCGCGCTTTACCGTGATTGCCCCGGATCTGCCAGGAATCGGGAACTCGTCGATCCCTCCGTCCGGGTTGGATATGGTGAGCTCGGCCCATCGCATACGCGACGCGGTCAACGCATTGGGCTACCAAGACGTGCGAGTTGTCGGCCACGATATCGGATTGATGGTGGCCTACGCGTACGCGGCGATCTATCGCTCCGAAGTAAACCGTCTCGCCTTGATGGATGCTTTCCTTCCGGGGGTAGCCGGCTGGGAGCCGATTTACAACAGCCCCGGGACCTGGCACTTCCGCTTCTATGGACCTACGCCACTCGCTCTCGTCGAGGGTCGCGAGAGAGTTTATTTCGAGCACTTTTGGAACGACTTCGCGGCTGATGGAACTCGCTCGATTCCGGAAAAGGAGCGTGAGCAATACGCGGCGGCCTATGCCC
>JASHPI010000196.1 GCA_030038215.1 Vulcanimicrobiota bacterium | reverse complement strand
CTCGGGAGTCGCGACCGCAGTTCGACGGTGCGCTACGCCGATTCGGAGCAGCGCCGGGCGCACCTGGAGCGAGTGATCGAGCGATTGCAACTCGAAGACGAGCAGCGGCGTTATCAGGAACTGTCGCAGCTGATCGACGAGCAGCTCGCCGCCGGCCAGCCCGTTTCGGAGAGTCTTCGCAGCGCGTTCGAGGCGCTCGTTACTAAACTTAAACGATGATGAAAAGCAGAATTAGGAAAGAAAGGGGGTGAAAAAAGCAACAATGGCACGCAAGAAGAGCGGACCACCGGTCGCAGAGGCGCCTCCCGCCGCGACGCTCGAGGAGCTGAAGAAGAAGCTCATCGCGCGCGGCAAGGCCCAAGGATCGCTCACCTACGAGGAGATCAACAGCACCTTTGACGTGCTCGACGACGTCAGTCCCGAGCAGCTGGATGAATTCTTCGAAGAGATTACTGCCGCCGGCATCGAGATCGTCGACGAGCAGAAGGATGAGAAGCCCGAAGCCGAGCGCGAGGAAGAGGTCGAGGAGACGATCCCGGACGGACTGTCGCTCGACGATCCGGTGCGCATGTATCTCAAAGAGATCGGGCGCGTCCCGCTCCTTTCGATGGAGCAGGAGAAGTCGCTGGCGATGCGCATCGAGGCCGGCGAACTCGAGTTGCGCCGCAACGGCGCTGCGGACTCGCGAGTCATCGATGCCGGTGAAGAAGCCAAGAGACAGCTGACCGAGGCGAATTTGCGTTTGGTCGTATCGATCGCGAAGAAGTATGTCGGCCGCGGCATGCTCTTCCTCGACCTGATTCAAGAAGGCAATCTCGGCCTAATTCGCGCCGTCGAGAAATTCGATTACCGCAAGGGCTACAAGTTTTCGACCTACGCGACTTGGTGGATCCGTCAGGCGATCACGCGGGCGCTCGCCGATCAGGCGCGCACCATTCGGATTCCCGTTCACATGGTCGAGACGATCAATCGGCTGATCAAGGTCTCGCGCCAGCTCCTACAAGAGCTCGGTCGCGAGCCGTCGGTCGAGGAAATCGCCGA
Organism: Vulcanimicrobiota bacterium; assembly: GCA_030038215.1. Lineage (GTDB taxonomy): Bacteria > Vulcanimicrobiota > Vulcanimicrobiia > Vulcanimicrobiales > Vulcanimicrobiaceae > Cybelea. The sequence continues at coordinate 3,714 of JASHPI010000196.1, read as the reverse complement.
AGCCATGGCGCTGACCCCCGAAAAGGTCCGCGAGGTCATGAAGATCTCACAGGAACCGATCTCGCTCGAGACCCCCATCGGCGAAGAGGAAGACTCGCACCTCGGCGACTTCATTGAAGATCAAGAAGCGGTCGCGCCCGCCGAAGCGGCTTCGGTGATGTTGCTCAAGGAGAAGATGCAAGACGTCCTCCAGAACCTCACCGAGCGCGAGCGCAAGGTGCTCGTGCTGCGGTTCGGGCTGGAAGACGGTCACCAGCGCACGTTGGAGGAGGTCGGGCAGGAGTTCGGCGTGACGCGCGAGCGCATCCGACAGATCGAGGCGAAGGCGCTGCGCAAATTGCGCCATCCTTCCCGTGGAAAAGCATTAAAAGATTACTGGACCAACGAATAGGCCGTAGGCCTTTCGCCGCCGCCGCGACGAATCTTAAAAGAAGAAGAAGGTTTCCAGTATGCTGATCGCTAGCTCCCTTGTGTTCCTCTTGGCAATGCTTCCGTCGCCCGCACCGTCGCCCTCGGCGCGCGCCGTGCCCAAGACGATCATCACGGTCGTATCCTCGCCCTACTGCAAGTCGCTGGCGGATCATTTCAACGGCGCGCTGGTGCCGATGCTTGCGAACGACCGTACGCTCGACGGCGTAAGTGTCCAGCTCGACAATCTCAACACGCTCTTCAGTCAGCCGGACTATGTCGAACAGTTCCTTCACACGCGCGACCAGTTGGGGCGCGAAGAGACGGCGCTGAACCAATCGCTGGCGGATATTCAGTCCGAGATCAACCAGCTGCGCGACGGCGCAAAGCTAACGACCGATGCGCAAGCTGCGAGCCAGGTGCACGATGCGGCTGCGGATCTACAGACGGCTTACGACCACCAGCGCCAGCTCGCGATCGATCTTCAGGGAATGTACGAAGCGATGCTTCAGTACCCGATCGCGCGCGTTCATCCGGCGATGGGCAACTTCGATGCTGCGAATATGTTCCTGCCCTCGTCGGAGCGCGACGTGCGTAGCTACCTGCGATTCAACGGACAACGCGACATCATCGCGAACAACGAAAACAACGCCGCCGACAAGGCGCTCGACGCCGCGACGACCAACTGCACCAAGACGAAATAGCTACATATCGTCTTTTTCGGCGTTAGCGCTGGGCGTGACGAGCGGATTCTTTTCGGCGAAGGCGCCATTGGGGTTCGGCTTCACCCAGACGATCAAATCCCAGATGCCCGGGAAAAGAAAGACGCGCTTGACCGCGTCGGCGCTCGTCGCGACGCCCATCTTCACCAGCGTTACGGCTTTAGGATCGTTAGGGTCGCCGCCCGCCGCGGTAAACTTCTTCGTGCTGGTCGCGCCGTACGTTTCGGTGTTATTGGGCCCGGCCAATATGTAATGAACGTGCTCGCGGAACGAGACCCAGCGACCCGGCTGGACACCCCATAGGTTGGGCGGCTCCGGCGAGCCGCTTTTCAGCACGGAGAAATCGGCGCCGAGCAGATTCCCGTTCACGTCATACCAGAGCTGGCTGGGATGCTGGGGATCGGCGCTCTGCCACTGGAGGTTCGCGTAACTGATTGCGCCGGTGTTGTCTTCGTTGGTATAGCGGAAGTAGCCGGCGGCTTCGGCGTCTTTCGGCGTTGCGAAGCGTGCCGTAAGATCCTTCTGGATTCCCTGCACGAAGCCGACCTCGGAGCCCTGCGGTTGCGGAGGAAGCGAGGGACGGGGCGAGGGGGCCGCGGCGACTGCCGCTGAAACCGTGAGCGCGCAGAGCGCGAGCGCGCACGTTATGCGAACGAGCATGAGCGTACTCCCTTTCCAAAACTCCTGTGTTCGGGGACCTGTTTCGGCGCCTCGGACGCCGACTTCTTCAGAGGTATCCTAGGGCGACGGCGATGGCGACGGTGCAGTCGTTGCGCTGGGGGCGGGCGATGGCGAGGGCGGCGGCCCGTGCCCTCTCCGGTGTCCCTCCTCGGCCGCCGGCCCGAAAGGCGTTGCCACCGGAACGACCGGGAAAGCCGAGATCGGGACCTCCACTCTCGGCGAGAGCGGCTGCGGTGTAACGATCGCGATAGAGCCGTTGGGCTGAGCGGTTATCGTGGCCTCGGTCCGTGCCGGAAGCTCGGAGCCGGGGCTGAGCACAAAGTTTTTGCCCTTGCGAAGAATTTGCCAGATGGAGTAGTAGGGGACGAAAATATCTCCGACCGTATCCTCGGCCTCGACGGTCGATTCGTGTCCGGCGGTGACGCGCGGCGAGAGTCGCGCGACCGGCGCGCGCAGCGGCAGCGTTCGCCCATCGGGCAGTTGGAGCGGCTCGAAGTAAATGTCGACGAAGCCGTAGACATCTAAGATGTCCGAGGGCGATACGTCGACGATCTTGATCTCTTCGGGCGTTCCGGCGGGCGCGACGACGCGTCCGCTGATCACGATCGCCTTCTTGAGATGCGCGCGGACGAGCTGTCCGGCTTTGGAGCTTTTCGACGAGATCGGCTCGTCGGTGACGAGCAGCAACGACGAATCCAGCGGCAGCACATTGGCCGGCGCCGTCGTAGGGCTGGGCGTCGCTTTGGGCATGGGTGTCGGCGGCAAGGGATACGCTCCAGCCGCTCCGACACCGATGGTAACGAAAGCGAATATAAAGACGCTTAGGTTAACGCCGACCCGAGTAGTGTTAGCTCGCGCGTTTTTGTTTTTGCGCCACGGCTGCGGCGCGCTTACCTTCTTCGATGAGCTGCTTGACTTTTTGCCCACCTTTTTGTCCGATCTTTTCGTAGAAGTTTGGACCGTAGCGGTCACGCGTGGCTTCGCCGCCTTTCTTTCCACCCTTCTTACCGATCTGCTCGTAGAATTCGTGACCGTGAGCTAGCTTGGTCGCTAAACCGCCCTTACGTCCGATCTGCTCGTAGAACTCAGATCCGTACTTGTTCTTGACGGTCTCGCCGCCTTTCTGACCGGCTTCGCGGACGGACATTCCGCCCCCCCGCTTGTTCTGTTCCATCCCTGGCATGTTTCTTTCCACCTTGTTCCTCGCACCGCCCCAGAAGGACGGCAACCTATTTGACAACTATTAAAACGCATAATGGGGGTGGAAAGTTCGCCCAAAGGTTTAGAGCAGATGAAAAGCTTGAGCCGGCCTCCAGCCCGGGCGGCCAATTGGGCGCACGCTAGAACGTCCTCTTGGTGTCGAGCAAGATCGTAACCGGGCCCGAATTTACGAGCTCGACCTCCATGGCGGCGCCAAACACGCCATAGGCGATGCGCAGACCCAGCGCGTGCAGCGCCGCACCGACTAACTCATAGAGTGCGCGCGCTCGAGGCTCCTTTGCGGCGCCAACGAAGGATGGCCGCCGCCCGCGTCGCGCATCGCCGTGGAGCGTGAACTGCGAGATAAGTAGCACCGCGCCGCCGGTTTCGCGCAGCGAGCGATTCATCAATCCGTGCTCGTCCGCAAAGATGCGCAGACCGGCGACCTTTTCCGCCATGGCCGTCGCGTCGCGTTCGTCGTCGTCCACGCCGACGCTGAGAAGAACCGCCGCGCCGTCCGCGATCTCGCCGACCGTGGCGCCGGCCACGCGGACGCTAGCCCGCGTGACGCGCTGGACGACGGCCCTCACCGCGAGAGAATCGAGGAAAGAGCAAACAGCGCGTTCTCACGCCGCTCGATGATTCGGCGGTAGAAATATCCGGCCCAGTTGGTTCCGAAAGGCACGTAAATCCGCAAGCGATA
>JASHPI010000195.1 GCA_030038215.1 Vulcanimicrobiota bacterium | reverse complement strand
GCGCCTGCGCTGCGGTAAGGCAGCGTCCTTGACTCCGCTCTAAAGCTGGGGTGGCTGGATTCGAACCAACGCATGGCGGAGTCAAAGTCCGCTGCCTTACCGCTTGGCTACACCCCATCGCGCGCGAACTTCGACGCGTCCCTGCCGTCTTCGTGCGGGGTGACCGCGATGCTTAGAAGCGCAAGTGACTAGTGGGTCGCGATAAGGCGTTTCGCTCCCACGTACCGCTCGGCCCAGTACGACTCCGAGAGCCGGCTCACCATAACCCCACGGCTGGTGCTGGCATGCACGAACTTGCCGTGGCCAAGATAGATGCCGACGTGCGACACCCCGCCGTAGGTGTCGAAAAAGACTAAATCGCCGGGCCGCGGGCCCCCGAAAGCCGGCTTCCCGACGTCAAACTGTGCGTCGGCTGTGCGCGGCAGGTGCATGCCCAGCATGGCAAAGACGTGCTGAACGAAGCCCGAGCAATCGAACCCCGACGGGCTGGTTCCACCGAAGGCGTAGGGGTCGCCCAGGAAATGCAAGGCGCTACGAGTGAGTTCAGCGGCGATCTTGGAGGTCCGGGCCAGGATCCCGCCTGCAAACCGTCCGATGTCCCCACGGTGGTGAGCCGGCGTCGCAATGATGACGCGCGAGGCCCACTCGGCGACGTCGGGGCTCAGGGACTGCGCATAGGCAGCCTGAGAGGCCTTCGACGAGGGCGTGTACTCCATTTTTGGGGTCGGACCGGCTACTGCGGCGTCGACCGTTCCGGCGATAAACAGGGCCAATGCCCCGGCAGCTAACGCGTGACGCAAGAAACGTACTCCTCTTTCACGGCACTTGCGGGGTTAGTTGACGGGTTCGGACGTGAAAGAATCGCCCTAGGGCCGACCGGCCCACTCACCCCTGCCGGGATATCCCCCGCTCGGGACTCGGTCCCGACTCAGTGATCTTGTGCAGGCGTATAACGTTCCGGACGGCCTGGCCGTTGCCGGAACCCGTTTGAATGCGGCGCTTTCGGCGTCAGGTACCGGCGCCCTCTCTCGCAGCGCCGGCTCCCACTAGGGCGCCTAAATCGACATTTGTCGCTCGATCTCCTCCTCAATGCGAGCGGCGAGCCGGGCGGCGAGCTGCTCCACCACCAGCCGGTCGTCCCCCTCGGCCATCACCCGAATCAGCGGTTCTGTGCCCGACGCGCGGACCAACAACCTTCCCTCCCCGTCGAGGCTCGCCTCCGCAGCAGCGATCGCTTCGCGCACGGCCGGCGCCGTGAGAATCTCTTTATGCGCGGTACGAACGTTTAGGAGCACCTGTGGCACCGTGACGACTTCTCGCACCAAGTCGTGCAGACGCTCGCCCCGCGCGGTCACGGTTCCCAACAGGGTGACCGCGGTCATCGGGCCGTCGCCGGTCGTATTCCGCCGGAAATCCACGATGTGTCCGGATTGCTCGCCGCCCAGCGTGTAGCCGCCCTCGCGCATCCGTTCCAGCACGTACCGGTCCCCCACGGAGGCGCGAATCAGACCAATGCCGTGCTTGCGCAGCGCCCGCTCGAAGCCGACATTGCTCATCACCGTTCCTACGATCGCGTCCCTGCGCAGTTCGCCACGAGCTTTCATGTCGCGGCCGATCGCGAACATCACGTGGTCTCCGCTAACGACCGCTCCCGTTTCGTCGATAAAGAGCGCGCGATCCGCGTCGCCGTCGAAGGCGACTCCCACAACATGCTTTTCGCCCGCGTCGATTCGCGCGCGAACCGCCTCCTGAAGCGGGCCCAAGTTCGTTGCGCCGCAATCGACATTGATCCGCGCGCCGTCGTTTTCACAGTTGAGCTCCGTCACGTCCGCTCCGAGTTTGCGCAACGCGTAGGGAGCGATGGCGTATGCGGCGCCAAATGCCGCGTCGACGACGACGTGCAATCCGCGCAGATCGGCGTTGCTCTCGTACAGCTCGCGGTAGTAATAGCGAGCCAGATTCTGCGCGACCCGCGCGATGCCGACCGCCGTCCCGGTCGGCCGCGCGAGCTCCTGCGAATCCAGCAAGGCCTCGATTCGGTCCTCCGTCTCGTCGGGAAGCTTGAAACCGTCGGGCCCAAAGAACTTGATGCCGTTGTCGGCGATCGGATTGTGTGAGGCGCTGATCACCACGCCCGCCGCGGCACCGATGCGACGCGTGACGCACGCTACCGCCGGCGTCGGCACGATGCCGAGCGAGATCGCATCCCGCCCCACCGATGTAATGCCGGCAAGGATGGCCGCCTCAAGCATCGTTCCCGAGAGTCGCGTATCGCGCCCCACGACCACCGGCGTGCGATCACCTTGCGCGCCCAGCACGCTTGCCGCTGCACGGCCGATGCGAAAGGCCAGCTCTGGGCGCAGGTCCGCATTCGCTACGCCGCGCACGCCGTCGGTACCGAAGAGACGGCTCACCGCACCGAGCCCATGTTCGTTCCGGCCGTTTCGATCGTCAGCGTAACCGAGGCTGGACTCAAACTTTCCACGGGGATATCGGACGCCGTCAAACGCACCGGAATGTTGTACACGCCCGGCCCCTTGTTCGAGAGATCTAAAACCGCCTTGATCGCATCGGCCGCGATCGGAGGCCGGCCGCGCCGGCTGCTCACGGTGATGACCGCATCGCGCTGCGCAAATTGCGCCACGTAGCCCGGGACGAGATTCACCACGGTAATCGGCACGGAGAGCCTCTGGTCGAACGGAACGCCGAGCGAATTGTTGGCTAGTCGAACGTAAACCCATCCGGCGATCGCCAGACCCACGGCAAGCAGTTTTAACGTGAAATTTCTGCGGACGATCTGCATCAAGCGAACGCTTTGGCGCTAGGGATTACGGAATCCCCGCCACCCTCGAGTCCGAGGCGTCGGCCTGTCCGTGCGTACGCGCGCGCGCCTGCAGACGCACGTCCTCGCGGCGCCCCCGCAGCCGGCGCGGCGGCCGCGTGACCGCGAGCAGCATCTTCACCAGCCGCTGTTCCTCGTCGACCGGGCGCGAGAATTTTCCCTCGCGCGCGATCGTAATGGCCCCCGTCTCCTCCGAGATCACCAGTACGACTGCGTCGGTCTGCTCCGAGAGACCGAGCGCGGCGCGATGGCGCGTTCCCAGACGCGTTCGCGTCAGCGACAACTCGGCCAGCGGCAAGAAGCATCCGGCGGCCTCGACCAGACCTTCGCGAACAATCACTGCACCATCGTGCAGCGGCGAATGCGGCATGAAGACCGCCAGCAACAGCTCTTCGGAAGGCAGCGCGCGCAGCATGGTGCCGGTCTCGCAGATTTCTTTCAGTCCGCTCTGCTGCTCGATGACGATCAGTCCGCCGACCCGATTACTTGAAAGAAGAAACGCAGTCCGAGCGAGTGCGACGATCGTTCGATCCTCCGGCCTGGCGGGCGATTCGTTCTCATCGCCGTAGATGCGAAAGATGCCGCCACGTCCGATCCGTTCAAGTGCACGCCGCAGTTCCGGCTGAAAGACGATCGCGATCGTGACGGCGGCGCCGACGACGAGCACCCGCAAGATCGTGCCGAGCAGATAAAGGTGCAAGAGATTAGACAACCCCAGGAGTCCGAGCAGGACGAGAATCCCGATCAGAATCTGCACGGCGCGCGTGCCGCGAATCAGCAACAGGACGTAATAGATGAGGACGCTCGTCGCGGCGATATCGATGACGTCGGATATGCGAACGTACTGCGAGAGAGTGCTAAGCATCGAGCAGCATCTCGAGCACTCGATCGGGTGCGACTTGGGGCGCTTGCAGGCCGTCGGCCGCGATACGTGCGATCGAATCCGGTGGCAACGGAGAGAGCAGCTCAGCGGTTCGCCCGCTGTTGAAACGCTGAAGCTCCACATCGACCAATCCCAGGATGACCGCGGCCGAGGCGCGCTGCGGATCCCATTCGATGACTACTCCGCCGCTGCACGGCTCGCAGGTCAGAACTGCGGCCGGCCGGCCGGGTCCGCCCAGCGCCTCGAGCAGTGGCGGCAAGGCTTCTCGCACCTTGGGGAAAACTGCAAGGGCAATGATCGGCGTCTGGTACACGTTGGCACCCGCCGCCGCAATTTGGGTCACGTCGGGAAGCGCCGACAGCTCGAGCAGGGCGTACGAACGCCCGGTCGCTGCGCTGGTATGCCAGACCACTCGGCCGCGCTGCTCCACCAGCAGCGCGTCGACGGCCTTGCGCGCTTGCTCATCCAGGCTGCCGTCGATCCTCAAGGTAAGATAGACCACGTTCGTTTTATTTAGCCTCTCCGGGCCGCAATCTTGCGCGTAGGCCAAGCACGCCGCGCGCTCGTGCTCTCGACCGGAAAGAACTCTGCCTGGATTTCGGTCGACGGCGAAAGCGAAGCGCGCATCGCGCAGTTACGGCGCATGGCCGGGAAGCGATTCATGCCTGTGCCCGGCGACCTCGTGCAGGTTCGCATCCTTGAAGATGGACAAGCGGTCGTCGATGCGATCGAAGAGCGTAGCATCACGCTCAAGCGGCTCAGTGTGGACGGGCGCGCCAAGACGATGGCGGCCAACGTCGACCTGCTCGTGACGGTCACCGCGCTAGCGAATCCGCCGCCCCGCTGGGTCACGCTCGATCAACTGCTCGCGTTCGCCGAGCTCGAGCAGCTTGCGGCCGCCGTCGTCTTCACCAAACCCGACCTCGGTGAACCGCCCGAACGTGACAAGGTGCTCGCGCTCTACACGTCTTTAGGCTATCCCACGATCTGGATGAATCCGAAGAAAGGCGAAAACGTTGAAGATTTGCGCGCGCTGATCGCCGGACATCGCGCCATGCTCGCCGGCAACTCCGGCGTCGGGAAGAGCACGATTTTCCGCGCACTCGGCGGGCAGAGCGTCATCGGCGAAGTCTCGCGTTACGGACTCGGGAGACAGACGACGAGCTCGGCTCGACTCTATCGCCTCGCCGACGGCTTCTTGATCGACAGCCCCGGCATCAATGAGTTCGGCCTGGGTTCGATCGCGCCGCAGGATCTGGCGCGAGCCTTCCCCGAGATGCGCGAGCCCGCGCTGCACTGCCGTTTCACCGACTGCACGCACCTCACCGAGCCCGGCTGCGCGGTGCAGGCGGCAGTTGCGGAGGGGGCAATTGCAGCCAGCCGGTATGGCAGCTACCGTAAGATCCTGCTCGACCCAAGCTAGCCGGCCCGAACCTGGACAGCGGCGCAGGCCGCCTGGTATGATACACGCCGTTCTCTCTGGTCCCACCGTTGAAAGGAAGACCTTCTTGCCCAATATCAAGGCCGCCGAGAAGTGGACGCGGCAATCGTCCAAGCGCGCTGCGCGCAACAAGGACGCGAAGACCCGCCTGAAGACGCTCTACAAGCGGGCCGTCTCGTCCGGTGAAAACGCAACCGCAGAACTTGTCGAGAGCGCGTACGACAAAGCCGCCGCAAAGGGCATCATTCATCGCAATAAGGCCGCCCGCAAGAAATCTAAGCTTGCCAAAGCCGTGCGCCGGGCCGGCGCGCCGGCCGCGAAACCCGCCAAGGGCAAAGCCAAGAAGTAGTCGAGCCGGCTAAGGATCTACGTTGATCGCAAGCCGAGTTTGGCGATCCGTATCGGCCACAGGAAGGATTCGCTCGCGAATCGCGGCGCGCAGCGCAGCGGGACGCCCGGTCTTCAGCGCGATGCGATAGCGCCATTCGCCGTTCACGCGAGCGACCGGATATGGTGCGGGCCCCAGCACCTGGGCCAAATTCATGTCGCGCAAGAGCCGCGCGTAGCGTTGCGCGGCCTCGACGACGCGCCGCTGCCCGCGTCCGATGATTCCGATGTAAAGCAGGCGGTGCGCCGGCGGAAAGCCGAGTGCCGCGCGCTCGGCGAGCTCGGCGCCGGCAAAGCCGGCGTAGTCATGCTCCGCGGCGAAGGTGACGGCCGGGTGTGAGGGTGCGTACGTCTGGACGATCGCTTCGCCCGGCCGCGCGCGGCCGCTGCGCCCGCACACCTGGGCGATCAGCGCGAAGCTCCGCTCTGCCGCTCGAAAGTCCGGAACTTGAAAGCCCAGATCGGCGGCCACCACGCCAACCAGCGTCACCTCCGGATAATCGAGACCCTTGGTCACCATCTGGGTGCCGACCAAGACGTCGCCGGCCGATTCGAACGACGCCAGAATGCGGGCGTGATCGCCGATCCGCGTCGTCGTGTCGGAATCCATACGCAGGACGCGAGCTCGCGGGAACAGATGCGCGACCTCCGCAGCGACCTTCTCGGTTCCAATTCCGAACTCGCGAATCGACTCTGCCCCGCACTGCGCACACTGTTTGGGCATTGGCGTTTGATAGTCGCAGTAGTGGCATCGCAGTAGGCCCTCGCTGCGATGCGCCGCAAGCGCTACGCTGCAGCGCGGACACCCGGGAACGCTGCCGCAGTTGCGGCACAGCACGCAGCCCGCGCTTCCGCGCCGGTTGACGAACAGAACGCTCTTCTCGCCGCGCTGCAAACGCTCGCCCAGCGCTTGCACGAGCGCCGCGCTGAAGATGCCTTTGTTGCCGCTTTCGAACTCACGCGTCAGATCCACGATTCGCACGTCGGGAAGCGGTTGTTTGGTGGCGCGCTCGCGCAGCTCGACGAGTTCGATCTTGCCGGCCTCGGCGGCCGCGTACGTCTCGAGCGACGGCGTGGCGCTGCCGAGCAGCAGCAAGCCGCCGGCGTGCTGCATCCGCTCGCGAGCCACCGAGACCGCCTGATACCGGGGCGACGTTTCTTGTTTGTACGACGGGTCGTGCGCTTCGTCGACCACCAGCAAACGCACATCGCGAAGCGGCGCGAAGACTGCGCTGCGCGCTCCGACGACCACGTCAATCTCGCCGCGCGCGCACGCATACCACGCGTCAAAACGCTCGCGCTCGGAGAGCGCGGAATGGAGCACCGCGACGCGCTCGCCAAAGGCGGCTTCAAAACGCCGTGCGGTCTGCGGCGTCAGAGATATCTCCGGAACGAGCACGATCGCGCGTCCGCCGTCACGCACGACGTCCTCGATCGCGCGAATATAGACGTACGTCTTGCCGCTTCCCGTAACGCCGTGCAGCAGAATCGTGTGCGCAGTCTGCGCCTCGAGCGCGGCGCTGATACGCGCCAAGGCGGCCGCCTGCTCCAACGTCGCAGGTGGCAGTGCGGGAGCTGCAGACGAACGGCGCGCGGCCGCGGGACGGACCTCTCGCTCGCGCAAAGCCCCCGCGCGCAACGCGCGCGCGATCACCGCATTGGTGAAACCCGCCAGCAGCGCGTCGGCCCTCGGGATGCCCGGCTGCGCGCGAACGAGCTCGAGCAACGCTCGCCCCTTCTTCCCTAGCTTCGCCTCATCTGGAGCGTCGCTCACCTCGAGCACGCGGACGCGATACTCGCGCGTGCGCGGATCGACGAGACGACGCTCGCGCCGCAGATCGCCGCTGCGCACCAGAGCCTGAAGGTGGCGCAGCAGCGCCGCTCGATCGCCGGCTCGCCGCGCTTCCGGATGTCGCAGCAACTGTTCGAGCGTGAAACCATCGCTCAGATCCTCCCAAATTAAGCGCAGCAGCCGCACCGGCACCGACGGGTGGCGCCGCCGTTGATCCTCTTCCACCGCACGAACGAATTCATCGCGCATCCGTGGAATCGCACCCGCCAGCGTGACGGCGCCGAGCGCTTCACGCAGCGTGCAGAGATAGCGCTCGGCGATGAAATGCGCGAGATGCAAGCCGGTTTCGTCAAAGGCACGCGGAACGTCGAGCCGCTCGATGACGCGCTTGAGCCGGCGGCCAAGTTGCGCCTCGGCCACCTCACGCACGGGCGAAACGACGAAAGCGAGCACTTCTCGACTTCCTAACGGCACGCGGACGATGTCGCCGATTCCGAGCTCCAACGCGCCGGCGTCGTAGGTTAACGGCAGGTTGAAGCGCGACGAACGAATATCCGCCAGTGCGTCGACCACACGCATCTAGGGAACCTCTCCTACGGCGGACGGCCGAGGCGGGCCACGACCGCGCGGACCGTGCGAGCGCTACATGTCACACCATATTCGACGTCGCCGATTGCGCGCGGCAGAACGAAGCGCAGTTGGCCGCCGCGCCTCTTCTTGTCGGCGCGCATGGCTGCGAAGATCGCGTCCGGGTCCACCGCCGTCTGTAGCGGTAAGCCGAACAGCGCAAGGAGCGCCAGCACGCGCAGATGCTCCCGCTCGCTGAAGCGCCCGGTTCGCAATGCCAGCTCGCCGGCCGCGCGAAGCCCTATTGCGACCGCCGTGCCGTGCGCGACGCGATAGCGCGATGCCCGTTCGACCGCGTGCGCGAAGGTGTGGCCCAGATTGAGCCGAGCCCGCGCGCCGGATTCCAAAGGATCCTCGGCAACGGCCGCCGCCTTCACCCTGATCGCAGCGCGGATCACCTCGACCCAAGGCCAGCGCGAGAACGGGTGGGGCGAGAGCGTCTCTAAGTTCTCGAAGAGCTCACCGCCCTCGATGACGCCGGCTTTGACCACTTCCGCCAGGCCTTCACGCAACGCGCGATCCGGCAGCGTCGCAAGCGCCGCCACCTCGCAGAAGACGGCGGCCGGATCCCGAAAAACGCCGCATAGGTTCTTGCCGCCGCGCAGGTTGACGCCGGTTTTCCCGCCGATCGCCGCATCGACCATCGCAACCAACGACGTCGCGACGTGCGCGTACGCGACGCCGCGCATGTACGTCGCGGCCGCGAGGCCGAAGAGATCGCTTGCGACGCCGCCGCCCACGCCGAGCACCAGCGTCTCGCGCTCGGCATCGGCCTCGTGCATGGCGTCGAGCACGCGCTCGAGTGTCGCCATTCGCTTGCGCGACTCGCCCAATACAAATGGCAGCACGCGCTTGCTGCCCGCGGCGGCGGCGATTTGCCTCGCCAACTTGACGACGTTCGCATCCGCATCGCAGAGCACGAGGCACGGCGCGACGCGTCCCCGCACAAAGCCCGCGATCGCACCGAGCAACTCCTCACCGACGACGATCGGATAGTCTAGCGCGGCCGTATCTCGATCTTCTTCTTGTGCAGCCACTCGATGATGTCGTCGGTTACTTGCGCGCTGGTCAAAAGGTCTGCTTCGACCACGTGGTCGGCGTGAGCGTAGTACGGCAAGCGGTTGGTGTAGATATCCCTGATCTTTGCAAGCGTCGGAGCCGGACCGAGCAGCGGACGCACCACGCGGCTGCGCCGAATGCGTTCCAAGATCTGTTCCGGGGAGACCTTGATGAAGATGCGATACGCGCGCTTCTTGAGGAGCTTTCGGTTCGCCTCCAGCGTAACGGCGCCGCCTCCGAGCGCGACGATGCCTGGTTCGCCGTCTTCCAAGACGCCGCACAGGGCCGCTTGTTCGTAGGACCGGAATGCCGGTTCCCCTTCGTTATAGAAGATGTCGGCAACCGCTCCATGCGCGCGCACCACCAACTCGTCGGTATCGAAGAATGCGCACTTGAGCTTCCGGGCCAGCCTTCGACCGACCGTCGATTTCCCGGACGCCATGAACCCGACCAGGGCGACGTGGCGTTTCATCCAAAGAGTGTGGCCGCCGCGGCGTTGCTGCGCTGCAAATTGTCGATCGTCTCTTCCATCGAGTCGCCGCCGTATTTCTCCAGAACCGGGGCCATGAGCGCGAGGCGCACCATCGCCTCACCAACGATGGCGGCCGCCGGCACGACGCAGATGTCGCTGCGCACGATCGTCGCCGGAGCGCGGCTGCGCTCGTGGAGATTCACCGATGGCAACGCCTTGCTCAACGTCGGGATTGGTTTTACGGAAACCCTGACGACGACCGGTTCTCCGTTACTCATGCCGCCCTCGATGCCGCCGGCGCGGTTGCTGGGGCGAACGACGCGCTCCCCGTCGAGCTCGAAAACGTCGTGCGACTCGGAGCCGCGCTTGGCAGCTACGCCGGCGCCCAGGCCAATCTCCACCGCCTTCACCGTCTGCGTGCCCATCAGCGCACCCGCAAGAATCCCGTCTAGACGTTGCGCGGGCTGCCGATTGCTGCCAATGCCGACCCCTAGGCCGTCAACGCGCACGACGAACTGTCCGCCGAGGGTGTCGCCGGCAGCGCGCGCAGCGTCGATCGCTTCCACCATCCGCCGCCCCGCCTCAGCGTGTGGGCATCGCACGTCGCTCGATTCGACGTCGGTTTGCACCCAATCGTCGAGCTCGGGCGCCTCAACGGCACCGATGCGTGACACGTAGCTGCGCGTTTCGATCCCGAGCGCCGCGAGGAACTGTGCGCAGATCGCGCCGAGGCAGACGCGCATCGCGGTCTCGCGCGCACTGGCGCGTTCGAGAACGTTGCGCAAGTCGCGCTGGCGATACTTGAGAGCGCCCGCATAATCGGCGTGGCCGGGGCGCGGGTTCGAGAGCGGCTCACCCTGGCCGGTGAGCGGATCCATCAGTGCCTGTACCTTGGGCGTGAGGTAGTCGCGGTTACGCACCACCACGGCGATCGGCGATCCGAGCGTTTCACCGCCGCGCACCCCGCCAAGAAACTCTACTTCGTCCTGCTCGATCTTCATCCGCGCGCCGCGGCCGTAGCCGCCCTGGCGGCGCGCGAGGGTCTCGTTGATCCGTCCGACGTCGAGACGAAGATGGGCCGGGGTTCCGTCCAGAATGCCGACTAAGGCAGGCCCGTGCGATTCGCCGGCGGTGAGGTAGGCAAACATGGAAAGGCTCCCCTTCGGCGCCGTAACGCGCCTACTCTGCCGCGCGCCTGCCTCACGGAACTTGCGTCTTCAATCGTTCGATCGCGTTGCGGTGAAGCCGCGTCAGATGCCGCCGCGAGTAGCCCAGGCGAGCCGCCAACTCGACGACCGTGACGCCGTCGAGATGAATCGAGCGGACGATCTGACGTTCGAGCGGCGTGAGTCCCGCGAGCATTCGTTCCACCGTCAAGCGGTCGAGAACGTCCTCGATCCCGTGCGGCCCCTCGCCAAATGCGGTGCTTGCGAGCAGCTCGAACGAGATGACGTGCCGGCTCGCGCGATAGGCCCGTATCTCGCGAACTTCCCTCGCGCTTGCACCGATCAACCGCGCCACGTCGGCCTCCATCGGCTGACGCCCAAGCAGCGTCCAAAGTTCGCGCTCCGCGGCAGACCAGCGGCGCTCCGAGTCGCGAACGCCCCGAGGCGCGCGCAGGAGCCGCTCGCTGTCCCGCACGTAGTGCATCAGTTCGCCTACGATCAAAAGCCAAGCGTAGGCTTCGAAGGGTGCACTTTGCGAGGGATCGTAGCGATCCACGGCTTTGATCAAACCGATGGCAGCCACTTGTTCGAGGTCGGCCTTGTCGAGGCCGCGTCGCAAAAACCGGCGTGCCGCACGGCGACACAGATACCAATGCCCGGTGACCACGCCGTCGCGCTCGACGATCGCGCGATCGTGTTGAAGCGAAAGAGCCACACCCAACCTCTGCTTCTTCCGAGATACCGCCGGAATGCGTGTTCCGCGGCTCCCGTGGCAACGGTTATATACCAACCGATGTAAAAGCGCAATAGATCAAAAACGAAATTCGCCACAGATGTCCTCCAGGCTTACGATGCGGGAACTATTGCAGGATTTGACTAACGCCGCGCCATGAACGCGCGCCGGTTCGCTCTCGTCGTGCTCGCGTTGCTCGCGACCGCGGCTCTGCGTGATTGTGCGCGTCTCGGCGACGCTCTGCCGTGGCGTCAACTCTACGATTTCCAGGATTTTTACTGCGCCGGTGGCGCGCTCGACGAGGGCGCCGACCCTTACGCGTACGAGCCGCTTCATCGGTGCGAGCATGTCGTCAACCAGAGCGAACTCTACCGCCGCGACCCGCAACGGGCGGTGCCGGCGCCCCTGCCTCCCTACGACTTTCCACCGTTCATGATCGCCGCGCGTCTCGCGTTTCCGGTTGCGCGCGCGGTCGATGCATCAGCGATCGTGCTGGCGATCGCCGCCTGCGCGATCGGTCTCGCGATGGCGGACATCCCAATCGACGTCGCAGCGGCCGCACTGATTTTGCCCGCGGGATACTTGTTGTTGAATGCGGGCCAGGTGATTCCATTCGCGTTGCTGGCGCTGGTTTTCTGCGGGACGGCGCTGGCACGGCGCCGTGACGCGATGGCGGGCGTGTTGGCTGCGTTCACGCTCATCGAACCCCATCTTGGTCTGCCGGTCTGCGCGGCGTTGCTGCTCTGGGTGCCGGCGAGCCGCGTCGGGGTCGCCGCGACCGCGGCAGTTTTAGCCGCAGCCGGAGCGCTCGTGCTGGGCATCGCAGGCTCGAGCGAATACTTGTTCCGCGTCTTGCCTGCGCAAGCGGGGGCCGAAGCCGGCTACATCTACCAGTACAGTCTGACCTATCTGCTTCACGCGCTCGGCGCGCCGCCGTCAGCCGCGTTGGCCGCGGGCGAGCTCTCGTATCTGGGCTCGTTGGTCTTCGGCCTCTGGCTCGCGCGGCGTCTGTGCGAAAAGATCGATCGCCGCGAGCTGCTGGCGTATCTTCCCGCGGCGTTTGCGCTCATTGGCGGCGCCTACGTCCATATGGTCGACATCGCGTTTGCGCTGCCGGCGGCGTTGGTGCTTGCCAACAGGCTCCAGGACCGGCCGCGAAACCTCGCCGTGATCGCGCTCTGTCTGCTTGCGGTTCCCTGGATCGCCGCCTGGAGCATCAAGAAGCTCTTTTTAGCAAGTCTCTTCGTCGTCGCGTTCCTGCTCGTTCGTCTCCAAGCCGATTGGACCGTCGCCATCGCTACGTTTTGCGCGATCGCCGCTGCAATCTATCGCCTCGAGCTCTCGCCGCCCACGTTGCCGTCCGTCGTGACAGCGACGACACCCTTCGCCCCGACCGAGCTCGTTCAGCGAGCCTGGCGAGCCTACGTCGCCGGCTTAGGCAATCCCGATCCTCTGTGGCTCCTGATCAAAGTCCCGACCTGGTTGGCCTTGATCGCCGTGGCCGTGGCCGCCTTCCTGGCCGGCGCGCCGGCTCGACCCGTGCGGCCGCGCCAGTCGTGAACGCACTCCTGCTCCGGCGCGCGATCGTCGGCGCCGTTCTCGCCGTCCTCGCGATCATCGCTCTGCGTGACGTGACGCGCTTGGGCGATGCCGCTCCTTGGCGAACGATGGACGACTTCGCGGATTTCTATTGCGCCGGCGCGGCACTCAATGCACGAGTCAGCCCGTATACGTACGAGCCATTGCGCACGTGCGAGCACATGGTAAACACCGGCGCAGGCTTTCGTGGCAGGCTCTTTGCTGCCAATCGAAGCATCGCTATCCCCGCACCGCAGCCGCCCTTTGATTTCCTGCCTTTCCGCGCCCTCGCGCGCCTGAACGTTCCGCAGGCCCGCTTCATCGACGCGGTCGCGATCCTGCTCGCGGTCCTCCTCTCTGCAGCCGCCCTGGCGCGCTTGGGCGTGCCGCTCGACGTTTCACTCGCGGCGCTCGCGCTTTCGACCGGCTACGTCGAGCTCAATACCGGGCAGGTCGTCCCCTTCGCGTCCCTCGCGCTCGTGCTTAGCGGGTTAGCATTGGCCGCTAAACGCGACCGCGCGGCGGGCGTCGCCGCGGCGCTGACCGCCATTGAACCGACCCTTGGCGTACCGGTCGTTGCGGCGGCACTGCTGTTTGCGCCGCGCGCGCGTCTCGCAATCCTGATCACCGCGGCCCTGCTCGCGATCGTCTCCTTGACGCAGCTCGGTTTCCACGGGACCGTCGCCTACCTGGCGGGTGTTCTGCCCGCGCATGCGGCGTCCGAGATCCATTTCCCGTATCAGTACAGTTTGACGTACGTGCTCGCATACTTCGGGGTGCCCGATGCGATCGCGCAGCCAGCCGGCGAGCTCTCTTATTTCGCACTGGTTGGCATAGGATTGTGGCTTGGCCAGCGGTCCGCGGGCGCCCTCGGGCGACGTGAACTCCTCGTCTTTCTTCCGGCTGTATGCGCGGTGACGGGCGGGACGTTCGTGCACCAAGAGGAGCTCTGTTTTGCGTTGCCCGCTGCGCTGGTGTTGGCAGTAGCGTCGCGCGGAGGGCTCAAGCCCGTCGCCGCGGCGGCGGTTTGCGTCTTGTCGGTGCCGTGGATCCTGGTCTGGGGCATCAAGCAACTCTTCGCCGCTGGCCTCTTTCTTTGCGCCTTCATTCTCGTGCGGCTGCGCATCGATCTCCGGATTGCGGTGATCACGCTCGCGTGCATCGCAGCGACCGTCTATGCGTCCGAGCTTCGGCCACCTCATCTGCCCGTTCCTCTGCAGCCGGCGCCGGCCGTTTACGCGCCCGGCGAGATCGCGGAGCGCGCGTGGCGCGACTACGCCGAGCAGCGCAGCACGCGCGATTTCCTTTGGTTCGCGATCAAGCTCCCGACCTGGATCGCGCTGCTCGGCCTCTTATCCGTCGCATTCCTGACCGGGTCGCGCCCCAATCAGCGCAGCATCGGAGAACGCGCCGATTCCGCCTCGATTTGAGCGCGCATCTGGAGCCAGCCGCGAAAATTCGCGTGAAACTCCGGATCGGGCGCCGGGGTCGCGACGTGCTCGAAGGGGCTCCAGTGGCGATCGCTCTTCAGCCGCTCGTACAGCTCGAGGTCTTTTTCGAGTTCGCGCTTGCCCTCGTGCGTAAGGTAAGAGACGCGCGCGCATCGGGCGGCCGAGATTCGCTTGCGCGTCTGGACGTCCAGGGCGCGCTCGTCGTCTTGAACGAGCGGCAAGTGCCATTCTCCGTGAATAACGGAGCTCGGATGGCTGTGCTCTAACGCCTCGCGCATTCGAAGCGCCGCTGCCCGAATCTCCGGTTGCGCGTTGGGCGCGCACCGCAGCTCGAAGAAGTTCTCCCACTCGGTCGCGCTGATGATGACGGTGTGCCAAAGGAACGGCTCTAACAGCCGGTTCAGCTCTTGCTTGTGGAGTTTCAATTCGAGCAGTCGGCGCGTATGCGCTACCGCGGCATCGCGGGCGCTCAGCCAGGCCTCGCGCGCCTGCGCGGCTTCTTCTTCAGTGAGAGCGTCGCGCGCCGACATGCCGGCTTGATTGCGCCCCCATTCGAGAGGCAAGACCGGGTCCTTCTCGACGCGCTCGAGCAGTTTGCTCGTCGGAATTGCGCGCGAGCTCGCCGAGTTGCGAGAGAATGCGCGATGCGTATTCAGCTCGGCCAAAACGAAGCGAGGAAAGGTCACCTCAAGGGTCGTGAGGCGCACCCCAGCCGGGCTGACCGAATCGAGCAGCACGCGCGCGCTGTAGGCCATGCTTAGCCGGATCGAAGACGCGTTTCCCTTACCCGCGATAGCGGAGGAAGGCCGGCACGTCGATGTCGTCCATCGTGACGGGCGAGACCGCGTCGAGCTTGCTGGTCTCAAAAGTGTAGCCGCTCCCCGCCTCACGATAACCGCGCCGCCCGCCGAAACCAGCGGCGAGTACCGTGACCCGTACTCTTCCCGTCATCGTCGGATCGATCGATGCGCCGAAGATGATCTGTGCTTCCGAATCGACGGCGCGGCTAATCATCTCGGCCGCCTCGTTCACTTCGTACATCGCCATGTCGGGTCCGCCGGTGATGTTGAAGATGACGCCGTGTGCACCCTCGATGGTCGTCTCGAGCAGCGGCGATGCGATCGCCTTTTGCGCCGCATCGGCCGCCCGATGCTCGCCATTGCCTTCGCCAATACCCATCATCGCCGAACCGGCATCGGTCATGATCGTCTTGACGTCGGCGAAGTCGAGGTTGATGAGTCCCGGCTGCGTGATGAGATCGCTGATGCCGGCGATGCCTTGGCGAAGCACATCGTCGGCATAGGAAAAGGCTTCGTTGAGCGGCGTTTTCTTCTCGATGACTTGGAGGATGCGCTCGTTCGGGATCGTTATCAACGTGTCGACCTTCGATTCGAGCTCGGCGATGCCGTTCTCCGCGATTTGCATCCGTTTCTTTCCCTCAAAAGCAAACGGTTTGGTCACGACGGCGATCGTAAGGGCTCCCGACTCGCGCGCTAGTTCCGCGATCACCGGCGAGGCGCCCGTACCGGTGCCCCCGCCCATGCCGGCGGTGAGGAAGACCAAGTCCGCGCCTTCAAGGATCATCGCCAGGTCTTCTCGCGACGCCTCGGCGGCTTCACGGCCAAGCGTCGGGTTCGCCCCGGCGCCGAGACCGCGTGTCTGACCGCCTCCGATGTGAACCCTGTTCTCAGTCGCCGACCCGCGCAGCGCCTGAACGTCCGAGTTCACGGCGAAAAAGTCCACGCCGGCTAAGCCGGCCGAGATCATGCGATTGATGGCATTGCAACCCCCGCCACCGATGCCGATCACCTTGATGGTGGCGGCATGCTCGGGCTCGGGAACGGAACGTCGAAGTTCGGGCATTACCTGTGGTTCCTCCATCGAAAAAAGCGCTGCAGGGGCGTGCTCGGGGACAGGGTCGGGAACGCGCTCGGGAACGGGCTCAGGGATAGGCTCGGGCTGCTGTGCACGCGCGCGTTTGGGCGGCGCGTTGCTCTCGGGCGCAGGCCTCGAACGGCGGCGCTTGGCTTGGGGAACGGGAGTAGGAGCGTCCATCATTCACCTATCGTAAGTTTAAGTCCAGAGATCCGCGAGCCATCGCTGGACGCGGTTGAAGAGTGCACCACTGCGACGGCGCATTCGCGACGCGTCGTCGCCATCGCCGTTTACCCCAAAGAGCACCAGCCCCACCGCGGTGGCATACTGCGGCGCGCTCATCGCATCGGTCAAGCCGCCGATCGTATTGGCGTTGCCGGTCCGTACCGGCAACCCAAACACGTCTTCTGCGATCGCCCCGATGTTCGGGAGCAAAGCGCCGCCGCCGGTCAAAACGACCTCGCCGAGGACCAGATCGCGAGGCACGTTTTCAATGATCTTCTGTTTGGCCATCCGAAGCGTTTCCAGGACGCGCGGCACCACGATCTGCCGTAGCGTCGCGGTGGTATGCTCTTTGGTTCCGCGCCCATCCAGCGTCCGCACCGCAAACGTCTCCTCGCTCTCGCCGTCGCGTACTCCTGCGCCCAGGCGTTTCTTGATCTCTTCGGCTTCAGCCAACGTCGTCTTGAGACCGAGCGATATGTCATTGGTGAGCATGTTGCCGCCAATCGGAATCGTCGCCGTATAGATCGCGCTGCCAAGCGAATAAACGGCGATGTCGGTGGTTCCACCACCGATGTCGAGCAACACCACGCCGACCTGTTTCTCTTCGGGCAGCAGCGTCGCCGCCGAGCTCGCCAGAGGCTCAAAGACCAGACCCACTGCCTCCAATCCTGCGCGCTGCACGCATTTGAGCACGTTCGTGATGAAGCTCGAGCTGCCGGTCACGATGTGCGTGTCGACCTCGAGCCGGCCCCCGGCCATGCCGATCGGATCGCTGACGCCCTCTTGCCCATCGACCGTGAAGTAGCGCGGCAGCGCGTGAATGATCTGCCGGTCGCCCGGCAGATTGATGATTTTGCTCGCGTCGATGACACGCCGCACATCGCCGGAGCTGACCTCTCGATCTTCGCCCGAAACCGCTACAACCGCACGGTTATTGCTGCTGCGGATATGGTCGCCGGTGATGCCCACGAAGACTTCACCGAGGTGCACGCCCGACATGCGCTCGGCCTTTTCGGTTGCCGCCTCGATCGATTTGATGGTCTCCTCGAGATCGACAACAACGCCCTTACGCATGCCCAAAGAAGGGGCCTCGCCGACGCCTACGATCTCGAGCCCGCTCGGACCGTCAACCGCAACGACCGCGCACGTTTTGGTCGTCCCGATATCGAGGCCGCAAACGGTCTCGTGCTTCATCCGCTCCGTCACCTGTTCCTAACGTCCCGCCCCAAGGACGGCTATCGTTGCAGCCCGCCCCCGATATATTGTGGTTGAATCGGCTAAATCCTACTAGCT
>JASHPI010000194.1 GCA_030038215.1 Vulcanimicrobiota bacterium | reverse complement strand
AGCGGCAGCGCAAGCGCCGCCCCGCTGCCTTCGCCGAGCCGGAGATCCAGATCGAAGAGCGGCACGAGGCCGAGATGACGCAATGCGATCGCGTGTCCGAGTTCGCGCGAACGATGCGATGCGATGCAGTATCCGATGGATTCCGGCGCGATCGCCGCGGCAACGAGCGCCGCCGCCGCGACGATAAATCCGTCGAGCACGATCGGGATGCGCCGCTGAGCGGAAGCCAGAATCGCACCTGCGAGGCCCAAGATCTCGTATCCGCCGAGTTCGCCGGCAATGTGATGCCAGTTTCGCTCGCGTACTCGCTCGAGCGCCGCACCCACCACCGCCAGCTTGCGGCGCAAGCCTTCGTCGTCGACCCCCGTGCCACGGCCGACGACATCTTCGGGCGCTGCACCGCAGAACGCGCATATCAACGCCGCGGCGCTGGTCGTATTTCCGATTCCCATGTCGCCGAGCGCGACGATCTGCGGATTCGCGCGTTCGACGATCGTTTCAATTGCCGTCATGCCGGCTTGCAGCGCGAGCTCGACGTCGCTCGCATCCATCGCCGCTGCGTTCGCGAGATTCCGCGTGCCGCGCCCGACGCAAAGATCGAGCAATCGTTCGTGTTGCGGCAAGTCGCTCGCAACCCCGACATTTGCAACGAACACCTCCGCTCGCGCCGCGCGCGCAAACGCGTTGATCGCCGCAAAACCGCCGAGAAACGCTCCGACCATCTGCGGCGTCACCTCGCTCGGATACGCGCTGACGCCTTCGGCAGTCACACCGTGATCGCCGGCCGCGACCAAAATGACCTTGCGCTCGTAAACGGGGGGCAAATCGCCGTGAATCGAGGCAAGACGCTCGGCAAGCTCCTCGATGCGGCCCAAGCTTCCGACCGGTTTCGTCAGCTGATCGATCCGCTCTCGCGCGGCGCGCGCGGCTGCGGCATCGAGCGGCGGAATGGAGATCGAAACCATATCACCTCTCAAAGTGGCTGACGTCGCTCAGCGAAAGCAAAAGTGCGCGCGTTCCGGCCACAGCAACTCGCGTGATGCTCCCGTTCGCAAATGAGATGCCTTCGAAATCCGCGCCCAGCGGAGCGAGAACCGCGAACGCCGCGTGTAGCGCACCCGCGTGCGTCACGACCAGCACGTGGGCGTCGTTTGGAAGCTTCCGTACGTCGTCGAGAAACGCCCCCACGCGCGCCTCGACGTCCTCAAATCGCTCGCCGCCGGTCGGTGTGTAATTGCGCGCCTGCTTCGGCGCTTTTCCGGCAAGGTCCGGAAAGCGCTCGACGATTTCCGGCCACGTGAGCCCCTCCCAGAGCCCGAAGTCGAACTCTCGCAAGCGCGCATCGGGGGCGACCGTCAAACCGTGCGGCTGCACGATGATTTCCGCGGTTTGAAACGCTCGCCGTAGATCGCTTGCAAACGCATGCGTGAACGGCTCCTCGCGTAGCGCGCGTGCGAGCGCCTCCGCTTGCTCCTGTCCGCGCTGCGATAACGGCGCGTCACTGCGGCCTTGAAAGCGGCGAGAGGCGTTGAGCGCCGTCTCGCCATGCCGCACGAAAATGATTTCTATTGTAGCCTCTGCTTACAGTGCCTGAGATGCGGTATCGGCGAGCGATCCCGCCAAGTGATCGTCGACGCATTCGCGCAGCAGCTTCCACCCGCCGCCGCCGGCAAATTCCGCGTAGCCGCCGTTGACTACGCGCGGCTCCCACAACCGTTCCAGCGAGCGATTCGTCGCAGCCAGAATTGCGAGGCGCACGATGACGTCGTGGGTGACGACCAGCACATCGTCAGCGTCGCCAAGACGCTTCGCGAAGGCTCGCCACCGGCGGTCGACGTCGGAGAGCGATTCGCCGCCTGCAAAACGCACGGCTTGCGGCTGCTCGCGCCACGCCTGCATGAGTTGCGGCTCCTCGCGTTCGATTTGCGTTCGCAGGCGACCCTCCCACGAACCGTGTGCGATTTCGATCACATCGCGATCCGTCTCGAGTTGCACTCCGTGACGCCGTGCGACCGGGCCCGCCGTTTGGACGCACCGCGCGAGCGGGCTCGAGATCACTCGCGAAATTGCTGCGCGCGCAAGGGATTCGTCAAGCCTGCGCGCTTGTTCGATGCCTAGTTCCGTCAACACGGACTCGCGTTGGCCTTGATACCGCCCCTCCCGATTCCAATCGGTTTCGCCATGCCGCGCGATATAAATCATCTCGGTGTCATCACACGCGGACGACGCGCACCGATGCGATGCCATCGACGTGCGCGATACGGTCGACGACCGAGCGATCGATTTCGCGGTCGACGTCGAGTACCATCATCGCGACGCCGTCGCGCGTCGAACGCGCAACTTGCATCGTCGAGATGTTCACGTTCGCCTCGCCCAAGATCGTACCGATGCGCCCGACCATGCCGGGAACGTCGCGATGGCGCGTCACGAGCATCGTGCCTTCCGCGACCGCGTCTATTTCGAAACCGTCGATTTCGACGATGCGCGGACCATGCGGCAGCACCGTTCCGACGATCCGGTGATCGCCCGCCGCCACGACAAGCGCGGCACGGAACGGCGACGCGTCGGCCTCGCGCGAAACCGATGCCCGCACACCGATGTCGCGCGCGATTGCAGAAGCGTTGACGAGCGTAACCCGGCGATCGGTGACCTGCGGCAACGCGCCTGCCAAAAATGCGGCAACGAACGGGTCGGCATCGACACCCTCGAGCTCTCCACGTAACACCAGCGCGATCTCCGCGCGTAGCGCGTCGTCGAATAACTGTGGAACGAGTGTTCCCAGTCGATTCGCCAGGTCGATAAAAGCGCCCGCACGCTCCGCATCGGCGCCCTGCAACATCGGCGCGTTCACGGCGCCGCTGGCCGGACGTCCACCGAGTACGCGCACAACGTCGCCGGCCAGTTCGAGCGCAATCCGTTCCAATGCTTCGTAGGTCGACCCGCCGAGATGCGGCGTCGAAACGACGCGAGGATGCGCCATGATTCGAGCGGACGCGGAGCCGGCCGGCGGAGGCTCTTGGGGGACGACGTCGACAGCTACCGCGCGCAAGCGGCCCGCATCTAACGCCTCGACGAGCGCATCCGCATCGATTACGGCGCCGCGCGCGCAATTGACGAGCACGGCGTCGTCGCGCATGCGCGCGATCGCGTTCCGCTCGATCATGCCGCGCGTTTGCGACGTCAACGGCACGTGGAGCGTGACGACCTGGGCGCGCTCGAGCAGCTCTTCGAAGCTGCACAGCTCGACGGCCAGAGCGCGCGCACGAGACGCGGCAACATACGGATCGTGTGCGATCACGTTCATGCCGAATACCGCCGCGCGCGAAGCAATGTTGCTTCCGATACGCCCGAGCCCGATTATTCCAAGGGTCTTTCCGTAAAGCTCGTTGCCGATGAACGGCTTACGGTCCCACACGCCGGCGTGCACGCTGCCGTGGGCCTGGGGAACGTGTCGCATCGCAGCGAGCAGGAGTGCAAAGGTATGTTCGGTCGCCGCGAGCGTATTGGCGCCAGGCGTGTTGACCACGACGATGCCGGCGGCCGTAGCCGCGTCGACGTCGATGGCATCGACTCCAACGCCGGCGCGGGCGACGACTTCCAAGTGAGGCGCCACGCCCAGCAATTGAGCGTCCACTTTCGTTTCCGACCGCACGATGAGCCCGCGCGCGTCGCGGAGGGCTTCGCGCAGCGCCTCAGGCGGGCGGCCGACGACCGAAACGACCTCGGCGCCGGCGTCGCGCAAGAGGGCAACACCGCGTTCGTCAAACGGTTCTGCGACGACGACGCGACCAAGGGAACTCGGGGTAACCATGGGCCGCAGCTTCGCCCGAGGGCTCGCCCTCCCTTGCGTCGTACCGCACTCTTTCCGATGTCCAAGAACGGCGACGTGCGGCTCGCAGTCCGCAAAATGTACAAGCTTTACATCAACGGTGCATTCGTTCGCTCTGAATCGGGACGCAGCGATCCACTGTGGGATGGAAAAGAGTTTGGCGCAAACATCGCGCGCGCGTCTCGTAAAGACGCGCGCGATGCGGTGGTTGCCGCTCGTGCCGCGCAGAGCGCATGGTGGAAGACCGCTCCGGGTACGCGCGGTTTGATTTTGTACCGGCTAGCCGAAATGATGGAAGCCCGTCGCAGCGAGTTGGTCGAGCGCGTGCGCGAAGGCGCGGATTGTTCCGAACAAGACGCTCAGCGCGAAGTTGCCGCGTCGATCGATCGGACCGTCTGGTACGCGGGCTGGTGCGACAAATATTCGGCGCTTCTTTCGACGCGCAATCCGGTCGGCGGCCCGCACTTCAACTTCTCCACGGCCGAGCCGATGGGTGTCGTCGTTATATGCGCGCCGGACCGACCTGCGCTGCTCGGCCTGGTTTCGGTTCTGCTACCGCCGATCGTCGCCGGTAATGCCGTCGTGCTTCTCGCCTCGGAGTTCGATCCGCGGTCGGCGGTGGTGTTCGCGGAAGCTCTCGCTACGAGCGACATTCCGCCCGGCGTCGTCAACGTTCTCACCGGCTATCGCGGCGAGATTGCGCCGGTCCTAGCCAAGCACATGGACGTCAACGCAATCGTCATTCCCCAGGGCGATCCGCAGCTTCGAGACCTCGTCGAACGCGAGTCGGCCGAGAATCTCAAGCGCGTCCGCCTCTATCCCATGCGCTCCCGCGAGGAGTGGTACGCGCCGAGCGCCCAGAGCCTGAACGATATCGCCTCGCTCTGCGAGATCAAGACGATCTGGCACCCCGCCGGGGTGTGACGCAGAAACGCGCCCGCGACGCGCTGGTCAGGTGCGGGCGGAGACTGTGGAGGCGACGGCTCGTGACGGGCACGAGCGGAAATCTGAGCCTCCGGCTGGCCGACGGCAGGCTCCTCGTAACGCCGTCGGGCTCTTTCCTCGGGCACCTAACCTCGGACGACCTGGTTTTGCTCGACCGCGAGGGAACTGCTTTGGATCCCAAGCAGCGGCCAACCACTGAATTGCCTCTCCATCTGGCGGCCTACCGCGTACGTGCCGATATCAATTGTGTGGTCCATACCCATCCGACGATGTGCGTCGTCTGGTCTAAGACGGGTGCGATGTTCTCGCGTGACACGGTCGGTGCGAGCGAGACGCTGCGCGCATGCTCTTGGACGCCGTATTTCAAGAACGGCTCGCTTGAGCTTGCGCAAGTTTGCGCCGAGCAATTCGCGGCAGGAGTCGACGTCGTGATGATGGAGCGCCACGGGCTTTCGGTGGTCGGTACAAGCCTCGACGACGCGTTCTTCCAAACCGACCTCGCCGAAGAAGCGGCTCGCATTGCATATTTTTCGCGTCTATTGGAGACTCGCGGGTGAGTTACCGTCTTCCGATCCATCAACGTTTGGCGAACGCGCTGAACTATGGAGAGTTCCGGATCTACTATCAGCCCGTCATCGAATTAGCGACGGGTAAGATTATAGGTGCCGAAGCACTCTGTCGCTGGCCGCAGCGCGACTCGACGTTTGCGCCGCCCGAAACGTTCATCACGCAAGCCGAAACAACCGGATTCATCGTACCGCTCGGCGAGTGGGTGATGCGCACGGCGCTCGAACAGGCCAGTCGCTGGCAGAAACTGCTGGACGTCGATTTTCAAATAGCCGTCAATCTCTCCGGCCGCCAATTCATGCATCCCAACCTGCACAAATCCGTGGAAGAGACGGTGCGAACCGCGAGTTTGCGCAAACATACGCTTGAATTCGAAATCACGGAAAGCGTGGCAATGCACAATGCCGAGGATTCGATCGGCATCATGCGCCAGCTCAAGGGCGAAGGACTGGGGCTGGCCCTTGACGATTTCGGAACGGGTTATTCGTCGCTTTCCTATCTGAAGCGGTTTCCGATCGACAAGCTCAAGATCGACAAATCGTTCGTGCGCGATATTCCCGCCGATGCGAACGATCTTGCAATCGTCGAAGCGATCATAGCCATGGCGCACGCGCTTGGACTCTCCGTCCAGGCCGAAGGCGTCGAGACGCAAGCGCAAGCGGACTTTCTCACGGAATGCGGCTGCGAATACGCGCAAGGCTATCTTTTCGGACGCGCGGTGCCGCCGGAGGAATTTCAGGTGCTGCTCGGACACGCGCCGCCGCGCTCCGAAATGCCCGAACCGTTGCGCGCTCAGGGCGGCAGCCGCTAACCAAAAGGCATACACCTGGAAGACGCCGCGCTCGCCTAAGTGCAGGATGCGCGGTTCTGCCACGCGTAGCAGAGATGCCCGGTGCCACAGCAGGTGGCAAAAACCATATGGAGAGGTGGTCGAGCGGTTGAAGGCACTCGCTTGGAAAGCGAGCAGACGTGATAAGCGTCTCGAGGGTTCGAATCCCTCCCTCTCCGATGGAACTATCCTCTGTCCGGCGCTACGCCCTCTACGTGCGCGAGCCAAAAGTCGAATGAGGCGCGCGCTTGTTCTTCCAGCATCGCGTCACCGGTAACGATCTCCCGTTCCAGTTGTTGGTGCAACGTCGAACGGCCGCCGTAGTTGGCGTCCATCACGACGTCGGCTCGCATCAATGCATCGAGCATGTCGGGTTCGAAGCGAATTTTCGGCGGAAGCGTGCTGATGACGATCTCCGGCGGATTCTCTTTCGGCCAGGGGTTGGCGTCGTAACGCTCGCACGCTGCGCGCACTTTGTCGCGATCGCGACCCCACACGAAAAGATA
>JASHPI010000193.1 GCA_030038215.1 Vulcanimicrobiota bacterium | reverse complement strand
GTTTCCTTATACCCGCACAGGAGGCGGCCGCAGCGCCCGAAGAACGCCTGCCAGCGATGTACCTCCTCGAGGTTCTCAGCGGGCCGCTCGACGGGAAGACCTGGACCTTCGAGTGCGAGATCACGATTGGGCGTGACGACACGGTGGCCGAGGCATGCATCGGCCTAGACCGCTACGTCTCGCGGCAGCACGCCCGGTTGCACATCGACGACGGATCGATTCAGCTGATCGATCTCCAGAGCCGCAATGGAACCAAACTCAATGGCCAGCCGGTCGTCGGGAACGTGGCGTTGCCGATCGGCGCCCCGTTCGTCGTCGGGCGAACGATCCTACGGGTAACTCGCACGTAGGAGCAGCATCTCATGGAATATGCGGCAACGATTGCGCAGGCACGCGCGTTCTTCGGTGCGTCCCCCCGCCCGCTTGGTTTCGTGCCGACGATGGGCGCGCTGCACGAGGGGCACCTTGAGCTCGTCCGCCGAGCCCGGGCGCGCTGCGCGGCGGTGGCCGTTTCGATCTTCGTCAATCCGCTGCAGTTCGGTCCGAGCGAGGATCTCGCGAAGTATCCGCGCGATCTCGAGCGCGACAGCGAGAAGCTGGCCGGCGCCGGCGTGGACGTGCTCTTCGCGCCCGATGCGGCGGTCATGTACCCCGACGGCTTCAGCAGCTCGGTCGACGTCGGCCCGCTCGGCGAAACGCTCGAAGGAGCGATTCGCCCGGGACATTTTCGCGGCGTCGCGACCGTCGTGGCGAAGCTCCTGCACGTCGTGCAGCCCGATCTGCTCTTTCTCGGACAGAAGGACGCGCAGCAGACGGCGGTGCTGCGCAAAATGATCCGGGACCTCGCCTTTCCGACCGAAGTCGCCATCGAGCCGACGGTGCGCGAACGCGACGGCCTCGCCATGTCGAGTCGCAATGCTTATCTCGATAGCGCGCAACGCGCGCAGGCGCCTTCGCTCTACCGGGCGCTGCTGACCATGCGTCAGGCTCTCGAGCGCGGGGAAGACAAAAGCCAAGCGATTGCGGCCGCAACCGCGGTGCTCGCGCCGGAGGCGAAGCTCGACTATCTCGATCTGGTGGACGGCAAAACGTTCGAGCCACTCGATTCGCTGAAGCCGCCCGCCTTCATCGTCGGTGCAGCGCGCTTCGGCGCGACGCGCTTGATCGACAATCTCTGGATCCCATCGTGAACCTGGCGAACGCGCGCATCTTCTTGGGCGTGTGCGGAGGGATCGCCGCGTATAAAGTCGCGGCGCTCACCAGCACGCTCGTGCAGCGCGGCGCCACCATCGACGTCGTGATGACCGCTGAGGCGGAACGCTTCGTGACGCCGTTGACGTTCTCGTCGCTGACCGCGCGCGAGGTCTATACCTCGCTGTGGGACGCCCCCGAACGCATCCCGCACATTCGCTTGATCCGCGACGCCGACGTCGCATTGGTTGCTCCGGCCACCGCGAACGTGATCGCGAAGTTGGCAAACGGCATTGCGGACGATTTGCTGACGTCCGCGCTGTTGGCGGCGCGCATTCCGATCGTGATCGCCCCGGCGATGAACGACGCGATGTACGAGCATCCCGCGACCCAGGCGAATCTCGCCACGCTGCGGGCTCGTGGCTGCGAGCTGGTCGATCCGGAGCGCGGCTTTCTGGCCGAACGCGAGATCGGCATCGGGCGGCTGGCCGCCGAGGAGCGCATCCTCGAGACCTTGGAGCGGGTATTGGCGCGTCGCCGGTCGCTGAGCGGGAAGCGCGTCGCAATTACCGCCGGCCCGACGCGCGAGCCGTTCGATCCGGTGCGTTTCATCAGCAACGCTTCGACCGGCGCGACCGGCATCGCGTTGGCTCGCGAAGCGATGCTGCGTGGTGCCGACGTGACGCTCATGCTCGGGCCGACGCTCCTCGAAGCACCGGCCGGCGTGCGCGTCGTGCCGATTTCGAGCGCGCAGGAACTCTACGACGCAGCGATGACCTGGACGACCGGCGTGGACCTCACCATCGCGACGGCGGCCGTTGCCGACTGGCGTCCCGAGGCGTACGCCGACGAGAAGGTGCCCAAGCAAGGCGAGGAACTGGCCACGCGGTTGGTGCGCACGCCCGACGTGTTGGCGGCGCTCGGGCAACGCGACAACGCGGGGTTTTTGGTCGGCTTCGCTGCCGAAACCGAAGATCACGAAGCGCACGCGCGCGCGAAACTTCGCGCCAAACGTCTCGATGCGATCGCCGTCAACGACGTTCGCGACGGGCGCGGGTTTGGAACCGGCGAGAACACGCTGGTGCTGCTGTGGGGCGAGAACGGACGCCGCGAGCTCGGGACCGGCGAAAAATCGGCGCTGGCCGCGAGCTTGCTCGACGCCGTCGAGGAGCTGATGCGATGCTCCTGACGATCGACGTCGGCAACACCGAGAGCAAGCTCGGCATCTTCACGCCCGGTGAGCCTGAGCCGGAATATACCTGGCGTGTCGCGACCGATCGGCACCGCACTGCCGACGAATACGGGGTCTTCTTTACGCAGCTCTTCGCGACCGGCGGCGTCGACGCCGAAACGATCGATTCCGTGGCGATCGCGAGCGTCGTGCCGCAACTCGATCCGGTGTTGGAGGCGGTTTGCCGGCGTTTCTTCAACGTGCAGCCGCGCTTCTTAGAGGCGCAAACGCAGGGGCTGATCGATATCGTGACCGAGCGCCCATCGGAAGTGGGCGCGGATCTGATCGCCGCTGCGATAGGCGGACGCGAACGCTTCGGCGCCCCGCTGATCGTCGTGAGCTTCGGGACCGCGACCGT
>JASHPI010000192.1 GCA_030038215.1 Vulcanimicrobiota bacterium | reverse complement strand
CGACGACCTCACGCAAGCAACAACGGCCAACCTGCGGCTCTACGAAGACGGGATCGCGCAGCGCAACCAGCGGGCTTACGCGGCCCGCGCGCAGGAGCTGCGCGAGAAGGAGCTCGGTCTGGCCTTCGATCTCGCGCGCCGCGACGCCGGCCGCCGATTTGTCCTCACGCTCAAACTCGAAAACCTTCATCTCGACGCGCAAACGCGCGCGCAGCTTGAAGCGCAGGTGAACGCGCTGAATGACGCGTCGGCGCGCTCGCTCGATGCGGTGCGCCGCGCCGACGCCGTCGAGCTCGCAAGTTACCGCGAAATGATGGAGCACAGCGGCGCGAGCGCGGTGGCTCAGATGACCGCAAGCCTTCGTTCGCAGGCCGCGGCGAACATTACGCTGCGCTCGCAGGTTCTCCAAGCCGAACCGAATCCGTCGCAGATGCTGGCCGAGTTAGCGTCGCAGGCCGCGCGCTTCCGCGCGAGTTATCGCGCGCCGAGCGACGCGAGCGCGCTGAGCGCCGGCTTGCGCCGGGCGAGCGGCGATCTATCGCATCGCTTTGCTCAGCTGAGCCAAACCGACCAAAGCTCGCGGCGTGACACGGCTGCGCAAATCACCGCGCTGCAGGCCAACCGCGCAGCAGTCTATCGCGCGCTGGTAGCGCAGATCGTACAAGCGGCGCAACGGCTCGCACGAGCGCGCGGTCTGCGCGGCGTCACGAGCTCGGGCGCCCGGCCGCCGGGCAGCGTCGATCTGACGCCCGCGGTCGCGTCCGAACTGAAGACGTTCTAGGGAGGCGAAACCGGCTGCGCCAGCGGAGCCCGCCGGAGCGGTTCAGCGCTGATGCCGGAGGTCTGACGGATTTCTGCGATATCGTGTACGAGCGCGGCCGTCAGCGCGTTCGCGGCCGGGCAATCGAGATCGGGCGAGGTCCAGCCGTGCCACACGACGTGCGTCGTGGTTCCGAAGGATGCGCTCTTCATGCAAGGCTCACCGGCGGCTGCGCCCTTACGCGCCGCTGCGAGGTCGGCGAAGAAGCGCGTCGCGGTCGATGCGGGGACGCTGAAAGGTTTTGCCGCACCCTGCGCCGTGCCGAAGCGATCGGCGGGTGTGATCGAGGCCGTACCATCCGACCAGACTTGGATCTTGTACCCTTGCGTGTTGGTCGAACCCGAATCGACGATCACGGCGCTATCGCGCGGAGCCGCCGCCACGAGCGCGATCGCAAGACCGATCGCCAGGGCCACACGACGTCGCATCACAATCCTCCTCCGCCCGGCAACTTCTTGCCATGGGTCCAAATCCAGCGCGACGCATTCGCACGCACGTCGTTCGCGCTCAGCGCCAGAATGGCGGCGACGATCGGCGACGAAACCCCGGTGCCGCCGGCCTGCTCCCAACCGGCGGGCGACTGATAAAAGAGCACGCTCGTGTTCGGATCGGCAACCGCCGAGACGTCGGAGACCGAACGCATCTTACAACTCTTGACGTGTTGCCAGCGCGGCTTAGCAACGTAAGCGCTGCAGCCGCTGCCGCTCGCAAGCCAAGTTCGTTCGCTCCAACCACGGTGCGACGATGCGGCGTGCAACGACGTTCCGCCGACACACACGACATCAGCAAAACTGCATGGTTGTGCGACGCCCGAACCGCCGTTCCCGGCGCTAGCCGTCAGGATGCGGCCGGGATGATTGTAGGCCGAATCGACAGCGTTGCGCTCCTTGCCGCTATACGAGCTGCTCACCGCGGTTGCGCCGAGAGCAATCGCCGCGTTCACGCCCGCGTCGAGATCACCGTCTTTGTTGCTATTCGTTTGCACCAGCAGGATCTTACAGTTCGGACACAGCGCCGAAACCATGTCGAGATCGAGCGCCTCTTGCGGGCGCCAGTCGTCGTCCCCGTTGAATGCGGGTAACGGGCCGCTCTGCGCGCTCTGATTGAAGATCCGCAGACAGCCGTTGCTCGGCGCACAGGCCGGCAGTCCCATATTCTTGCGATAGATCGCCAAATCGCCGGCCGCGTCGGGGTAGCCGTACGCGTCGACGACCGCGACCGTCACGCCGCGTCCGCGCGTCTTGGCGATCTGCATG
Source organism: Vulcanimicrobiota bacterium (assembly GCA_030038215.1). GTDB lineage: Bacteria > Vulcanimicrobiota > Vulcanimicrobiia > Vulcanimicrobiales > Vulcanimicrobiaceae > Cybelea. Next base: position 11,982 of record JASHPI010000192.1, on the reverse strand, counting down.
ACGTTATAAGCTGCCTGCAGATCCGAGGCACAGTAGGGCGCCGTCTTCGCGCAGGCGTTCCCAGGCTGATCGGATGCCGGCGTCCGCGAGACCGGCCGCACGATCGCGTCGCACTCGCGCGCCCCGGATTGGGCCGGGTGACGGCAGATGGAACGCTCCGTGGCCGCCACGCCCTTCGCGGCTGGACTGATTTTGGCCGAGGGCGTCGTGGAGCCGGACTTGAGTTTCGACGAGGCAGGCGCGGGCGAGCCGTCCTCCCCCGAGACCGGCGCCGCATCGGATGAACTGTCATCCGACGCCTGGTCGTCAGAGCCTTGGTCGCTGTTCGAAGGCGCTTGGCCCGTCCCGGAGGTTTGCGGCCCCGAGTCCGATTGGCCGGGCGGGAGCGGCGTCGACTCCATCGAGGCGGTGCCGCACCCGGCCAGCGCCAGCGTGCCGGCCAGGGCGAGCGCGGCGAGGAGACGGCCGCTCATCGCCGAGCCGTTAGAAGGCGTCGATGCCGTGGGGAGTGCCCCATCCGACCGGACCCGAGAATCCGACCCGCGCATGGCAGATGTAGCTTATCTTCGATGCGCACACAACGCCCAGCAGCTTGCTGATGTTGTCGCCCGTGGTGACGTTGTAGAGATCGTCATGATGCTTCCATATACCCTCGGCGCCGTTTTGCGCAGCCGGGTTGCCGGCTAAGGCAAAGACCGAGGCAATGATCGGCGTCGCGACGCTTGTCCCCCCGAAGAGCCAGAAGCACTGCGGAGGCTTGCAAGGACCCGTAGAGCTCTCCAACTCCGAGTTGTAGACGATCACGGGCGCGCTGACCGCAGCGGTCGCCGAGACGTCGGCTTCCGAGCGCATCTTGCAACCCTTATCGGTCTGCCAAGCCGGTTTGGCGATCTTGATGCTGCAGCCGCTGCCGGTGGCGCCACACGGCCCACCGCATTCATCGAAGGCCCAGTCGTTCCAAACCGTCTCATCCCAACCGCGCGCGTTGTGCGCGCGCAAGAGATGCGTTCCGCCGACGCAGACGACATAGGTATACGAGCACGGCTGCTGCGGGCCGCCGCCGCCGCACGATGCGGTGTAGCCGCCGCCGCAGTCGCCCGCGGCCGCCGTGATCACGACGCCGGGCTTGTGGAAGATCGGATCATCCGGTCCCTCGGGTCCCCCGCCCCACGAATTGCTAACGAACTTCGCGAGTTTCTCGGCGGTTGTGACGCCCGCATAAAGGTTGTTCGTATAGTTGTTGTCGGCTTGGATGAGAATGATCTTGCAGTGCGGGCAGATCGCCGAAACCATATCGACGTCGAGCGATTCCTCGCCGAGCCAACCGGTGTTCGAACCGCTTCCTTGCGGCGGCAATGGCGATGATTTGCCCTCTTGATTCAACACGCGAAAGCAATTGTCGGCCGTCTTACAGGGCGGTAAGCCCATCGTGCTGCGATACATGTCCAGGTCCGAGGCCACGTTTTTGTAGCCGAACGCGTCCACAATCGCGACGACCTTGTCCTTCCCGGCGGTTAGCGAGGGAAGTTTATAGGCATCTTGGAGATTATCGGCACAGTACCCCGGGACCGGTTTTTTGAAGGGGCACTGTTCGGCATCGCCGCCCACCAACTGGGTGGGATCGAGCGGCGGCTGCACGTCGGTTCTCAAGAGCGCCAAGCACGCCATCTGGCCGGCCATCGCCGGACAGAGCCGGACCACCGGGTTGGCGCTTTCGAACGGGACGTCGCCGCTCTCCGGTCCGACGAGCGCGTCGGACGGCAAACCTTGATCCTGCGCCGCCACGGGCGCACTCTGCGGCACCATTCCGCCCGTCGATCCGCTCGTACACGACGAGAATGCGAGAATGCCCGATAATGAGAAAGCGACGACGATCGCGCGGTTCACGACTACCTCCAAGTGCTTACGTTGCAACGCTCGCCGAGCGAGCTTCCTTAACAGAACGTGCGGGGACTCGTTGGCGTTCCAAAAAGGGGAGGAAGGAACTTGCATGCCGCTCTCCGGGAAACCTACGCGCTGCCGAATTTCCACGCCCCTAGGCCGCGATTTGTTGATCGTAGGCAACGGAAGGCGGATCGTTGCCAGCAACTTCGTGCTGCCCAAGCGCTCCCCGGAGAAGAACCCGAGCGACGCCCTGCTCGCCGAAGCCCGCGAACAGGTGCGTGCCTACTTCGCGCGGCGCTTACGCCGTTTCCACGTTCCGCTCGGGCTCGAGGGAACGACCTTTCAAGTCGCGGCGTGGCGGGCGGTCGCGGCGTTGGCATTCGGTGAATTCGTTTCGTATGCCGACGTCGCGCGTGCGATCGGACATCCGCTCGCGCATCGCGGCGTTGCCTTCGCGATGGCGAAGAGCCCTCTCGACCTCTTCGTTCCGGCCCACCGGGTGCTCGGAGCCGATGGAAAGATGAAGGGGACGAAAGCCGGATCGATCCGCGCGCGTCTCGTCGCCTTCGAGCGGCGTTAGTTCGCGTAGGCCACGTTGGCGATCGTCTCTTCGAGGAAACGCGCCTGGTATGCAACGATGTCCTCGACTTGCGGGAACTGTGGGTGACGGCGGATCGCGCTCAACCGGTACCGGTCACCCTCGACCCGTTCCAAGATCTTCCACTGTTCCATCACCAGGAGCGCTGCGCGCGTCAGGCGCTGCGGGCCGCGGCGCAGTTCGGGATCGACGAAGAGTGAGGCAGGCAAACTCGCAATCCGCTCGACGACGGCGGCACACGCTTCGTCCGCGGTGAAGGACGCACCGTCGCCGTTAGCCAGCCAACTGCCCAACAACTGACTCGTGACGACCGGCCGAATCGCCGCCAGTGCCTTCGTCAGATGCGCGCGGTCGTCGAGACGCGCGATGCGATAGAGCATCGAAAGACGCGTGGCGACAAACGGATCGTAGCTGACGCCGGCGATGTAGATCGTTGCAAGCGGAGCCAGGCGCTCGACGGCGCCCCGCATCGGGCCGATGCGTCCGTCGCTCGAATAGCGTCCCTCGGGCGTCAAATAGAAACTTCCTCCACGACGGACGATCTCTTCCATGCGCGCCAAATCGTTCTCGATATTCGCACGCGTATCGTCGAGAATCTCACGACGATACGGTTCGCGCAGCGTTGCAAGCTTCACGGTGTCGTGCGATCGCGCAAAGAAAGGTCTGCGTTGAAGATCGGAAGTGCGGGTTCCCGGCGGGAATTGGCCCGCGACGCTCTCTTCGAAAAACTCGCTGAGCAACTGCGATCCGTGGCGGCGCTCCAATGCCCACGCGAGCGCCGAGATCTGGCGCGAACCGAGCTCGTTCTCGATCGGCATCATGCCGAGCGCCAAGAAGAGCTGCCCGGCGTTCACGCGCCGCAGCAGCGCGCGCAGCCAAGGGAGCCGCATCGCCAAGAACCCGGGCTCGTACATGCGCCGCGAACTCGCGGTGAAGAGCGGATGACGCCACGGCCCGCTCCGCACGGTTATCGAGGTCACCAGGGTTTGTGATTCAAGATCGTGTTGATGATTGGCAACGATCAGCGTCGGCCCGCGCCGTCGCGGCAGCCTGCCCCATCCGCGCACGCGGTAGGCGGTGTGATTCCAAATGAAGTTCGCGGCCACGGCCGTCCAGCGCATCGGACATGCCCAGAGCGACGAGAGCGGCTGCCGGCCGACACGCAACACCGTGAGCGAAGCGAGCGCGAAACTAAAGCCGGCCAGACCAAAGACCGCTTGATACCCGGCACGCGTTCCGTGAAAAAGGCCGATCAGCCAACCACCGACGAGCGGCGCGACCACGTTGGGCAACATCGTGGCGATGCCCCAAAGACCGAGATCGCGCGCGACATCGCGCAGCTTCGGAATCGCATCCATCGCAAGCGCCCAGCCGCTGGAGATCACACCGCCGAATCCGATGCCGAAGAGCACCGCGAACGGCAGAATCCATTTCAGCTCGGGCGCCAGCGCAAAACCGATCGTCGCGATGGCCATCGCGGCGCCCGCCAGTGCGGTGACGATTTTGCGCGGCACGCGATCGGAGAGCAAGCCGAGATAGAGACTGGATGCAACCGCACCGGCGATCGTGGAGAAGGCGTAGAGGGCCGTCCCGGCCGATGGGTTGCCGACCCTTTGCACGTCGCGGAAGAAAAACAGCACGAACGTCTGCAGCATGATCAAGCCGAAAAAGACCAGCGTGCGCGCGACGAAGACCACGATGAAATCGTGCCAATCGCGAACGTGCGCGTGCTCCTCATCGTCGTAGACGCCCTCGCCGACGCCGAGCAGCGAAAGTCCGCCAAGCGCCATGATCGCGGCGACCGCAAGAAAGGTATCACGAGGATCCGGCATCGCTCCCGCGATACCGAAGCCCAGCACTGCTCCCGCCAGCGTCGTCACCCCGCGAATTCCCGAAACGGCGCCCCAGTCGCGCCGGGGCACCGATTCGGGCAAGAGCGCCTGATAGGCGCAGAGAGCGACGTTCGATCCGATCGTAGCAAGGATCAAAAAGGACGCGAACCATATCAACGATCCTGGATAGGCAAGGGCGACGAGCGCCGCGACATCGATGAGAAGGCCGACCGCGACGAACGCGCGGCGCGAGCCGCCGCGTCGCCGCAACGCATCCGACAGCCATCCGCCTAGCGGCGGAACGAACATGGTCGCGAGCGCCGAGATGCTGGCCAGCACCGCAAGAACGAAAACGTGATTCCCCGGCGCTAGCCGAAGGGTCTCGGCCGGCACCGCGATCGTCATCAGCGCCGTGTCTTGAAACGTCAACGGCATCCATAGCGCGTTGAGCATGACCCACGCACCGATTTCGCGCGCGCGTGGCGAAGCAATTCTCACGAGTGACCCGTAACGTTACTGCTTGACGGCGTCGATCAACACGATCCCGCGGCCACCGAAGTCGCGCAGCTCACCGAGCGCCGCCACCGCGGCCCCGATCGGCGTGTCGGGGCTTGTCGCTTCGGTGAGAGTGAATCCGGTCTGTTTCTTGGTTTGCGCGTCGATCGGATCGCGCAGCGTTCGCGGCAGAAGTTTGAACTTTCCGATCACGCCCAGCATCGGCCCGGCCTTTTCGTCGAGCGTTTGAGGATCGACCGTCATCACGACGACGCCGTGGCGTTTACCATTCTCGGTGCCCTCGAACGCGACAAAGTCGACACCCAGTTGGCGGGTGTGCGTGCGCACGGCTTCGACGCCGTTTCCGCTCAATGCGACCGTGTAACCGGCGGGCGGATGCGCGGTCAGGTCCTGGAGCCACCCCTCGAGCGCGGGCATCATCGCCTGTGTCCCGGCAACGACATCGTGACCGTCGTAGGTCCCGGCCCCCTCGGTGAAGACGGCACTATTGGCGGCTCCGGGGCGCGCAGAGATCGTGCTATGCCAGGAGTGCGCCGAAAGGACCTCGGCACCCGCGAAGAGCGGAAAGGTGATCGGATCGGTCGCGCTCGGGCCGGGACTCTGAGACGACTCTCCGTGACCGCTGCCCGAGCAAGCCCCCAAAACACAAACAGCCGCGAGCGCGGCGAGGCATGATCGCATCATCTCCGCAGGCGGATTCGAGGAGAACCTCGCCGCCCCCCGTAAGGCAGCAAGCCACGCATGAGCCGTCCCCTTTCTTACGGATCGTACCTCAAGATCGACGAGCTGCTCGCATTGCAGCAGCCGCTTTCCCGGCCTGCTCACCACGACGAGATGCTATTCATCGTCATTCACCAGGTATACGAGTTGTGGTTCAAGCAGCTTTTGCACGAAATCGATGCGGCGATGCTCGCACTCGATCGCGACGACCTTCTGCGTGTGGGCAAGCTCTTTCGTCGCATCCACGCCATTCAGCGCTTACTCGAGGAGCAGGTGGACATCCTCGAAACCATGACGCCCCAAGAGTTCAATCAGTTTCGCGACAACCTCAATCCGGCCAGCGGCTTCCAGTCGGTGCAGTTCCGAGAACTGGAGTTCGCCTGCGGCTTGCGGCGCACCGAGATCCTGCAGTGGGTCGAGCTCGATGAGGCGCATCGCGCGCGGCTGGAGCGGCGCCTGCGCGAACCCTCCCTCTACGACCACGCCAAGGGGCTGTTGGCGCGCCGTGGTTTTGCCACTGAATCCGCAGATGAGCTAATCGAAAGCTACCGGCAGATTTACTCGGATGAAGAGCGCTACTTCGATCTGCATCTGCTGCTCGAAGAGCTGATCGAGTTCGACGAACGCTTTCTGCTCTGGCGCGGACGGCACGTGCGGATGGTCGAGCGCATGATCGGCAACAAGCGCGGCACCGGCGGCTCATCGGGCGCCGAATATCTTTCACGCACGCTGGACCAGCGGTTCTTCCCGGAGCTATGGGCGGTGCGCACGCAACTGGGAACGGGTACCTACGCATGACGCAGCTTTCTCCACGGTCCGGCACGTCGCAGGCCTTGCGCCGCGACGAGTTTCCAATTCTCGCGAATTCGACTTACCTCGTAAGCCACTCGATGGGGGCGGCGCCATTGGGCGCAAAGTCCGCGCTAGAGTCGTATTGGAACGAGTGGGCGGCCGATGGACCCGAAGCCTGGACGCGCTGGCTGCCGCGCATCGGCGAGATCTCCGACGGGATCGGCGCTCTCATCGGCGCGCCGCCGGGCAGCGTCTTTCTCGGGCCGAACGTTTCGGTGTTGCAGGCGGCGTTGGCGACCTGCATCGACTTCGATCGCGAGCGCAACGAGGTCGTCTACGAGGCGCTGCAGTTTCCCTCGCTCACGTACGTATGGCGCGAATGGGAACGGTACGGCGCACGGATCAGCGTGATCGAGTCCGACGACGGACGTACGATTCCGACCGAACGCATCGTCGGAGCAATCACCGAGCGGACTGCGCTCGCAGTGATCTCGCACGCCTACTACATCTCGGGTGCAATCGCCGACGTGCGCGCGGTCCAAGAGCACTGCCGGAAGGTCGGCGCATTGCTTTGCGTCGATGCGTATCAGACGACCGGCATCTATCCGTATGACGTCACCGCGTGGGATCTCGATCTCGTTACCGGAGGCTCGCACAAATGGCTCTGCGGCGGCCCGGGATGCGGCTGGCTCTATGTGAAGCCGTCGCTGCGCGGCCAGCTTCATCCCTCGGTGACGGGCTGGATGGCGCATGAACGGCCGTTCGCCTTCGAGTCGGCCCCGATCGTTTACGCGCCGTCGATGTATCGGTTCGGCCACGGCACGCCGACAATTCCCGGTTACATCGTCGCCCAGCCTGGGCACGATCTGATTCGCGAGATCGGCATCGCCCAGATACGCGCGCACAACGTGCTGCTGACCGAGCGGATTGCGGCGACCGCGCTCGAGCGAGGGTTGCGCGTGAGCACGCCGCTCGAAGCCGATCGGCGGACCGGCTGGATCGGCATCGACTTCGAGGGCGCCGAAAGCGCCTACGAGCAACTGCTTGCGCAACGCGTCTTCGTCGACTATCGGCCGGGGTGCGGGATTCGCGTTGGTCCGCATTTCTATACGACCGACGAGGAAATCTGCGCCTTCTTCGACGCGCTCGACGCCATTCGCCGGTAGCCATCCTGCGGCGATGCTGATCGCACTCTGGCGCTGGTTACTGCTGCTCGTCGCGGCAGCCGCCGTCGTCTTCTCGGTGGCCGATATCATCGAACCGTCGAATGCTGGGGACTTCGGACTGACCCTCGCGCCGGTGCATGGCGAAGCCGGCGCATTTAAGGTACAAAGCCCGAGCGGACCGGCGGCGCGAGCGGGGCTCTCCGCAGGCGACACGGTTCGCCTGCCGGCTGCCGAATACGTGCGATGCGCGCGTTTTGCCCGCGCGGGCGAACACTGTTCGCTCGACGTCCTGCGCGCGGGAGGCATCCGAAGAGTAACGCTGACCGCACAGCCCGCTCCGGTCGCGGAATGGGTGCGGCTGTTGCAGACCGTGCTCCGGCTTTCATTTCTTACCTTAGGCGGTTTGGTCGCATGGCGCTGGTTCGAAAATCTCGCGGCGCGCGCGCTCGCGACCATGCTCGTAGCATTCGGCCTGGCGATGACGTTCACCGGGGTTCTCTTGCGCACGGGGTGGGGCGGTACGACCATCCCGATCGTTAATGCCGCCTGCTTCGTAGCCGGGAGCGCCGCCGCCGTTTATTTCGCGACACTCTTTCCAACACGTGCCGACGACGACGTCAGGGTCCTGCTTCGGCGCCTATGCGTGCCGATTGGCGTCATTGCCATCGTCTGTCTCCCCGCGCAGTCTTTTTCGCTGAGTGTCTGGGCGGCCGCCGTCACGATTTCGTGTCTGATCTACTTCGCCGTCGCGACCGTGATTAGTTTAGGGATCTCATTCGCACGCGCACAGCGGGCAGACCGGCCACGGATGCTTTGGGTGTTGGCGAGCTTTGCCGTCGGCTTTGCCGGCTTTGCCGTGGGTATTGGGCAACAGCTGGCGGGGCACAGCGACTGGGCATCCTTCGGCCTCCTTGCGATACCGTTCGGCCTGACGTACGTGATCGCGCGCCATCGCGTCTTCGGCATCGCGTTCGTGGTCAACCGTGCCGTCGTCTACGCCGGCGTCTCGCTCGTCGTCGTTGCGACGTTTCTGATTGCGGAGTGGCTGTTCTCGCAAGTCTTCGTCAACGTCAGCCGCACCACCAATCTGGCTCTACAGCTCGGCGTCGCGTTGGTCCTCGGCTTTGCGATCCGACCAATCCACGCGCGCGTCGATCGCGTCGTCGACGACGTATTGTTTCGAGCGCGCCATCTCGCCGAGGCGGCGATCCGGCGGTTTGCCCACGAAGCGAATCTCGTGACCGACGCCGACGACTTGATGGACAAGACGGTCGAAGTGCTCGCGAGAGACGCGGATGCCAGCGCCGTGGCAATCTACCGCCGCGGTCGCGACGGTATCTACGAGCCGGTACGTTCGAACTTCGCCGGTGCGGCGCCGGTGGGTGAGAACGACTGGGCGCTGCTCGAAATGCGAGCCTGGCACCAACCGCTGGAAATGCACGACGGGCGCTCGCGTCTACCCGGCGACATCGCCTTTCCGATGACCGTCCGCGGCCGGCTTGCGGGCGCCGTTGTCTGCGCGCTCAAGCGAAGCGGCGAAGCTTACGCGCCCGACGAGCGAGATGCCGTCCGCGTGCTCGCGCATGAGGTCGGCCTCGCGCTGGATGCGCTGGAGGTGACGCACCTGCGGCGCCAGTTGGCCCGCATCGCCGAAGAACCTGCTTCCTCCGAGGACGTGCGCGAGCGGCTGCGCAAGATAGCCGATGAATGATCGTCGACCATACTCGGACAGGCGCCGCGTTCCGGCGCCTTTCGCTTCCGGTGGCCGTGCAGATGCTGGGCGACCAGCTTCTCGGCGTGGTCGATACGATTGCGATCGGAAGCCTCGGGGCAGTGGCGCTGGCAGGTGCGACCGCGGCCAACGCGCTCTTCATCGCGCTGGCCTTCGGCATCTTTGGTTTGATGAGCGGCACGTCGATCATTGCCGCCCAGCGGATCGGCGCGCACGACACGGATGGGTTCGCGCGTACCGTGCGCGCCGGTGCGCTTGGGGCGCTGCTGGCCGCAATAGCATGTTTCGCCGCGAGCCTGCCTGCCGGCCGGCCCGCGATTCATTTAATGGTCGGAAATCTGGCAAGCGCCGACGCGAGCGCGATCTATCTGATCCTGCGTTGCGCTTCGATTATTCCGATCGCCATCTCGGGAACGCTGATCGTCGGCCTGGGCGCGGCCGGAAACCGTCAGCTCGGCGTGCTGGTGCTCGTCCTGATCAACCTCGTGCACATTCCGCTGCTGCTGATGCTGGCGCTGGGATGGTGGACACATCATCCGCTCGGTATCATCGGAGCCGGCATTTCATCGCTGCTCTCCGAGACGATGGCCGCCATTTTTGCGCTCGTCTATGTCGCGCGCCGGCCGATCTACGCCGTCTTCTCGCGCTGGACGTTCTCCTGGCGACTGGCGCGTGACTGCGCGTGGCTCGGAACGCCGGAGGCCGTCTTTCTCGTCGGCATACTGCTGCCCGACGTCTTCATCATCGGCATGCTGGCGCGACTCGGCCCGACCATCGTTTCCGCGTTTCGCGCGCTCAACATCGTCTCGGACTTAACGTTCATCGTTCCGGTCCCGCTGCAAACCGCGACCCAGACCATCATCGGTCAGCGGCTGGGCGCGCGCGACATTGCGGGCGCGCGCTCGTTTTTGGCGCGCGCGCTACGCGTATCGGTTGCGACTGCCTTCGTGACGGGCGCGGTCGTGGCGGCGTTGGCATGGCCGCTGGGCTACGCCTTCACGCTGAACGCGACGGTCGCGAGCATTGCCGCGCTGCCGCTCGCGCTGCATATGCTGACCCTGCCCATCAAAGGCTGGGCGATGGTTGCGATGGCGCCGATTCGCGCGTCAGGCGATACGCGCTTTTCGATGACCGTGGGGCTCCTCTGCAGCGCGCTGGTCATTCCCTTCGCCTGGGTCGGGATCGAACATCTTCAGTTGGGGCTGTACAGCGTGCCGCTAGGGTGGATCGCCGCCTGGACGGCGCGTGCCCTCCTCACGCAATGGAAGCTCCGCGAAGGCGAGTGGACGCGCCGCGAGTTGGCCGCCGCCTAATAGCAGCCTGCTGCTGAGGGTTTTTCTTCTAGGGCGCCTAATTGCATCGCTATGGCGTTCACGGAGGGGTTCATCTCGGAGCTGGTTGGGCGCCGAGCCACGATCAACGATCAGCCGGTCGGCAAGGTCACGGATTTTCTGGTGGCCAAGCCGGACGAAACGTTTCCGCAGGTCGATGGGCTGGTCATCAAGACGGCGCAGGGGCTGCGCTACGCCCCGATCGACACGGTTGCCGACGTCGATCGCGATGGGACCGTTGCGCTGACGATCGCTCCGAGTCAAGCGGCGCCCTCCGAGCAGCAAGAGCTCTACCTCGTGGCCGATCTGCTCGATAAGCAGATCGTCGATGTCGACGGCCGGAAGATCGTCCGCATCAACGACATCGAGCTCGCGAACGCCGGAGGACGCCTGCGCGTAGTGGCGGCCGACGTGGGCGTCGCCGGACTGCTCCGCCGCCTCGGGCTACGATCGTTGGAGAAACGCTGGGTCTCCCGGCTTCGGACGGTGCCGCGCTCGATGATCGCGTGGGACTCGGTCGCGCCGATTCGCGACGCCAACCCGTCACAGGTGCGCCTCTCGGTCAAGGAGAGCCGCCTCGCGCGCATCCATCCCTCCGAGCTGGCCGAGATCATCAGCGACCTCTCCTCGCACGAAGCTGCCGCGGTCGTCGGACAGCTCGACGACGAGACGGCGGCCGACGCCTTCGAACATCTCGATGCCGAGACGCAAAAGAGCTTGATCGAAGACATCGGGACCGAGCGCGCCGCCGACATCATCGAAGAGATGGATGCCGACGACGCGGCGGATTTGCTCGCCGAGCTCCCCGAAGAGCAGCAGCTGCAGCTCCTCGCCGAGATGAACACCTATACCGCGCAAGAGCTGCGCACGCTGGTCAAATATCCCGAGGATAGCGCCGGCGGTCTGATGACCACCGATTACCTTTGGATCTATCCGCACCGCACCACCGAGGCGACGATCCGAAAGATTCGCGAGATCGCGCCGGTATCGGAGTTCATCTACTATCTCTACGTGGTCGACAAGGACGACCATCTGCTCGGCGCGCTCTCGTTGCGCACGTTGCTGCTGGCGCTTCCGACGGCGTTCATCGATCGCATCATGGACACCGACTTGGTGACGGTGGCGCCCGACACGCCCGCGGTCGACGTTGCGGCCACCATTGCCAAGTACGACCTGTTGGCCGTGCCCGTCGTGGATCAGACCGGCAAGATGCTGGGGATCGTTACGGTCGACGATGCGATCGATGCCATCATGCCCAATGACGTGGCGAAGAAGCTTCCGCATATCACCACCCACCGTCAATCTCGCCAGCCCGCGGCGACGTGACGCCGGAGGAGATCGTCGAATTCGCTGAAGGACTCGCGCGCATCGCCGCCTCCGGGGGAGGTCCAAAGGCGCTGGCGGCGCATCT
>JASHPI010000191.1 GCA_030038215.1 Vulcanimicrobiota bacterium | reverse complement strand
AATACCGGCTACAGCATTCGCGTCGACGGTCAAAACGTCGTCGTCGGTGGAACCAGCGCGGTGGCGCCGCTCTGGGCCGCATTGATCGCGCTGATGAATCAGCAGCTTGGGCGCCACCTTGGCTACCTCGACCCGAGTCTATACAGCTTGCCGGGTTATCCGGCAACTCCCGGTCCGCTTCACGACATTACGAGCGGAAGCAACGGCGCCTATAGCGCCGGACCGGGTTGGGATCCGTGTACCGGCTTAGGGAGCCCCGACGGTCAACGGCTCTCGCAGGCACTCGCGGATGAATAAGGAGGAGATGAGTTGAGGCGAGGTCATTTCTTGCAGCAAAGCGCCGCGCTTTCGCTCGCGGCGAGCATTCCTGCGGCCGCACGGGCGGCACCCGCCTCCGATCCATTCGACCCGACGGCCGGCGCCTGGCAAACCTACGAAGTCGTAAGCGAGATCGTCTTGCCGGCCGGCAGCGGACCGGCACGAGTCTGGGTACCGGTTCCGGCGTTTACGGAATCGGATTGGATGCGCCCCGGCAAGATCACCTGGACGACGAACGCTCCATCGGCTGCGCTCGCGAACGATCCAACCTCGGGAGTTACGATGGTCTCCGCCCAGTGGCGCAACGCGACGCCGCCGGCAACGTTGACGGTTACGGCCCTGGTTTCCAGCCGTAATCTTAGCGTTGATCTCGCGACGCCGGGCGACGCTCCTGCGCTCAGCCAGGAGCAGTATCGCTACTATACCGCGCCGTCGAAGCTGCAGCCGACGGACGGCATCGTGAAGACGACCGCCGATAAAATAACGGCCGGCGCCACGACCGACCTGGAGAAAGCGCGGCGCATCTACGAGTGGATCGTCGTCAACACCTATCGGAAGCCGACGACGCGCGGCTGTGGTCTCGGGGATGTCTCATTCATGCTGGAGACCGGCGATTTGGGCGGAAAATGCGCCGACATCAACGGCCTGAACGTGGCGCTGGCTCGCGCCGCCGGGCTACCGGCGCGCGATCTCTACGGCATTCGCGTGGCGCCGTCGAAGTTCGGTTACAAGAGTCTCGGCGCAAGCTCCTCGACGATCACCAAAGCGCAACACTGCCGCTCGGAGATCTATCTGGTTGGGTATGGCTGGGTGCCTTCGGATCCGGCCGACGTGCGCAAGGTGATCCTCGAAGAGCCGCCCGGCCACAACTCGCCGACCGATCCGAAGGTCGTTGACGCGCGTCAGACGCTCTTTGGCGCGTGGGAGGGAAACTGGATCGCCTACAACGACGGTCGCGACGTGTCGCTTCCCGGCTCAAACGGGCCGCAACTCGGCTTCCTCATGTATCCACAGGCCGAAGTCGGAGGTCAGCGCGAGGACAGTCTTTCGCCATCGGATTTCGTTTACACGATTACCGCCCATGAGATTACCGGCTAACGCTCTTTTACCATTTGGACAAAGGCGGCGGCCGCTGGTTGTATAAGCGTGACGGAACCAACCGGCGGATCTTGAGGAGAGCAAAAAGACGATGGATGTGACGAGCGCGCCGACCAGCGGCGACCTGCGTGATTTTCTTACGCTTCCCTACGGCCAGCTCGAAGAGCTGAACCTGCGCGTCAAAGCACAGCGCCAGGAACGCGTCCCGTTACACGCTCTGCAAGAAGAGCGGTTGAGATACCTGGCCGAGGAGCCGCGCATTAAAGCGGTGACCGTGCTGTTCAGCGATCTCGAAGGCCGCCTTCACATGCTCGATTACGACAAGAAGTTCTTACTGCGGGCATACGACAATCTGACCTTTGACGGCTCCTCGATTCGCGGCTTCACCGCGCAGCGAGAGAGCGACTTGCGGTTGCGCCTCGATTGGGGCGCGTTCTACTGGGGGCCGGCCGACATCTTCGGTCCCGGCAAAGTGCTCGTATTCGGCGACGTTCTCGACCGCGACGGCAAGCCGTTCTTGTCCGACATTCGGGGCGCGCTCAAGAAGCTCGCCAACGATTGCTATGCGAAGGAAGGCTACGCGCTCAACGCCGCCAACGAAATCGAGGGCTTTCTCTTTCAGGGCCTGGATGCCGAGCGGCGTTATCACGATACCGGCAAGTTCGAATACGTCAATACCGGCGGCTATTACCATTCGCTGCCGGGCGATCCGCTGCGCAACTTCATCGACACCGTCGCCGAAGTGCAGCGCGCGATGGGGTTTCAGAACGAGAAAGACCACCCCGAGGTAGCGCCCTCGCAGTTTGAGATCAACTACAGTTACGGCGAGGTCGTCGCGGCCGCCGACCAGATTCAGCTCTACAAGCTGATCTGCCGGCAGGTTGCGACGAAGCTCGGCATGACGGCTAGCTTCCTGCCCAAGCCCGTTTCCGGCGTCAACGGCAGCGGCATGCACACCAACGTCTCGGTGAGCAAAAACGGCAAGAATCTCTTCTGGGACCCGAAAGGTCACGAGCAGCTGAGCGCGTTCGGCTGGAAGTTCGTAGATCGTCTGCTCACGCATGGAACCGATATCTGCTTGATGCTCAACTCGAGCGTCAACGCCTACCGGCGGCTCGACCCGCACTTCGAAGCGCCCAATCAGCTCAACGCATCGGCAGTTGACCGCGGTGCGATGGTTCGCATTCCGATCGGCAACGAGCGCAGCATGCGGACCGAGATCCGCGCGGTCGCTCCGGATGCCAATCCGTACATGGTGATGCTGGCGGTCTTCAAGACTGGCCTCGAGGGCAGCATCAGCAACGTGAAAAACTTGCGTCAGTCCGGGCGCGCCTTACCCGACAACATCTACGATGCGATGACGGCGTTTCGCGCGTCGGACTGGACCAGCAAGCTGCTCGGCGAGGACGTCAAGCAGCGCTACGCCGACCTCAAAGAGGCCAGCGCGGATCGCTGCCCGCGGCTACTCGGAACGTTGGTCAAACCGGAGGAAATCCAGTTCCACCACGAAGTCTACAACCAGTATCTCTGGAACCTGTTCTAACCTAGGGCTTCCGCGCAATCAAGCCGGCGAACCGCGCGAGCCGCGCACCTTGAAAGCGTGCGGCTGCCAGCACCGATTCGCTGACGGTCGGTTCCGAGGCGGTGTTGCTGGTGCCGTACGGATTTCCGCCCGCGGCGAAAATTGACGGGTCGGTATAGCCCGTGGGGACGATAATCGCGCCCCAGTGATAGAACGCGTTGTTTAGCGCCAATATCGTGCTCTCTTGTCCGCCGTGGGGGTTCATGGCGCCGGAAAATGACGTAACCGCCTTGTCCGCAAGCACGCCTTTTTGCCACAGCGCGCCCGTCGTGTCGATAAACTGTTTGAGTTGAGCTGCCGGTCCGCCGTAGCGCGTCGGCGTTCCAAAGGCAAACCCATCGGCCCATTCGAGATCCTCGAGCGCCGCTTCCGGGATGTGCTGCGTCGCGACGCGGTGGTCGTGCCAGCCCTGCTGTGTGGCGATTACTTCGTCTGGTGCAAGCTCACGAACTTTGCGAAGTCGCGTCTGCGCTCCGGTGGATTTTGCGCCTTCCTCGACGGCTCGCGCCAGCTCGTAGGTATGACCGTAGGCGCTGTAATAAATGATCGCAATCTTCGTCATTACATTCCTCCCGGGTTTCGGAATACGCCGACGTTCAACCCGAATCCGTGTGGTAGCGTTGACGGCGCATGGCCGGCTGGCAAGGAGGTGGGAAATGTCCGAACAGCGCTTTGAGCTCAAGGTCAACGGGCGAATCTACCCCGTCAACGTGGATCCGACGACGCCTCTGCTTTACGTGCTGCGCGACGAGCTGGAGTTAGACGGGCCGCACTTTGGGTGCGGGCTCGCACAATGCGGAGCCTGTACCGTGCAGCTCGACGGCGTAGCCATTCGCTCGTGCGTCCTACCGGTAACCGCGGTCGGAACACAAGAGGTGACGACCATCGAAGGCCTGGCGGTCGAAGGCAAGATGAGCGCCTTGCAAGCGGCACTCGTCGACGCACAAGCCCCTCAGTGCGGGTACTGCATGCCGGGCATAACAATGTCGGCCGCGGCTCTGCTCAAACAGACGCCGCATCCCACCGACGCACAAATCCGGCAAGCGCTCGATGGAAATTTGTGCCGTTGCGGAACTCACGCCCGGGTGCTCCGCGCGGTGAAAGCCGCCGCTGGTAGCCCAACGTGAGCGAGGCGGCGACGAATCTGGTTCGCCGCGACTTCCTGGCCGGTGCCTCGGCTTTGATCGTCGCGATCGGAACCACGAGCGAAGCGGCGATCGGACAGCGGCCCTCGGAGACGTCGCCGTTCGGCACTGCCGCCTATGCGAACGTCGATTCATGGCTCGCGCTCGATGCGAACGGGAACGTCACCGTTTCGTGGGGCAAGGTCGAGCAAGGAACCGGTATCGAGACTGCAATCGCCCAGATCGTCGCCGATGAGCTCGACGTGCCGTTCGACTCGGTGCGCGTGCTTCAGGGCGACACCGACCGCACACCAGATCAAGGCTATACCGCGGGCAGTCAATCGCTTAGCGTTGGTGCGATTCCGGTCCGGCGCGCCGCCGCATTCGTTCGCGTGACGCTCATCGAAATAGCGGCGCAACGTCTGAACGTGTCGGCGGACGCCCTCACGACCCGCGACGGCGCGGTCGTTTCAAAGATAGGTCCGCAGGCGCATCTGCGCTACGCCGAGCTGGTGCCGAGCGGGCGGGTCAATCGCGCCGTCCCTGACGACGTGGTTCTGAAGCCTGTCTCCGAGTACCAAGTCGTGCGCAAATCGATACCGCGTGTGGACATTCCGGCAAAGCTCGACGGATCGTACCGTTACGTACAAAACGTGCGGATTCCAGGGATGATGCACGCGCGAATGGTTCACCCGCAGCGGCTTGGCCAGGTTGCGCATGCGGTTGACAATGCCTCACTGGGCGACCTGCGCTCGCGAGTGCGCGTCGTGCACAAGAACGCGTTCGTTGCGGTTGTCGCGCAACGCGAGTGGGATGCGGTACAAGCCGCAAAGCTGCTGAAGGTCACCTGGACCGGCGGCGCGCCTCTCCCCGCAGAAAACCAGCTCGAGGCGGTTCTCCGCGCGACAGCTGGGACGGAC
>JASHPI010000190.1 GCA_030038215.1 Vulcanimicrobiota bacterium | reverse complement strand
CATGCGTGTTCTCGTTACGGGCGGCTCCGGCTTCATCGGCTCGGCCGTGGTCCCCGAGCTCATCGGCGCGGGCCATCAGGTCGTCGGGCTTGCCCGCTCGGACGCGTCGGCCCAGGCGCTCGCCGACGCGGGGGCGGAGGTGCAGCGCGGCTCGCTTGAAGATTTGGATGGTCTGCGCGCCGCGGCCGCTGCTTCCGACGGCGTTATCCATCTCGCCTTCAACCACGATTTCGCAAATTTCGCGGCGGCGGCGCTCGCGAACCAGCGCGCCATCGAGACCTTTGGCGCCGCGCTCGAAGGGTCGAATCGGCCCCTCCTCGTCGCGGCCGGAACGCTTGGGTTGGCGCCGGGACGCGTTGCGAGCGAACGCGATCCGGAGCCGGCGAATGTCGACTCGATCGTTGCGCCGCGGTTGGCGAGCCTTCACGCGGCCCGCTCGTTCGTAACGCGAGGAGTGCGCACGGTGATGTTGCGATTCGCGCCGTCGGTGCACGGGGACGGCGATCACGGCTTCATTCCCATTATCATCGGAATCGCGCGTCAAAAAGGCGTCTCCGGTTACATCGGCGACGGATCCAACCGTTGGCCCGCCGTGCATCGGCTCGACGCCGCGCGTCTCGTCCGGCTTGCGCTGGAGGCGTCACCGGCCGGATCCGCGGTGCACGCCGTCGGCGATGAAGGCATTCCAATTCGCGCTATCGCGGAGGTGATCGGCCGCAAGTTGAGCTTACCCGTGGTTTCCGTCGCTCCCGAAAATGCGGGCGAGCACTTCGGCTGGATGGGCGGCTTTCTCGCGGTCGACTCTCCGGCCTCGAGCGCGCTAACGCGCGAGCTGCTCGGATGGCAGCCCACCCATGCCGGCCTCATCGAAGATCTCGAAGGCGGCCGTTACTTCGATCTCGCTGCTGCGGCCTCTAGGTAATCAGGTTGGTCAGCGTATCGAGGGCACGATCGACCGCGTCAATCCGTTCGCTCATGCCGGTGACGCCGCACCGATCAGCAATCTCGGACATCGGCACGTATGCGACGCTGACGCTTCCATATTCGTCCCATACGAGCAGCTTGAGCGGAAGCTCCATCGCGACGCGGGGAAATGCGATCATGAACGGCGTCCCGCCCTTGGGGTTTCCGAAGACGATCAACATCGTCGGCCGCAGGCTCATGCCCACGCCTGCGGCCGCCGCCGATTGGTCGATCGAAGCAAAGAGCGTGTTTCCGCCTTGGGTGATGGCTTGCTCGAGCTTTGCGACCGTATCTGCGTATGCGTGACGGCTCCGTTTGACGATCATATGCGCATGCTTCTACAGGCTCAAGGTGACGTCATCGCGAGAAGCGCGCGTCGGTTGCGATATATGGCACGTAGCGGAAGTCGCGGATGAGCGAAATTCGTCCTCCCTCTGATTCGAGCAGGATGAAGTACGCGGGCGTCGGACTCGTTGGTGGGCTGAACATCGCGATGGCCGGAACGCCGTCGACGAAGCCCGCCTCGGCGCGAATCTCTTCGGTCCGCAGGTACTGCGCGTAGCGATCGTAGTACCCCGCATCCTTGACACGGTGCTGTATGCGCGACACGATGTCGAGGCGCGATTCCTCGCCAAGCAGCGCGCGAAGCGCTTCCCAGTCGCGGTCGTTGAAGAGATCCACGTAACGCTGCAGCGTCGCCTGTGCTTGCATCGATGCCGGCCTTAAGGGCTGCGCCGGCGACGCCGAGGCTTTCGTAATATTGGTCCGCGCTCTCGAGAGAGCTGCCTTGACCGCGCCCACGGTCACGCCCATCGTCGCGGCCGTCTCCTCGAGCGAGTGTCCGAGGACGTCCTTCAGGATGACGGCGCTACGCTGCACCGGCGGAAGCTCTACGAACGCACTCAGCGCCGCTTCGACCAGCGCCGGATCGACGCTGGTCTCCTCGGCCTGCGCGCGCTCCGGAAGATCGGGAACGGGCTCCACGTTTGTTCGCTCGTAGCGTTTTAGAAAATCCATAGCGGTGTTGTGTGCAATGCGGAACAGCCACGGCCGCAGGTTAGGCGGCTCCAACATTTGCCCTAGCGCGTAATAGGCTTTCGCCAATGTCTCCTGGACGACGTCCTCGCCGTCGAAAACCGATCCGGTCATGCGAGCGCAGTAGCGATGGAGCTCGGGACGAATTTCGTCGACGAGCTCCATGAAACTGTCGCGCGCCTCCATCATCGCCGGTAGAAGCGCGCGTGGTTCGCCGGTCACCTAATTCTGCGGCGGACGTGTGCCATCAGCGCGGTGAGCTCGATCAGAACTCCGGCTGCCACCCCGCTCGCCAACGGCGTCGCGAGCTCCTCGACCGGCAGACCGAAGATGTGCGCGATCAGGATCATGTCGTCGCCTGTGCATTCTCGACGCGCTCGACCCACCCCGGGTCGGGCGACGCGCCGGCGTCGTAGTTGTCATGCCAGTTCCACCACGTGTATGGCTCGGTTTGCGGATAGCCCTCCGGCGAGTCTTCCCACTTCTCCTGGCGTCCTAGCGGCGTCGTGTCGAGGTAGTCCCACGTCCCGCCCATCTGTTCGTCGCCGCGGTTGTTGATGAGGTAGGTGCGGAAGATGCGATCGCCATCACGGAAGAAGACGTTCGTCCCGTGCCACTCGTCCACGCCGAAGTCGGCGTCGAAGCCATCGGTTATCGTGTACCACGGCATCGTCCAGCCCATCCGCGCCTTCAAGCGCTTGATGTCCGGCTGAGGAGCGCGCGAGACGAATGCCAGCGTGGTGTCGCGCGCGTTCAAGTGCGCAAGATGCGCGACTTGGTCGGCACACATCGAGCAGCCACGGCAAGCGTGTTCGGGCCAGCCGAACACGCCCGGCTCGAAGAACGCGCGATAGACGATCAGTTGACGGCGGCCTTCGAACAGGTCGCGCAAGCTTACGCGTCCCTTGGCTGAGTCGAATTGATAGCTCTTGTCGACTTCAACCCACGGCATCCGCCTGCGCTCGGCGGCCAGCGCGTCACGCGCGCGGGTAAGCGCTTTTTCCTTTACGAGCAGCTGCTCGCGCGCGGCTTCCCACTCCTGGGAGGAAACAATTGGGGGCGTCTTCATTCTGCAGTCTCCTTTGAGCGATAGTCGTACTCTGCCACGAAGACGATTGGGCGGCGGCGAAAGATACGGGTATCACGCGAATTCAGAGAAAAGCCCTAACGAAGCGTGCCCTAACTCGACCGCGTGATCGAAACACGATAACCCTCCCGGAGCTGTGTCACGACTGGGGTGAGAGCCCCGCGCGCGCGGCGCCTTCGACCACAAGTTTTGCCGCCGCAATATCTTCGCACGCCAGCCCGAGCGACTTAAAAACCGTGGTCGCCGAGCGTGGCACCGGCTTTGCGCCCTCGAAGAGCTCGCCGATTTCGGCGTAGATCTGTGCGTTCGCGAGGATGACGTCTCCCGCTTCCTTCGCGGCCGCCTCGCGTGAATCCACGAGCACGGTGGCGGCCATCGCTTCGTCGTCAAGCTCACGCCAATCCGGGCGCGCGGATCCGATGGCGTTTACGTGCGCGCCGAGCTTCAGCCAGGCGCCCGCGAGGATCGGCTCCCGAGCTCCCGTTGCCGTCACGACCACGTCGGCTCCACGAACGGCAGACTCCGCAGAATCGGCGACGCGCACGACGTGTTCGCGAGCGAAACGCTCGGCATGCGCGAAGGTCCGGCTCCACACCCGCACCTCGGAAAAGCTGCAAACGCGTTGGAGCGCTTCGAGATGCGAATGCGCTTGCACGCCGCTGCCGAGGATCGCAAGCACCCGACTCTGCGCCGGCGCAAGGTACTTCGTAACAGCGGCTGAGACGGCGGCGGTGCGCATCTCGGTAATGAGGCGGCCGTCCATGGCCGCCAGTGGGGCGCCGGTTTCGGTGCTATACAGCAAGATCGTCGCTTGGTGTGTGGGATGGTCGCCGCCGGCGTTCACCGGATAGAACGAAACGAACTTCAGCCCCATGACATCGCCGACGACGGCCGGCATGATGCCTACGTACCGCTGCTGCTCGGCGACGGTTATAACTTGGCGGACGGGTTGGATTGCTGCGCCGCACGAAAACTCGATCAGAACGCGTTCCATGGCAGCAATGAGCGGGTCCCAATCCAAAAAACGGCGCACGGCCTCTTCGTCGAGATAGATCATAGCGTGGCCAAACGTGAGCGGCTCACGAGGCCTCGCCTTCGCGTTTCGAACGACTGCGGCCCGCCGAGATTGCAAGGAAGCCTAGGACAGGTCTATACTGAAGTTCTCGGAGGAACTGGCAAATGAAAACGTCCCTGCCGATCATCGCCGCCCTCTTTGTCGCGCTTGTCGCGCCCGCGGCGGCGACCGGAACGGTTCGCATTCAGCAGCACGATAATTCGGTTCAGACGTACACCGGCGTCGTAATGAAAATCGTTGGCCGCACGCTGACGCTGACATCGGCGGACGGCGTCTCGACGGTCGTGATCAGCGGCGCGAGCTGCGATCGGGGTTCCGACTTAATCCGTTGCACGGGCGGCGGGATGTCGCTGAAGCAGGACGGCGTGAATCACGTCATTCCGTTCAGGAGCGCCACGTTTTACTTCAATTTGACCGATCAGGATCAAGCGCTGCCGCTCTCGACGCTGAAAGTCGCGCCGCACTCGGTGGTTTTCGCCGCGCACACCGTCAAGGACACCTACATTACCGGCAGTGGCAAGCTGGATCAGGAGCCGTCACAATGAGGAGCATCGCTATTGTTCTTGCGCTCGCGATTGCGATCGCACCTACGGCCGCATCGGCCCAACGTGCCCATGGCGGAGGTTTCGGAGGCGGCCGAGCCGCCGCGCCGGCGTCCCGGGGAGGGGCGAACCAAGGACGTGGTTTCAACCTTGGTAACGACGTACCGTCGACGCGTCAAGGCGGCGGCGCGCACGCCAACAACCGCAACAACCAGGCCAACGTCAATAACCGCAACAACAACGCAAACGTCAACAATCGCAACAATAACGCGAACGTCAACAATCGCAACAATAACGCTAACGTTAACAACCGCAACAACAACGTGAACGTCAACAACCGCAACAACAACGTCAACGTTAACAACCACAACAACTACAATCGAAACGTCAACGTGAATAACGTTAACGTCAATCGCAACTACTCGTACACGTACAACCGGAACGGGTATAACGGCTACGGCTGGCACGGTGCCGTCGTCGTCAACCCCGTCTATCGAGGTCCGGCGTGGGGCTGGAATCGCGGTGTCGTGTGGGCGCCGAACTACGGTTACTGGGGCGGCGGTTTTTGGGGCGCCTTCGCCGTCGGCGCAGCGACGGCGGCCGTGATGGGCTCGATCTACTACAATAATCAAAGGTACAATTCGTATCAGGTGAGCACCGGCAGCCCCGGCGCGCAGCTGCTCTCCAACTACGGCTTGCAGCAAGTGCCGTGCGGACCGTCGGGTCTGGTCGTGATCTACGGCCCGAACAACGGCGTCATCTGCGCGAACCCGAACTCGCGCGTGGCCGCGGGCACCTATGCGGTCAACGAGAACAACCTGACCCTCCAGTC
>JASHPI010000189.1 GCA_030038215.1 Vulcanimicrobiota bacterium | reverse complement strand
CTGCGTCAGGAGGAGAACGCCAAACGCATCGCCACGATCGGGAAGGTTCTTTACGAGCGGGCGTTGCGATTCTCCGAGCACTTGCTCGAGATCCGCAAGCATCTCGAGCGCTCGGTCGTGGCCTTCAACGGCGCGGTCGGCTCGTACGAGACCAAACTGCTCCCGCAAGGGCGCAAACTCAAAGACGAAGCCTCGCTGGCCGGCGACGAGCTGGCCGAGATCGCGCCGATCGACGTCGTGCCGCGCGACATCACCGCGCTCGACGCCGCGAACGCGGCTCGTTCGTCAAGCGAAGCGCTTACAGACCGTGCTCGCAGGGCGGCCGGCCGCTGATCGACTTACCGATACAAACCCCGACCTGCTCGAAACCGTTCAGCAACGAATAGTAATCGCCGAGCAGCGCCGTTTTGCCCTGGATTCCGTAGGAGATGGTGTCGACGACGCGACCGGTTCGCACGTCGAGCGCGCTAACACGCGCGTTCCATTCGATTCCCGAGAAGTGATCGACCGTACCGAAGACGACCGTTCGCGCGCCCAGCTTAGAGCCGATCTTGCGCGCGCAATCTGCGTCGGCGCACCCTGTGGCAGGGATGCGCGTTTCGGGAAGCAGCGTGAGCTCGAGCGCCGGCGAGGCCAACCCGCTGCGCAGCCGTTGCGTCAACTCGGCTGCTTGGCTGGGCGTCGGCTTGACCGCATATTCGTCCCCCGCTTCGGGCACCAGCGTCAGCAGCGCCACCGGCGAGGCTGCGGTTAGGGCGGCCAAGAGCAAAGCCAGCATCGCGGTCTCCTTTTATCGCTGCTTCGCCGGCGACACAATCTTCGCTTGCGCGATCGGCGTGCTTCCCTCAAGCAGCTCCACGCTTTGGATCGCTTCGGACGTCGGGACGAACGCGGCCCGCGTCTGCGCCGAGGCGTCGAGCGTGGCGACGCGCGCGCGCGTGCTGCCGCTGACGACGTCGACGTCGAGGGGCGCCGCGCCCGCCGCGACGATGACGTAAATCCAGCCGCCCTCGCGCGCGTAGATGACCTTTCCGGCCGGAGCATTCGCGGCTAGCGGCACCAACGGCGCATGCAAAAAGTGTCCGGCCAGCATCGCATTCATCGCCAGCTGATTCGCGTCCCGTGTCGTGCTGAGCGGAGTCGAAGCACGTTGCCGCAGCGTCTGCACGCCCCACGGCAGCAGTCCGATCAGAAACGCTGCCGCTATTGCAGCGAGTGTTGCCCAGTTGGTCGATCTAGAACGAATGCGCCGCAAAGGCGTGACTGAGGCTTGTACGGCATCGGCCTCGATCAACCGCAGCACCGTCGCCTCGGCTTCGCCGAGACGCTGCGCGCACTGCGGGCATTCGCGCGCATGGCGATCGACGCGCTCGCGCTCGGCAACGCTCAGGTCGCCCAGCGCGTAGAGCTCGGCGAGCTCGCCGACGTGGTCAGCCTGGTCGAACATCATTCGTTTCCTGTTGCGGTCCCAGCTCTGCGCGCAGCCGGCGCAGCGCGGCCGAGAGGCGGCTCTTCACGGTGCCGACCGGCTCGCCGAGCCGGCCCGCGATCTCCTGATGCGTGAGATGGCCGTAGTACGAGAGCTCGACGGCGCGGCGCTGCTCTTGGCTGAGCGCGGCCAGCGCGCGTCCGATCGAATCCTCGCGCGCGACGCCGCCGGCGATGTCCTCGACCGCGCCGGGCGGCTGCAGCGAGCGTTCGATGCGCTCGCGGTTGTGCGACTTGCGCAAGCGCGAGAGTGCCTCGTTGCGAACGCAGACCGCCAAGAACGCGCGCAGCGAACCGCGCTCGATGCGATACGCGCTCGCGTCGCGCCACAGCCGCAGCAGTACGTCCTGAACGCAATCCTGCGCCTCGTTTGCATCCCGCAGCACCCCGTATGCGGCAGCATAGAGCACGCGGCCGTGCTCGCGATAGGCCGCATCGTGCGCCCACGCCTGGCGGGCGACGAACGCGCGCGCCAGTTCCGCATCGGCGTCCAACTCAGAGCTAACCGAGTGTCACGTTGCGAATCGTTGCCTCTCCTGCGGACAGCTCGACCGAACGATATCCGAGCACGTGCAGCAACTGGTCGTGTGGCAGGGTCAGCGGCCCCGGTTTGGCAGCCGTGCCCGGCGCGGGCTGCGGATATGCGGTCGCGTTCGCGGTAGCGAAGCGGATGTTGCCTTCGCTGTGCTCGATTACCTGGTGGATGTGTCCGTTGAGCACCGTGACCGCATCGAAGCGCGCCAGCATGGCCAGCGCCTTCGCACCGTCGCCGGTCGTCCAGCCCCACTCCGGATAGAGCGCGTAGAGCGGCACGTGCGCGAAGACGACGATCGGGCGCGAGGCCGGCAGCGCCGCCAGATCGCGCTCGAGCCATCCGAGTTGCTCGTTGCCGAGCAAGCCCATCTGCTCGAAATCGAAGACGTTCACGAGCGCGACGTAATGCACGCCGCCGGCATCCCACGAAAACCATCCCTTGGCGCCCGACTTGGGCGGAAAGGCGGCAAAGAAATCGGCCGGTGTGCCGATGACGTCGTGCTCGCCGGGAAGGACGAGCAGCGGCGCGCGCAGCGTTCCCAGGATCTGCTTTGCGGTATCGAACTGCTCGGCTTTAGCGAGGTGCGTGACGTCGCCGGTGTGGACGACGAACTGCGGCTGCGTGGGCAACGCGTTGATCGCGTCGATCGTCGCCTTTAGCGTGGCCGACACGTCCGGATTGGCGGGCTGGTGAAAGCCGATGTGACTGTCGCTGATTTGGACGAAGAAGGTTCCTTCCGGCTGCGACTGCGCGCGCACCACGCCGAACGGGGTGAGCGCGTACGCGATGCCGGCGCCGGTCCAGCTCACGTGCGCGAGAAAGTCGCGACGCCTCATTTGACGGTCACCGTCCCTTTCATGTAGGGATGCAGCTGACAGAAGTACGCGTAGTCGCCGGGCTTGGAGAAGCGGAAGCTCCACGAGTCGTTGGTATCCAAGCCGTCCGAATTGAACGAGCCGTCGCGCGCGGTGACGGTGTGCGCTTCCGAATCGTCGTTGACGAAACGGACCGTCGTGCCGGCCGCGACGGTCAGCGTGGCCGGATCGAAGGCGAAGTTCTTGATGTGAACGGTCGCGGTTGCGGCGCTGGGCGCGGGCCCGGCGACCGCGAGGACGATCGCAAGCAGTAATGCATTCATGCCTCCTATATGCGTGGGAGGCCCGAATGGTTCAGAAGGTGGGTTGGGGCGAGGGCGTGGGCGGCGTGGTCCCCTCGTGCGCCGCGTGGTCGGCCTCCCAGGCCTTGAGCGCGGTCAGCGTGTTCGCGACGTGCTCTGACGGATCCAGGCTGGTGTACGTATAGACGATGGTGCCGTCCGGGGCGATCACGTAGGAGGTCCGGTTGGCGTACTCCGGTTTCTGCGGCAAGATCGAGTCGTACTCTTTCATGACCGTCTGGTCGGTGTCGGCCGCAACCGGAAACTTGCTGCGGCAGTCGCTCACCGAAAACTTCTGCAACGTGGCTAACTGATCGTGCGACACGCCGATCACGGTCGCGTTCAGCGCGTGATACTGATCGATCGCGTCGGCGAAGTCGTGCGCCTCGATCGTGCAGCCTTTGGTGAAGGCGGCCGGATAGAAGTAGAGCACGACCGGCCCTTTCTTGAGCGCGTCGGCCAGGCTGAACGTAAAGACGTTGCCGCCCTGCGTCGCCTGGAGCGTAAAGTCGGGCGCCTTGCTGCCGATCGAGAGCGCCGCAAGCGCGATCGCCGTCGTCGCAAAGGCGGCAACCGTTAGGACGGTTATGAAGGGGCCGAATCGTGCAATCTTCATGATGACCGGTCCTTCTAGACTTTGAACTCGATTCCGGCAAACTGCTGCTCGTCGTAGTTCCGGTCGCCCGGAGGGCGCGGCGTATCCTTCCACCACGTGCTAAACATGGCGATCCATTCGAAGTTCTCGAACAGATAGTCGTTGTTGCGAACGCGCCGCCAGCGCTCGACGAACGGCCGGATCGTATTCCAGCGCGAGCGCAGCATGAAGCCGACCGCGTCGACGAGCAGCGACGCATCCAACACGCGCCGGCGCGCCAGACACGCGACCGTCTCGACGTATTGCGCGACCAGCAGCATTGCGTGATCGTCCGCGGAGCCCACGAAAGCGGTCCGCACGCTCTCGTCGTCGGGATAGCGGTCGCCGATGCCCTCGAGCTGCGCAAACGCATCGACGATGGCCGGATCGGTGAGCCGTCCGATCGCATCCAGAATCGCCAAGGCGTTGCGTTCGTGCTCGAGTTGTTTATTCTGGCGCGAGAGCAGAAACGTCGAGAGACCGAGCGCGATCAGCGAGACAACGACCGAGACGGCCGCAAAAAGCTGGTCGGAGCTCACCGTCGCACGCTGCTAAAGGCCCATCAAACGCGCGAGGATCAAACGCTGCACCTCGTTGGTGCCCTCACCGATCTCGTTGACCTTTTGATCGCGGTACATGCGCGAGATCGGATACTCTTCCATGAAGCCGTAGCCGCCGTGGATCTGCAGCGCGTCGTTGACGACGCGGTGCGAGAGCTCGCCGGCGAAGAGCTTGGCAAAGCTGGCCGCCTGCACGTAGTCGCGTCCTTGATCTTTTTCCCAGGCGGCGCGAAGCATCATCAGCTTGGCATGCTCGATTTCGGTCAGCATATCGACCAACTTGAACGAGATCGCCTGGAACCTGCTTATCGGCTGACCGAAAGCTTGCCGTTCCTTTGAGTACGCGAGCGCCTCGTCGTACGCGCCCATCGCGAGACCGATCGAGAGCGCCGCGACCGAGATGCGTCCGCCGTCCAGGATCGAAAGGAACTGCCGATAGCCCTCGCCGCGCGGGCCGAGCAAGTTTTCCTCCGGCACCGTCGCATCGGCGAACGAAAGCTCGCGCGTGTCCGAGGCGCGCCAACCCATCTTGCGGTACTTGCGGCTGCGCGTGAATCCCGGGGTGTCCTGCGGCACGACGATGGTCGAGATCTCCTTCGAGCCGTCGGCCCGGCGGCCGGTGATTGCGGTGATCGTCGTGCCGCCCGTGATCTCGGTCCCGGAGTTCGTGATGAACGCCTTTGTGCCGTTGATCACCCACTTGCCGTCGCGTAGCTCGGCCTTGGTCTGCAAGTTGCCCGCGTCGCTGCCGGCGCTGGGCTCGGTCAGACCGAAGCCCCACAGCATCGTACCGCGTGCGAGCGGTACCAGATACGTTTGCTTCTGCTCCTCGGTGCCGAAGAGATAGAACGGTGTGGCGCCGAGCGAGACGTGCGCGGCCAGCGTGATCGCAGTCGAGGCGTCGGCGCGCGCGATCTCCATGACGGCCAGCGCGTAGCTCACCGTGTCCGCGCCGGCGCCGCCGTACTCTTCGGGAAACGGAAGTCCCATGAACCCGAGCTCGCCCATCTTCGCGACCAACTCGTACGGAAAGGCCTCGTTGCGATCCATCTCCTCGGCGCGCGGCTTGACCTCGTCGCGCGCGAACTCGCGTGCCAGGCTCTGGATCGCCTTCTGCTCGTCCGTCAGGTCGAAGTTCATACGCGAAGGTATAAGCGCGCCGTTGTAAAAAATCCCCTTTCCGGGATGATCTCTCTTCGTGGAGTCTCACTCGTGTACCCGAACGGCGTGCGCGCCCTCGAGAACGTGAGTCTCCAGATCGCCAAGGGTGAGTTCGTTTTTCTCGTCGGGCACTCGGGGACGGGAAAGTCGAGCCTTCTTCGCCTCCTCTACCGCGAGGCGAAATCAACGTGCGGCGAGATCACCGTCGACGGCATACGCGTCGATCGTCTGCGCCGCGGACGCATTCCCGCGCTGCGCCGCCACCTCGGCGTCGTCTTCCAAGACTTCAAGCTGCTCTCCGACAAGACCGTCTGGGGGAACGTCGCCTTCGCGATGCAGGTTACCGGAGCGCATACCAAAGACGTGATGCGCCAGGTGCCGCGCGTGCTCGACCTAGTCGGCCTCGCGCACAAGAGCCGGATGTATCCCAACGAGCTCTCCGGCGGCGAGCAGCAGCGCACCGCGATCGCGCGCGCGCTCGTCCACAACCCGAAGCTTCTCCTCTGTGACGAGCCGACCGGGAACCTCGACCCGGTCAACGGCTCCGAGATCACCGAGCTGCTGCTGCGTATCAATCTCAAGGGCACGACCGTGATCGTGGCGACGCACAACCAAGCCATCGTCGATCGCATGCGCCGCCGCGTCGTGCGGCTGGAAGACGGTCGGATTGCGGCCGACACCGAGCGAGGCTACTACTATCATGGACTGGGGCAAGGTCAAGTTCTTTCTGGGTGAGGTGTTGCGCAGTTTCTCGCGCAACGCCGGCATGCAGGCAACCGCGATCGGAACGGTCGCGATCACGATCGTCCTCTTGGGCCTCTTCCTCTTCGTCCACGGCGCGCTCGCCAAAGTCGGCACGCAGCTGCTCGACCAGATCGAGATCTCGGTCTACCTCAGCGCCTCGGCTACGCCCGCGCAGGAGGCGGCGATACGCAAGAGCGTGGCGCACGATCCGCGCGTGGCCTCGGTCGAGTTCGTGCCCAAGGCCCAAGGGCTGGCCGAGCTGCGCGGCCAGACCAAAGGCGTGATCGACACCTCGCTGCTCACCGAGAATCCGTTACCCGACAAGCTGCGCGTGAAGACGCTGCTGCCCGAGGAAGTGCCGGCGGTGGCCGAGAGCATTCGCAAGCTGAGCGGCGTCGACAACGTCGTCTACGGGCAGAAGTTCGTGCAGCGGCTGCTGCAGCTCGGCGGCGTGCTGCGGCGCGTGGGCATCGGCGTGATCGCGGTCTTCCTCGCCGTGGCCGGCATCATCATCTCGAACACCATTCGCCTGACCGTCTTCGCGCGGCGCCGCGAGATCGCGATCATGCAACTGGTCGGCGCGACCAACACCTACATCCGGATCCCGTTCATTTGCGAAGGGGTACTGGCCGGCGTGGTCGGCGCACTGCTCGCGGTCGGCGTGCTGGCCATCGCACGCGCGACGCTCTGGTCGCGTCTGCTCGAGGCGCTGCCGTGGGTGAAGCTCAGCGCGATGCCGATTCAACCCGGCGTCCTGATCGGCGAGCTGATCGTGGCCGGCGCCGCGATCGGCCTGGTCGCGGCCTGGATCTCCGTGGGGCGTCACCTGCACACATGATGGATCGCCTTTGACACGCCGCCGCGTAGGCGCCTTCGCATTTGCATTGGCCCTGCTTCCCGCGATCGCGAGCGCCGGCGGGACCGGCAGCATCGACGCGCGCATCCAAGCCGAACGCGCCAAGGCGGCGCAAATGCAGGCGCGCCTCGCCTCCAAGAAAGCCGAGCTGCACTCGGTCACGGCACACTATAACGACCTGCAAAACCAGCTGCACGAAACCAACGTCGCGATCGACGGCGTGAACGCGCGCATCGGCGGCCTGCAAGTCCAACAGAACTCGACGCAGCAGCGGATCGATTGGAACAGCGTGCAGCTCGCGGCGGCGCAGAAATCGCTGCACCTGCACGACGCGATGCTCAAGCGCCGGCTGGTCGACATCTACGAATTCGGCGACATCAGCTACGTGAACACGCTGATCGCCGCGCGGTCGTTCAGCGAGTTCGTCGAGCGCTGGGAAGACTTGCGGCGGCTGGTCGCCGCCAACCAGGAGGCGTTGCGCGAGCGCAGAGTGGCCGAGGCGCA
>JASHPI010000188.1 GCA_030038215.1 Vulcanimicrobiota bacterium | reverse complement strand
CGGCTTCGCGCGGAGGCGGGGCCGGCGCGAAGATCGATTCATCGAGACGCTCGGCGAGAAAACCGGTGGTCGTTTCGCCGGCGCGAAAGGCCGAGTCGCGCGAGATCCAGAGCAGCAGTGGAAGGTTGGTGCGTACGCCGTCGACTGCGAAATCCTCCAGCGCCCGCTCGAAACGCCCGATCGCTGCGGGACGGTCGCTCGCCCCGACGATGAGCTTTGCGAGCATCGGATCATAGTAGAGGCTCACGTGACTTCCCGCGCTCACGCCGGCATCGATCCGCACGCCGGGTCCTTCGGGCGGCACCCACGCCGTGATCGTGCCCGTCGAGGGGAGCATCTTATTGGCCGGATCTTCGGCATAGATGCGTCCTTCGATCGCCCAGCCGCGCGGTTGCGCGTCGCGTTGCGCGATCGTCAGACGTTCGCCGGCCGCGATGCGCAACTGCCAGTGCACAAGGTCGATGCCGTAGACGAGTTCGGTTACCGGATGCTCTACCTGCAGGCGCGCATTCATTTCTAGGAAGTAATAGCGCTCGTCGCGATCGAGCATGAACTCGCAGGTTCCGGCGTTGACGTATTCGACCGATTCCGCAGCGCGGATCGCGGCCGCGCCCATTTCGGCGCGCAGCGCCGGCGACAGCGCAACCGAAGGCGCTTCCTCGACGATCTTCTGGTGACGTCGCTGGATCGAGCATTCGCGCTCACCCAGATGTAGCGTCGTGCCGTGTGCGTCGGCGAGTATCTGAAACTCGATATGACGCGGATCTCGCAGGTAGCGTTCGAGCAGGACGCTTTCGTCGCCGAAGGCGGCGCGCGCTTCGCGTTTGGCAGCTTCGAGCGCTTCGTCGAACTCGCGAAGCGACTCGACGACGCGCATGCCGCGACCGCCCCCGCCGGCGCTCGCCTTGATGAGGATCGGAAAGCCGATGTGCTCGGCTTGCGATCGCAGCGTCGCGAGCGACTGATCGTCGCCGTCGTAGCCCGGTACGGTCGGGACGCCGAAGGCGCGCACGCGGCGCTTGGCCTCGATCTTGCTCCCCATCGCCGCCATCGCTTCAGGAGTCGGACCGACGAAGATCAGGCCGGCGTCGCAGACCGCCTGGGCAAACGACGCGCGCTCCGAAAGAAAGCCATAGCCGGGATGAAGTGCATCGGCACGCATCGCCACAGCCGCGCCGAGGATCGCGTCGGGGTTAAGATAGGATTGCGGCGCGGGCGCCGGACCGATGCAACGCGCCTCATCGACGAACTCCAGGTGATACGCTTGCGAATCGGCCTCCGAATAGACGCCGAGCGGTGCGATGCCCATCTCGCGCGCTGCGCGCGCAATCCGCACGGCAATCTCGCCGCGATTGGCGATCAAGAGGCGCTCGATCATGTCGCCGGATCGGTTTCGTCGAACGCAGCTTTGCGATGTTCGAGAAACGCGCGCAGCCCTTCTTGACCCTCGGCGCTGACGCGTTGCCGCGCGATTGCGCGCGCGGTAATCGCGCGCGACTCTTCGTAGGACGCATCGAGAACGCGCCGCACCAAGAGTTTGGCTTCGCCAACCGCGTGTGGGCCGGCGCTCCGGATCTCGCCGACGTACCGGTGAATGGCCGCGTCGAGGTCGTCGGCCAATACCACCTCGTGCACGAGGCCGATCTGCCTAGCGACCGCTGCGTCAAATCGCTGCCCGGTTAGAAAAAGCGCGCGGGCCTGCGAGGCACCGATCTTGGCGATCACGAACGGCGAAATGACGGCAGGAATGATGCCGAGCTTGACCTCGGTGAAGCCGAAGATCGTCTCATCACTCGCGACCGCGATGTCGCAGACCGCAACCAGTCCGGCACCGCCGCCCAACGCCGCGCCGTGGATGCGGCCGATGACCGGCTTGGCGCAGTTGTCGATCGCCCGGAACATGTCGCTCATCGCCTCGGCGTCGCGTACGTTGGTCTCGAGATCGAGATCGAGCGATTCGCGCATCCAGTTGATATCGGCGCCGCCGCAGAAGACGCTCCCCTCACCGGCCAAGACGACAGCACGCACGTCGTCGGCGGCCGTGATGCGCGCGAAGAGCTCGTGCAGCTGCGCGATCAGCTCCGCGTTGAAGGCGTTGCGGACCTTGGGACGCGCGAGCGTGACACGGGCGACGCCGCCGCTTACGGCGAGGGTGATGCTCTCGGCCATCTGGGAAAGCCGTTCGAGCTTTCATCCGAGCGAGCCTCGCAGGCGTTATACTCGTGAAGATGAAAGCCGTTTACCGTTACGCCCTGCTCACGCGCGCCAGCCACTGGGTGTGGGTGGTCGCCTTCGCCGTGCTGGTCGGGAGCGGCTTGCAGATCTTCAATGCGTCGCCGAACCTGGACGCCTCCGACAAGAGCGACCCGGCCCGGCGCGTGCTCGCGATCGGATCTCCGTCCTACGGCGTCGGGACGACGACGTTCTTCGGGCATACCTTCGTCACGACCGGTTGGCTTGGCTGGACCGAGGACGGCATGGGCTCGAGCGGTCCGCACGCCTTTCCGGCGTGGATTACGATCCCGGG
>JASHPI010000020.1 GCA_030038215.1 Vulcanimicrobiota bacterium | reverse complement strand
GAAGATCGAGCGACGGCTCGGACGCACTCCCGGCGAACGCTGGGGTCCGCGCGCGATCGACCTCGACCTGCTGCTCTACGACGATCTCGAAATCGACTCGCCCGACTTGCACGTGCCGCATAAGCATCTGCGCGAGCGTGCGTTCGTGCTGGTTCCGTTGGCGCAACTCGACGAGCGTTTCGCGCCGGTGCGCGACGCGCTTGACGCATCGGAGCTTGCCGGCGTCGTTCCTCTTCCCAGGTCCGACCGCTCCTCGCGCGAAAGCGTCACGCCTATGTCCCAAGAACGTCTGCGTCCGCTCGTAGAGCGCATCGCGGCCCTGGCGCGTTTTCTCGCGAACGGCGATGCCGTGCGGGTGCGCGTTTCGCACGGCGAAGACGAGATCGAAATCGCGCGCCGTCTTCGTCCGGCGCACGCGGCGCGCTCGAGCGACGGCGCTTCCGCCGAGCTCGCTCCTCTGCGCGTCGATGAGATCAAGGCGGATATCGTCGGCATCTTTCATGCCCGCCGTCCGGCACCGGTCGAAGGCGATCGCTTCGAGGGCGACCGGGAGCTTGGGTATATCGAAGCGCTAGGAATTCGCACGCCGGTCCGCACCATGGGCGGCGGGCGGATCGTTTCGGTTGCCACCGCTGATGGAGCGGCCGTCGAATACGGACAGCCGCTCTTCTTAGTCGCCCGAGGATAGCACCATCTTCCACAAAGTCTTGATCGCGAATCGTGGCGAGATCGCACTTCGAGTCATCCGTGCCTGTCAAGAGCTCGGCGTGCGGACCGTTGCGATATTCTCGCAAGCCGATCGCGAATCGCTGCACGTTCGTCAGGCCGACGAAGCCTTTTGCGTGGGCCCGGGGCCGGCCGCGCGCTCATACCTCAACGTCCCCAATATCATCTCGACCGCGCTGATCACAGGTTGCGATGCGGTTCATCCCGGTTACGGATTCCTTGCGGAGAATGCACGCTTTGCCGAGATCTGTGCCGATCACGGCTTAACCTTCATTGGACCCCAGCCGGCGGTCATCGCGATGATGGGCGACAAAGCGACTGCAAAGCGCATCATGCGGGAGGCCGGAGTTCCGACGACGCCCGGCACCGACGTTCTCGGCTCGGTCGAGGAGGCCTACGCAGCGGCCGCCGACATCGGCTATCCGGTCCTGCTTAAGGCAACGGCCGGCGGAGGCGGGAAAGGCATGCGCGTCGTCGAGGATGCGCGCGATCTCGCGCGCGCTTACGCGAGCGCTACGGCCGAAGCCGAAGCCAGCTTCAAAGACGGACGCGTCTATCTCGAGAAACTCATTCGTGGGCCCCGTCACCTGGAGGTTCAGGTGCTGGGCGACGACGACGGCAACATCGTCCACCTCGGCGAACGAGACTGTTCGGTTCAGAAGCCGGCCCATCAGAAACTCATCGAAGAGTCTCCCGCGGTGAATCTGCCCCCTCGCACCCGCAACAAGCTGCATGAGATGGCGGTGCGGGCGTGCCGGCACGTCGGCTATACAAACGCGGGCACGTTGGAGTTTCTGGCCGTCGGCGACGACATCTATTTCATGGAAATGAACACGCGCATTCAAGTCGAGCATCCGGTCACCGAGATGGTTTACGGGATCGATCTGGTCAAAGAGCAGATTCGCATTGCGGCCGGAGAGCCGCTCGGCTATGCGCAAAGCGACCTGGTCGCGCGCGGGCACGCCATCGAATGTCGCATCAACGCCGAGGATACGCGCAATCATTTCGCTCCCGCGGCAGGCGCGGTTTCAAAGGTCGTTTTCCCCGGCGGCCCGGGCATCCGCGTCGACACGCACCTGTACGCCGGAGCGTCGATTCCACCGTATTACGACTCGATGCTGGCCAAGGTCGTGGCCTTCGGCGACACGCGCGAGATCGCGATTGCGCGTATGGAGCGCGCGCTGCGTGAGACGGTGATCGAGGGCGTTAAGACGACCATCGGACTCTGCCTGGAAATTCTCGCTGCTCCTGCGTTTCGGGAGGGCCGCTACGATATCGAGTTTCTCCCCAATCTTCTGACGCAGATTGGGGGCCCCGTCAGTTTAAATGGCACTCCGCCCCTCGGCGAGCTCGGGGCTGCACGCCCCCCACGGGCCAAGCCCGTGGGGCCCCCGTGATCTAAATGTCGAGGCGGGCTGCGCGCGAGCAAGCGCTGCAGGTGCTCTACTCGGTCGTCGTGGGCAGCCGCGAGCCCGCCGACGCGCTGCGCGAGGTGGTCAACGAGCGCGTCGATGAAGAGCAGCGC
The DNA here is from genome assembly GCA_030038215.1 of Vulcanimicrobiota bacterium. Taxonomy (GTDB): domain Bacteria; phylum Vulcanimicrobiota; class Vulcanimicrobiia; order Vulcanimicrobiales; family Vulcanimicrobiaceae; genus Cybelea. The sequence goes on along the minus strand of JASHPI010000020.1, from coordinate 8,233 downwards.
TCCTTCGTCAAGGACCTCACGGTCGGAACGCTCGAATATGCCGACCAGGCCGATCGCATCGTGGGCCCACTGCTGCAAGGCTGGACGATCGAACGTCTGCCGACGATCGATCGTTTGCTCATAGAGATGGCTACATTCGAACTGCTCTGTCGCCCGGAGACCCCGCCCGCCGTCGCTATCAACGAGGCGGTTGAGTTGGCCAAGCGTTTCTCGACCGAGGATTCCGGGCGCTTCGTCAACGGAGTCCTTAGCGCGGTCGCTCATGGCACGCAAGCGAAATAAGAACCGAATGAAGATATGGCGCGGCCTGGCGGTCGCGGCTTTGCTGTTGATTCTGTTTGCAGCTGGGACGGTTGCCGGCATGGTCGCGGCATATGCTCGCAACCTTCCCGACATCAGCCGCATGGCCGATTACCAACCGGCCAGCGCGACGCGCATCTTTGCGCGCGACGGCACGCAGCTGGCCTCGGTCTACAAAGAGAATCGCGTCTGGGTGCCAATCGATCGGATTCCGCCCATCGTGCGTGAGGCTTTCATTGCCAACGAAGATCACAACTTCTATTACCATCACGGGGTCGACGTCAGCAGCATCATCCGCGCCGCTTACGCCGATCTCACACATCAGGAGTTTCAAGGCGCGTCGACGATCACGCAGCAGCTCGCGCGACGGCTATTTCTCACCGATGAGATATCGCTCTCGCGCAAGTTCGAGGAGGCGCTCCTCGCCATCGAGATCGAGCGCTTCTACACCAAGGATGAGATCCTCGATCGCTACCTCAACATCATCTACCTGGGTGCAGGGGCCTACGGTGTCGACGCCGCCGCGCACACCTATTTCGGACGCAGCGTCGATAAGCTGACGCTGGCCCAAGCGGCGATGCTGGCAGGCGTCGTCGCCGCGCCGTCGGTCTACTCACCGTTTGCGAATCTCGATTTGGCGCGCGCGCGACAGCGCCACGTGCTCGATCGGATGGTCGAGAGCGGCTACGTGACGCCCGAACAGGCCGATGCGGCTTACAACGACAATCTCGGCTTGATTTCGGAACAAACGCCGGGTTTGCAGGGGTACGCGGCGCCATACTTCACGACCTACGTCATCGCCCAGCTGCAGCGCGTTTTCGGCAAGAGCGCCGTCGAAGAGGGCGGGCTGCAAGTCTACACGACGCTCGATCGACGAATGGAGCGCCTTGCTCAGGAAGCTGTCGATTGGGGCGTGGATCAATCTAAGGCTGAAGGGATCGGCGCGCATCAGGCCGCGCTGGTGGCAGTGCGTCCATCGACCGGCGAGATCTTGGCGATGGTCGGCGGAACCGGTTTTTCGCTCAGCAATCAATTCAATCGGGCCTGGCAAGCGCGGCGCCAACCCGGCTCCTCCTTCAAGCTCTACGACTACACGGCGGCAATCGATTCAGGAATGCCGGCCTCGACGATCATTGACGACTCGCCCGTCAGTTATCCGATGGGCGACGGGACGGTATGGTCGCCCTCCGACGACGACCATCGTTATATGGGTCCGGTGACGCTGCGCGAGGCGCTGGCGCTCTCGCGAAACATTGTCGCGGTGAAGCTCGCGGATCGCATCGGGTTGGACCGGATTATCGATTACGCACATCGCATGGGTGTGACCGCGCCGCTGGAAGCGAATCTCTCGCTAGCACTCGGTTCTTCGGGCGTTTCCGTCCTCGATCAGGCCAGCGGGTACTCGACCATCGCGAATCAGGGGCTGCACATCGATCCCACGCCGTTCCGTCTTGTGAAGGATTCGTTCGGGAGCGTCGTTCTCGACGATCGGTATCCGCAGGCAACCGACGTCGTGAGTGCCGGAACCGCCTACATCGTCGCCTCGATGCTCGAGGACGTAATCAAGCACGGCACCGGGTATCCGAACGCGATCATCGGCCGCCCCGCCGCCGGTAAAACCGGGACGACATCGGATTTCCGAGACGCCTGGTTCATTGGATTCACGCCGGACCTCGTCGCGGCCGTCTGGCTCGGCAACGACGATTACACGCAAATGAACGAGTCGTATGGCGGAAACATTCCGGCCCGCATTTGGGCTCGGTTCATGAAAGCCGCGCTTGCCGGCACGCCGAAGCACGACTTTCCTTATCCTTCGGACGAGGTCGCAAAAGTGGGCGGGTGCGGCCGCGGCTACGAGTACTACTTGAAGGGAACCGAGCCGGAGTCGCCGTGCGGCCGCTCGATCGATGCGTACGACCCCGAGGACGACGACGCGCAAGCGCCTGCGGGATCGCTTCCCGAGCCTACGGTTCCGCCCGCCAACGCTACGCCGCCACCGACTGTTCCGCCGCTCACCACGCCCTCGGCGAGCGCGTCGCCGGCAGATGCGGCGTCGCCGGCCGACGCAGAACCGTCGCAGTCGCCGCCGTGAAGCTCTTCGAGGATCAGACGCAGGTCCTGCAGCTTACCGTTTCCCAGTTTTCGGAGCGATTGCGACGGTGGCTCGAACGACGTCCCGAGCTGCAGCGCATCGCGATCGTCGGCGAGATTTCGGATTGGAGCCCTCAGGCGAACGGCAACATTTACTTCAACCTCAAGGACGACCGCGCGCTGCTCCGGTGTTTTGCTTTCTGGAGCGACGCTAAGAGCTTCCCTGAGGTGCGCGATGGCGTTGCGGTCGTGGCGACGGGCCCGGTCGGCATCTGGGAACGCCGCAGCGAGTACCAGCTCCGCGTCGTAGAGCTGGCGCCTGTCGGCGTGGGCGCGATTGCCGCAAAAGTCGAAGCCTTACGAAAGCGCTTACAATCCGAAGGGCTCTTCGACGGGGCGCGCAAACGCGTGTTTCCACGCTTTCCGCGCCGGGTCGCGCTCGTTTCGGCGCGTGGCAGAGGTGCCGCCGATTTTGAGTCGACGCTGCGCGAGAAAGCGCCCAACGTCACCGTGACGTTCATCGAGACGCGCGTACAAGGCGAAGGCGCCGAAATTGATATCGCAGACGCATTGCAGCGAGCCTCGAGCGCGGATGTCGATGCGGTGATCTTATTGCGTGGCGGCGGCTCGTACGAGGACCGCTATCCATTCAACACCGAGGCCGTCGTGCGTGCGATCGTACGTTCGCGTCATCCCGTGGTAACCGCGATCGGTCACACCGGCGACCGCCATCTCGCCGACGAAGTCGCCGACGCCGTCTTCAAGACGCCGACGGCAGCGGCCGAATATATCGCGGGGTCATGGGCCGAAGTTACCGGCCGGCTTGCTCGCCAGCAGGGACAGCTCCAGCGCGCAATAGAGGGGATTGTCGCGCGAGGATCGCGTGAGCGCGACTTCGCCGAGCACAAGCTAAGAGGCGCGATCGGCAGCCGCCTCGCGCACGCGCGTCAGCGTCTGCTCGAGCTGGATGCGGGGCTCGAACGTCAGAGTCCGCGTCACCGCGCTGCCCTCGGCGTGACGCGCCTGACCGCGCTGAATTTGAAGATCGATAACCTGCGCGAGCGAATCTTCTCGCGCTTGAGCAACGCGTTGGCCCTCTCACAAAGTCGATTGGTGTCATCGAACCCCGAAGGCCCGCTTGAGCGTGGTTACGCGATAGTAACCCATGCCGGCCGCGCGCTTCGCGACGCGCGCGACTTGCGCGCCGGGGACGAGATCGTCGCGCGTCTGCATCGCGGGAGCCTCGGGGCACGCGTCGAACGGGTCTTCGACGATGAGTGACGCTGTCCCGAAAACCTTCGAAGCGAAGCTCGATCGCATCGATGCAATCGTGAAAGAGCTTGAAGGCGGGCGCACCGATCTCGATCGCGCCATCGTACTCTTCAAAGAAGGCAAGACGCTCGCGCGAGAGTGCGAGACGCTACTGCGAGACGCTCAAGCGCAGATCGACGGCGCGATGAGCGAACCGACCGAACGAGACGGCGAACCGCAAGTACCGTTTTGAGGCTGGACGTTGCGGTCGCGGATCAAAGCGGCATCGCGCGCTCGCAGGCCCGCAGCCTGATCATGGAAGGACGTGTCAGCGTCGCGGGCGTCGTTGCGACGAAAGCCGGGCAAAGCGTGAAGCACGGCGATAAAATCGAAATCGCCAAGCCCCGGCGATTCGTCAGCCGAGGCGGAGAGAAGCTCGAGCAGGCGTTGAACGTTTTTGGCATCGACGTTCGCGGCTACGCAGCGCTCGACGTCGGAGCATCTGCCGGAGGTTTCACGGACTGTTTGCTGCAGCGCGGCGCCGAGCGCGTCACTGCCGTCGATGTCGGCTACGGGCAGCTCGACTGGAAACTGCGCAACGATCCTCGGGTGCGCGTGATGGAGCGAACCAACTTCCGCCGGCTTCCCGACGATGCATTTCCGCGTGGCTTCGATCTGATCGTCATCGACACGTCGTTCATTTCGTTGCGGACGATCTTGGCACGCGCGGTCGCATATCTTCGCGAGGACGGCGTCATCGTCGCCCTCCTGAAACCGCAGTTTGAAGCTGGGCCGCAACGGGTGGGCGCCGGAGGTGTCGTACGCGACCCGGCGACCCATCGCGCGGTGCTGAGCGAGCTTCGCGCGGCCGCGCGCCCGTTAGGGCTGGTGCCGGTTTCCCTCACGGCGTCGCCGCTATTGGGACCGGCTGGAAACCGCGAGTTTCTGATCGAGCTTCGGCGTACCGGGAACGCCTTTGACGACGCGCGAATCGAAGCTGTTGTCGCCGAAAGGAGCGATTCGTCATGACGATGCTGGCGCTCGAAAAAAAGGCGATCGCACTCTACGTCGATACCGAGCGCGAGCACGCCCGCACGATCGCCGGCCGAATTGCTCAAGATTTTCGCGCGCAGGGATTCGACGTCGTTGACCGCGCGTCGGCTGACTCGGCTTCTCTGATCATAACGGTCGGCGGCGACGGCACCCTTTTGCGCGCCGCCCGCATTGCGGTCCAGGGTGACGTTCCGCTGCTCGGCATCAACACCGGCCGTCTTGGCTTCCTCACCGAGCTGGATGAAGACGACCCGCGCATCTCCGACTTGCCGGCAGTGGTCGAGCGCGGACTCTACATGGACAAACGCAGCGCACTCGAAGCCGAGTACAAAGACCAGCGTTTCTTCGCACTCAACGACGTCGTCGTGCACAAAGGCGGGGTTTCGCGCATCGTTCCTTTTGGATTGCGTTTCGACCAAGGCGCCGTGACCAGCATTCCGGCCGACGGCATCTGCGTTGCGACCCCGACCGGCTCGACGGCGTACTTTCTTTCGGCCGGCGGGTCGCTGATCGACCCCAGTGCAGACGCGTTCGGGGTCGTTCCATTGCTGCCGCATACGCTCTTCTCGCGACCGCTGATCGTACCGACGCGCTCGCGCATCGAGATCACCTGCGATTCACTCATGGCCCAGGCGCATCTCGAGTGCGACGGCGACGTACTGGCCGAGATCGCTCCCGGCTCGAGCGTCGCGATCCGCAAGCACCCCAAGCACGTGCGATTCGCGCGCACGGCGCCATTGCATTTCCTCGAGCGGCTAGAGGATAAGATGCTCTGGGGCGTCTCGATCAAGGATCCTCGTCGCTAACGCAGGCTTGGAGCTTCGTCGATGTTGCGGCGCTTGGAGATCGATGGTTACGGACTGATCGGCCGCGCCGTGATCGAGTTTGCGCCGGGCGCCACGATCTTCACCGGCGAGACCGGCTCGGGGAAGACGATGCTCCTCGGCGCGCTCGACTTCGGCCTGGGCGCGCGAGCCGGACCCGACGTCGTGCGCCGCGGCGCGCGCAAGGCAACTGTGACGCTAGCGTTCGATCCGTCCGACGAGCTACGCGAACGGCTGGTGCAGGACGGTTTCGAGCTCGATCGAGGAGAGGAAGCGACGATTGAACGCGAGATGAGCGAAGCCGGTCGATCGAGCGTCCGTGTCAACGGCCGTCCATCAACGGCCGCGTATCTGCGTGAAACCGGCGCGGCAATTGCCGAGATTATCGGTCAGCACGAAGCGCAGCGATTGCTCTCGCCCTCCTATCATCTTGCGCTGCTCGACCGTTTTGCCGGTGACGATGCGCTGGCGGCGCGCGCGGGAGTCGCTGCGGCGTATGCCCGTGCCGATGAGCTACGCCAGACGCTGGAGCAGCTCACGCGCAGTGAACGCGACGCCCAGCAGCGCCACGACGATGCCGGCTTTGCATCCGCCGAGATTGAAGGCGCGCACCTGCAAGCCGGCGAGGAGGAAAGATTGAACGAGCGCCGGCGTTATCTCGAGAACGTCGAACGGATCGAAGCCTCGCTGCGCAGAGCCCGCGAAGCGCTTGCGGCCGAAGAGGGCGGGGCGACGGCCGCGCTCGGCGAGGCCGGCGTCGCGCTCTCGTCAATCGCACAGATCGGCGGCGAGCTGGATGCCATGGCGCGCGCGGCGTCGGCGCTGCAAAGCGAGGCGAATGATCTCGCCGCAGCGATCGCGCGCGCGCTCGATGCCGCCGAGTTCGATCCGGCAGAGCTCGAGTCGATCAACGCGCGACTCGATCAACTCGACCGGCTAAAGCGGAAGTACGGCGGAAGCATCGAGGAAGTCATTCGCTACGCAGCGCAAGCGCGCGAAGCGATCGACGCGTACGAGGGACGGGATCGGCGCGTCACCGAGCTGCGCGCGCTCCTCGCGTCGGCGGAGAAGCAGCTGAGCGAGGCGGCGGCTACCTTGAGCTCGCAGCGCCGGAGCGCATCGCTTAGATTGGCGAAGCGCATCCTTGCCGAGTTCAGCGAGATTGCGCTGGGGTCGGGGCGCTTCGAGGTCGCGTTCGAGCCGCTCGAGCGCATCGGGCCGGCGGGCGCCGAACGCGCCGAGTTTCTCTTTGCCGCCAACGCCGGCGAGCCGGCCCGGCCTTTATCGCGGGTTGCGGCGGGCGGCGAGCTGTCACGGGTGCTATTGGCCTTGGTGGTCGCGCTCGCCGGAGCGCGCGAAATCGCCGGAACGCTCGTGTTCGACGAGGTGGATGCCGGCATCGGAGGCGCGACGGCAACGGCCGTCGGCGCGCGCATCGGGGCGCTGGCCCGCGTGGCGCAGATTCTCTGCGTGACGCATCTGGCGCAGCTCGCCACTTGGGCCGATCGCCATTACGTGCTGGACAAGAGCGAGGAGAAAGGTCAAACAACGATCTCGGTGCGCGAAATCAGTTCGCGCAAGCAGCGTGAGGCTGAGATCGCCCGGCTGCTCTCGGGTGAATCGCACGACGCCGCTCTCCGTCACGCTCGCACCCTGTTAGCTCGCGACGCCGAGGCGCGAAGCGGCTAAGGAATCGCGTGGATCTTGAGCACGTTGGTGCCGCCGGCGCCGACCGGCATCCCGGTAATGAACGCGATAAGGTCGCCGGAGCGGACCAAGCCTTCACGCACCATTTGGCGCTCCGTCATGGAAAGCAAGACGTCAAACGAGTCGTACTGCTCGATCAGCAGCGACTCGGTGCCCCATAGCAGCGAGAGGCGCCGAGCGACTCGCGGATCCGGAGTAAGCGCAACGATTCGCGCGCGTGGGCGAAACGCCGCGAGATGATGCGCGGCGTTGCCGGTTGTCGTTCCGGTGACGATATAGTTGATATTCAGTTCCTCGCTGGCCCGCGTCGCCGCTTCGGCGATCGAGGAGGCAACGGTCGTCGCAACGTTCTCCAAGCGGCGGTCCCGCAGTCCGGCGTGCGGATAGGAGCGCTCGACCTCGCGCGCAATCTCGGCCATGGTGCGAACCGCTTCGGTCGGATATGCGCCGATGGCGGTTTCTCCGGAGAGCATCACGGCATCGGTACCGTCGAGAATCGCGTTCGCGACGTCGGTCGCCTCGGCGCGCGTCGGACGCGGCGATCGAATCATCGACTCGAGCATCTGCGTTGCGGTAACGACCGGCTTGCTGGCGCGGTTACACTTCGCGATAATTTCCTTTTGAACGATCGGTACGGTTTCGATGGGAATTTCGATGCCCAAATCACCGCGCGCTACCATCACCCCGTCCGCTGCGGCGATGATGTTGTCGAGGTCCGCCAACGCTTCGTGCTTCTCGATCTTCGCGATGACCGGAACGCGCTTGCCGCGTTCGGCCATGAATGCCTTGACGCGGTCGACGTCTTCGGCGCTGCGCACGAATGAGATTGCGACATAGTCGACTCCCAGATCGAGCCCAAGCGCGAGATACTCCAAGTCCCGCTCCGTAACCGAGGTAATGTTGAGGGATCCGTCTGAATAATTGATCCCCTGGCTCGAGCGAAGGTCGCCGCCGAACTCGACCGCCGTCTCGATCTCGGTTGCGCTCTTGTCGACGATCAGCAACGC
>JASHPI010000187.1 GCA_030038215.1 Vulcanimicrobiota bacterium | reverse complement strand
GCCGGTCGCGTTGCAGCCGCAGGAGACCGCAGCTCCCGACCACGTCCGCGCCCGCCGCGTTCGCGGCGCTCGCGCCCGCCGCGCTCGCCGCGCTCGCGCAAGCTTCGGTCACGTGGTTGATCCGGCAGCACCTCGCCGCGATAGATCCAGACCTTCACGCCGATGCGGCCGAAGGTCGTGAACGCTTCCACTTGCGCGTAGTCGATGTCGGCGCGCAGGGTGTGCAGCGGCACCTTCCCATCCGCGTTGTGCTCGGTGCGCGCAATCTCTGCGCCGCCTAGGCGTCCCGAGACCTGCACTTTAATGCCGCGCGCGCCGGCTTTCATCGTGCGCATGATCGCCTGCTTCATCGCACGCCGGAACGCGATCCGCTTCTCGAGCTGATCGACGATGTTCTGCGCCACGAGTCGAGCATCGAGCTCCGGATGCTTGATCTCCATGACGTTGACCGACACGTTTTTCCCGGTGAGCTGCTCGAGGTTCTTTCGAATCTCGTCGATCCCCACACCACGCTTACCGATGATGATGCCCGGTTTCGCGGTATTGACGATGACGCGCGCCTGATTGGCACGCCGCTCGATCTCGACCTTGCTGATCGCGGCCGAACGCATCCAGCGATTGAACGACTTGCGAATCGCCACGTCCTCGTGCAGCCAATCGACGTAATGCTTCTTCTCGAACCAGCGGCTATCCCAAGTGCGGGTGATGCCCAAACGCATGCCGACCGGATGAATCTTCTGTCCCACTAGCTTTCCTTTTTCTCCTCGGTACGTTCGGACGCCGCAGCCGCGGCAGCACGCTTCCGCGCGCCGGTCTTTTTGCGCGCCGTCTTGCGAGCCGGGGCGGCAGGCGCAGCTGCGGCACGGCGCGGCTGCCGAGCCGCCTGCACCGATGCGCCCGGGCGCTTGCGCTCGGCTTTCGCCGGCGCGCCTTCGCTCACGATCACCGTGACGTGCGAGAGGCGCCGGCGTTTGAAGTAGGCACGGCCTTGTGCGCGCGGATCCAAGCGTTTGGTGAAACGCCCGCCCGGGCCGCCGTCGACGGTGATGCGAGCGACGTACAGCTCATCGGTGTTCAGGTCGTGATTGTTCCCCGCGTTGGCAACGGCGCTGCGCAAGAGCTTCTCGATCGGCTCGGCGGCATACACGTCCGCAAATTTCAGCAGCACCAAGGCATCGCGCACGCTCTTGCCGCGAATCGCGTCCGCGACGCGGCGAAGCTTGCGCGGGCCGGTCCGCACAAAACGAAGATGCGCCACCGCCTGAGCCGGCCGCTCGTTCACGTCTTCACCGTCGCCTTGTCGCCGCCGTGGCCGCGAAAGTGACGCGTCGGGGCGAACTCACCGAGCTTATGGCCGACCATGTTTTCGGTGATGTAAACCGGGATGTGCGTCTTTCCGTTATGCACGCCGATGGTATGGCCGACCATGGACGGAAGGACCGTCGAAGCGCGGCTCCACGTCTTGATCACGCGCTTTTCGCGCGTCTCGTTCAGCTTCTCGACCTTTTTGACGAGGTTCTCCGCTACGAAAGGACCTTTTTTCAGCGAACGCGCCATTACTTCGAGCCTCGTCTGCGAACGATCATCTTGGTGGTGCGCTTATTACGGCGCGTCTTTTTGCCCATCGTCATCTGTCCCCAAGGCGTCGTCGGCGGGCGTCCCGAGGTCGAGCGCGCCTCGCCGCCGCCGTGCGGGTGATCGACCGGATTCATTGCGACGCCGCGAACGGTCGGGCGCTTGCCGAGATGGCGCGTGCGTCCGGCCTTTCCGATCACTTGGTTTTCGTGCTCCACGTTGCCGAGCTGACCGATGGTCGCGCGACATGCGACGTGAATCTTGCGCACCTCGCCCGACGGCATGCGTACCTGCGAGTACTCGTCTTCCTTTGCCATCAGCTGCGCCGACACGCCGGCCGACCGAACCAGTTTGCCGCCTTGGCCCGGGCGCAGCTCGATGTTGTGAATCACCGTGCCGACCGGGATGTTCCGGATCGGCAACGCATTGCCGATTTTGATGTCGGCGTTGGGGCCGGATTCGATGAGATCGCCGACCTTCAGCCCAAGCGGCGCCAAGACGTAGCGCTTGTCACCGTCGCGATAGTTGACCAGCGCGATGCGGCAAGAGCGATTCGGATCGTACTCGATGGTCGCGACCTTGGCCGGAATCCCGTCCTTCGCACGCTTGAAGTCGACGATGCGGTAAAGCGTCCGGGTGCCGCCGCCGCGATGGCGCACCGTGATACGGCCGTTATTATTGCGCCCCGAGTGCTTCTTGCGAACCTCGACGAGCGACTTCTCGGGAGCAACCTTCGAAAGGTCTGAAAAATCCGGCGTCCGCACGAACCGGCGGCCGGGCGAGGTCGGACGATATTTCTTTACGGGCATGCGATCGCTCCGATCGGCGCACTATTGCTCAAAGTAGTTCACTCCGCCCAGCTCGATCTTCTGACCGGCCTTGATCGTGACGATCGCCTTCTTATAGTCGCTCTGCTTGCCGCGAGTACGCATGCCGCGCCGCGCGAAGCTGCGCGCCTTGCCGCGTACGTTCACCGTGTTGACGTGCAGGACGTTCACCTTGAAAATTTCCTCGATCGCGTGGCGGATCTGCGTCTTGGTCGCGTGCGGATGGACCACGAAGGTGTATTGCTGCGCGAGCGCGTCGGCCATGGACTTCTCGGTAATCCGCGGCGCGACGATGACGTCACGTGCATCCATTACTCGTCGCTCCCTTCTTGCGCGCTCAGCGTTTCGTAAGCCGTCGTGGTAAAGACGATCCGCTCGAAGCGAAGAACGTCGCTGACGCCTAACGCGCGATCGTCGGTCACGGCAACGCCAGGCAGATTGCGGCTGACCCGCTCGATCTGCGGTGCGCTGGCTTCGCCCCGTCCGCAGACGATCAGCGTGCTCGGACCGCTCTTCGCGGCCTTGGCGCTGCCGAAGAGCAGTTTGGCAAACTCGGCGGTCTTTGCGATCGCGAAGTCGCCCGGATCCAGCACCGTCACCGCGCCCTTGTTGAACCGGTCGGCCAGCGCGGCGAGAAACGCCAACCGGCGTTCCTTCTTATTGAGCCCCTCGATGTAGCTGCGTGGGCGAGGGCCGAAGGCGACCCCGCCGTGGCGCCACTGTGGCGAGCGAATCGAGCCTTGGCGCGCGCGACCCGTCCCCTTTTGGCGCCAGGGCTTGCGCCCGCCGCCGGCGACTTCGTCGCGCTTGAGCGTCGATGCCGTGCCCGCTCGTTGATTGGCAAACTCGCGATGCACGGCCCGATAGACGACGTGCAGTTTCTCGCCGTAATCCTGGGCAAACACGGCCGGGACCGCCAGGTCGCGCACCACCTTTCCGTCCGCGTCGATCACACTCGGCACGGCTTACGCCTTTGCGCCCTTGGCGGCTTTGTGGCTCTCGCGAACCAGCACCAGGCCATTACGGGCTCCCGGAACCGGGCCGCGGACCAGCAGCACGTTGCGCTCGGCGTCGGCGCGCACGACCTCGAGATTCGCCAGGGTCGTACGATCGGCGCCGAAATGACCCGGGCGCCGGCTTCCTTTGGTGGTCCGGCCTGCGTTGGTGTCGCCGTTCGAGGCGGGCTGGCGATGGATCATCGAGCCGTGACTCGCGCCGCCGCCGCTAAAGTTGTGCCGTTTGATCCCGCCCGAGAAGCCGTGCCCCTTCGAGATGCCGATCACGTCCACGCGGTCGCCCGGCGCGAACTGATCCACCGTGACGCTCTGGCCGGCCTCGACGCCTTCGATGCCCGTGCGAAACTCGCGAACGAACCGGACCGGCTCGACGCCCTGACCCTTGAAGTGCCCGGCCATGGCGCGCGTTAGCCGGCTGCGCTTGACCGGCTCGAAGCCCAGAGCGACCGCATCGTAGCCGTGCTTCTCCTTGGTCCGGCGCTCGACGACCGTGCAGGGACCAGCGGCAATTACCGTGACCGGCACGTACCGGCCATCGTCGGTGAAGACGCTCGTCATTCCAACCTTACGCCCGACAATATTCTTCATATACAAATAGTCGTTATAAATAGCCGTTTTTGCTGCGTACACGGGCCCACGCGTACTGCACTAGTTCTTCAGCCGGCGCGCGCCAGAGCGCGCGGCCGGCATGGACCGCAACTTCGGCAGTCTACCAGGGGGCGGCTTCGGAGTCAAGTGAACGCGGGAAGCCCGGTAATCTCCTCGCCTAGGATCAGCGTGTGCATCTCGCTCGTGCCTTCGTAGGTGAGGACCGATTCGAGATTGTTGGCGTGACGAATCACCGGATATTCGAGCGTGACGCCGTTGGCACCGAGAATCGTTCGCGCCTGACGCGCGATCGCCAGTGCCTCGCGGACGTTGTTGAGCTTACCGAAACTCACCTGAGGCGGCCGTAAGCGTCCCTCGTCCTTGAGACGCCCGAGATGGAGCGCCAGCAACGTTCCTTTATTCAGCTCGAGCAGCATGTCGACCAGCTTCTGCTGCGTCAGCTGGTAGCCGCCGATCGGCCGATCGAACTGAATGCGCGTCTTGGCGTAATCGAGCGCGGCTTCATAGCAGCTGCGCGCGGCGCCCATCGCGCCCCAGAGGACGCTGTAGCGCGCTTCATTCAGGCAGGACAGCGGCGCGCCCAGCCCCTGGGCGTTCGGCAGCAACGCACCGGCCGGCACGCGGCAGTCCGCGAGCACCAGCTCGCTCGTCACCGAAGCGCGCAGCGAGAGCTTTCGCTCGATATTCGAGGCGCTGAAGCCCGGCGCGTCGGTCGGCACGATGAAACCGCGCAGCCCCTCTCCGGTCTGCGCCCAGACGATTGCGAGGTCGGCGATGGATCCGTTGGTGATCCACATCTTGGTCCCGTTGAGAATCCAATCGCTGCCGGCGCGCCGCGCGTGCGTCCGCAATCCCGCCGGATTGCTGCCGAAATCGGGCTCGGTGAGACCGAAGCAACCGATCAGCTCGCCGCGTGCCATCGGCGGCAACCAAGTTTGCTTCTGCGTTTCGTCGCCCCAGCGGTGGACCGCGTACATCGCCAGCGACCCTTGCACCGAAGCGAAACTGCGCGTGCCCGAATCGCCGGCTTCGAGCTCCATGCAGGCGAGGCCGTACGCTACCGCGCTTGCGCCCGGACACCCGTACCCACGCAGGTGCATCCCGAGCAACCCGAGCTCGCCGAGCTCCCGCCCCAGCTCGCGTGGCAGCACGCCCTCTTCAAACCATTGCGAGACATTCGGCAGAACGCGAGCGCGTACGTACGAGCG
>JASHPI010000186.1 GCA_030038215.1 Vulcanimicrobiota bacterium | reverse complement strand
TCATCGCCGGGGCGGACGGTCTCGCCGCCGATGCGCGCGAGCGCATTGCGCCGAGGCGCCAGGGCCGGCTCCGAGCGCACGGCGAGGCTGCGCTCGATCCGGCGCGAGCCTTGCGTTCCCGGTTCCCACCCGAGCACCGCCCCGGCCGTGAGCGTGGTGGCGTCGGCCAGCGGCGCGGCAACGACGGCTTCGCTGCGCAACGTGACCGACTCATCGGCGTCGATCGGACCGAGCTCGAAGGTCAGCGGTTCTTTGCGGCGCTCGCGAATCGGACGCCCGTTGATGCTGGTTGCGCCGCGAATCGGAAGGAGCGCGTCGGGGAGCTCGAGCGTTGCGGTGACACTCTCGGCCGCCGCGGTGCCCGCGTTGTAGACCGTCAGCGTCAACGCGACGTGCTGGCCGGGAAGCACGTCCTGCGATGGTTCGATCGCGAGCATTGTGCGGTCGCCTGCGAAATCGGGCGTGGCCGTCACGGTGAGCGAGGCGGGTTCCAGCTCGAAGGCCGGTGTTTCTTGCGAAGCGATCTGGGCGTGCGCCACGATCGTCGTGCCGTCGCGCAGCGGCTTGTCGATTCGCAGGCGATACGTGAGCGTTGCCGATGCGCTGGCCGGCAGTGACGGAGCGACGATCGGCGCATAGACGCGATCGAACGACGAGCCGAGCTCGCGCTCGATCTCGCGGCCGTTTACGCGCGCCGAACCGGCAACGTACTTGGTGTGCTCCGGAATCGGCGCGACGACGACGACGTCGTGGGCGCTCGATTCGCCGACGTTATGAACGCGGACGGTGACTTGCGCTTCGGAGCCGGGCATCGCATCGTGGCGCGACTCGATCGTGGCGCGCGTCATCGCATTCTGCAGTTGCGGCTTGCTGCGCGCGATCAAACGAACGACGTTGGAACCAACCGGCGCCAGCTCGAACGAAGCGACCGCCGCTTGCAGTTCGATCGTCGTGCCGTTTTCGATTGCGCCCGCGACGCTGTAGGAGATTTCGATGCGACGTTCGGCACCCGGTTGCACGTCGCCGATGTCCGCACCGCTGCGCGAGAGCAACGGCGAATTGCCGAGCTCGTCGTCGAGGTCGTTGCCGTCGAGCTTGCCGCTGCCGACGAGGTAGATCAATCCGTCGGCGACGTTGAAGCGCACGCGTACGCCGGTCGCGGGCGCGCCGCCTTGGTTGCGAAAAGTAAACGTTGCGCGGACCGTCATTCCAGGTTCCAACTCGCGGTCGGGCGAAACCTCGAGGGCTCTGAGTCCCTCCGGCAACGTCGGAGCTCCAGCAGCAAAGACTTCCGAGAGGGTGCGCATAACCGCGACGTTTCGCCGCCGAAATGACGGGGTCCCACGCGCGAACTCCGTGCAGTTGTTAGAGAAGGAAGGGTGATCATGCTCGCAGTTCACGAAGACCGCCTGGCCGCCGGGGTTGCTCGGCTTGGCTCGGAAAATGCGTTCGAGGTGCTTGCTCGCGCGCGTGCGCTGGAAGCACAGGGGCGGCGGGTCGTGCACATGGAGATCGGCGAGCCCGACTTCGATACGCCCGAGCATATCAAGAAGGCAGCCATCGACGCGCTCTATGACAACCACACGCACTATACGCCGTCGGGCGGACTGCCGTCCCTGCGCGAGGCCATCGCCGAATTCGCCAGCCGCTTCCGTCACATGACGCCGGAGTGGAAGGCTGAGAACGTCGTCATCGGTCCGGGTGCCAAACCGGTCATCTGGAACACCCTGAGCGCCCTGCTCGAGCCCGGCGACGAGTTCGTCTACTTCGATCCGGCCTATCCGGCCTACGCTTCGTGCGCGAGCTATCATCAAGCCGTTATTCACGCGATTCCATTGCTCGAGGCGCGCAACTGGCGCATGGATCTCAACGAGCTCGAGCGGCACGTTTCCGAGAAAACGAAAGTGCTCGTCATCAACTCGCCGCACAATCCAACCGGCGGTGTGCTGACCAAGGGCGACCTCGAGCGTATCGCGCAGCTCGCGCAGCGCTACGACTTTCTCGTGCTGGCCGACGAGATCTATAGCCACAACTACTATCTCGACAGCGAGTACATTTCGATCGCGTCGCTGCCCGGTATGCGCGACCGCACGATCGTCGTCGACGGCTTTTCGAAGGCGTACGCGATGACCGGCTGGCGTCTGGGCTACGCGCTCATGCCCGAGTATCTCGCGCGCACGGTGACCCTCTTCAACAACAATACCTTCAGCTGCGTGGCGACCTTCGTGCAGACGGCGGGCATTGCGGCGCTGACCGGTCCCAGCGAGCCGGTCACGCGCATGAACGAGATCTTCCGCCAGCGGCGCGACCGTTTGGTCGAGGGCCTCAACGCGATCCCGGGCATCAGCTGCACGCTGCCCGAGGGCGCATTCTACGCCTTTCCCAACATCACGACGATCACGCACGACGACCGCGCCCTCGCGAAGTTCCTCTTAGAGGAAGGCGGCGTTGCGTGCGGCGGCGGCTCCTCGTTCGGTCCCGCCGGCAAAGGCTATCTCCGCTTCTCCTATGCCGCTTCGCTGGAAGACATCGATTGGGCGCTCGAGTCCATCGCCCAGACGGTACCGAAATTCACGAAGACGTAAGCATTGCCCTCAAGATCATCATTGCGGTTGCGCTCACGCTGGCAATCGCGGCGCTCGTCTACGCGCTCACCGGAGGCCACGTCTTCCTCTTGCCGTTCTTACTGATCTTGGGAATTCCGATGGTCGCGATCTTTCGCCCGCGTCCGCCGCCCCCGCCGTCTCCTCCACAGTCACCGCCGAAGATTTCGCTGAACTGATGAAGCGTTCGCGGCTCGTGCGCGATGTCGCCGAGGTCGTCGCCATCGTGCTGGCCGGCGCGTGGGCGATCTATACCTTTGCCTGGCAGAACCTGCTCGTGCCCGCGATCAGACCGCCGTCGCTCGTGGCGACCATACAAATGCGGCACGTGGGAAATGAAGGGCCTCTCGCCGTCATTCGGCTCGACGAGAGCCTGCACAATACAGGCATCAACACCGTGCATTTCCTCGGCTATTCGATCACGGTGCTCAGCGAGCGCGTTCGGCCCTCGGCCACCGCGCTTCCGGCCAAAACCGAGAATGGCGGGAACGTCTTGGAAGCCTATTACACGTTCTCGAAGCCGAGCGTCGTGTACCGCGATGCGTTTCTGACGCAGCTGGCGGATCCAACGACGGGACGAGACCTCTTCCTCTATCCCGGACAGCTGACGACGTTGACGCGTGAGTTCTACGTGCCACGGACTAAATTTACACGACTGGTAGCCTGGTTGATCACGACCTATACGAAAAACGAAAAGCGCACGATTCCCACAACGATGACGATCGAGCCGTCGGGGCGCCCACACTTCGACTCCCAAGCCCCCGACGGCGTCGTGTTCATGTATAACGAGCCGCTCGCCGAACTCGACCTCTCCGAGTAAGACTGCCTGCGGTCGCCCGCAGGCTACCTAAATCAATCGCATGGCGCGTTTGACGTCGGCAAGCACGCCGGCAGCGATCTCGCGGGTGCGCGCGGTCCCTTCGTCGATGATGCGTTCGACGAGCGCCGGATCGTCGCGGTAGATCGCGTAGCGCTCGCGTACGGGGCGCAGATAGAGATTGAGCCGTTCGGCAAAGTCGTTCTTGTCTTGCACGCAGCCCAGGGCGCCCGAGCGACATTCGACGGCGATCCCGTCCACTTTGAGCGGGTTGACGAAACGCCACAACGCGAAGACCGGACAGATCTCGGGGCGCCCCGGATCGCCCCGGCGGA
Organism: Vulcanimicrobiota bacterium; assembly: GCA_030038215.1. Taxonomy (GTDB): domain Bacteria; phylum Vulcanimicrobiota; class Vulcanimicrobiia; order Vulcanimicrobiales; family Vulcanimicrobiaceae; genus Cybelea. The sequence goes on along the minus strand of JASHPI010000186.1, from coordinate 270 downwards.
TCTTGAGCGGGTCGGTGACCATCGCGCGCACCTTTTTCGTGGTGGTCTCTTCATCGTCGCTGATGAGGATCGCGTTGTCGTAAGACTTGCTCATCTTGCGTCCGTCGGTGCCGGGAACCTCGGGGAACTCCGACAGCGTCGGCTGGGGCTCGACGAGGATCTCCTTGCCATCGCCGTAGAGATAGTTGAATCGCCGCACGACCTCGCGCCCGAATTCGAGGTGGGCAACCTGATCGCGGCCGACCGGCACGTACTCGCCGCGCACGATTG
>JASHPI010000185.1 GCA_030038215.1 Vulcanimicrobiota bacterium | reverse complement strand
GCCGGAGGAATTTGCGCCGCTGGTCGCATTCTTGTGCGGCCAAGCTGCGAGCTACGTCACGGGCCAAACGATCTCGATCGACGGCGGCTTGACTCGCGGCCTGTTTGGATAGAGATCCGGAGGTGCGCCGGGGGGCGGCGCGAATCACGGGGCCGATATGCAAGGGGTAGAAGGAAAGCGCATCGCCGCGCTCGTTGGCGATGGATTCGAAGAGGTCGATCTTACCGAGCCGCGGCGCGCGCTCGAAGAAGCCGGCGCGATCGTAACGATCGTAGGGATCGACGAGCGCGGGCGCCAGCGAATCCGCGGTAAGCGCGGACTCGACGACGGACAGAACATCCGTGCCGAGGAGCTCGTCGCTGACTGCACGGCCGAAGACTTCGACGCCTTGCTCATTCCCGGCGGAGTCTCGCCCGACCGCATCCGCACCGACCGCGAGGTCCAGCGCTTCGTGCGCGAGTTCGATACGCTCAAGAAGCCGATGTTCTCAATCGGTCACGGAGCGCAAGTCTTGATCTCGGCGCAGCTCGTGCGCGGCCGGCAGGTGACCGGCGTGCATTCGATTGCCGACGACATCCGCAACGCCGGCGGGCTCTACCGCGACCAGCCGACGGTCGCAGATTCGAACTGGGTCTCCACGCGCGGCGGCGACGACTTATCACAATTCGATCGCGCGATGCTCGAAAAGCTCGCTACGTCCGTTCCGATTCAGCCCGTAAGCTAGGCTCCCTAAACGGGGTCGTAGCGCGCCAGAGCTTCGCCGTACTGTCGCAGCGCCAAGAACGAAACGAGCGCGCAAAACGCCAACTCACCGGGAATCGAGCCCACGACGATCGCCAGGAAATACGCGCACGCGCCGGCCGAGCCGGCCAAGACGACGTAAAGCGCGCGTGACGGACCGGTTCGAATGGTTGCGGAGAGGGCGACGAGCGTGGTGGCGACGACGGCCGCCGTTGCAGCTACAAGCGTGACGCCGGCATCACCGGCACCGGCCAGAAGGCGGGCCGCGCTGTAGCCGCAGATCGCCAGCACTGCGGCGACGCACGGAACGAGCGCCTTGGCGCGAGCGAGCTCGCGTCCAAAGAGCGGCGCGCTCTGCTCGCAGCGATCGAGGTGCGGATAGCGACCGGGATCTTGCGCGAGCGCCATCACGATACCGAACAGCGAACAGAGAAAAATCAGGCCAGCGGCGCCGCGCGGCTGGGCGAACCCGAGCACCAGCGCCGCGGCGCACGCGTAAAGAATCGTTCGCCGCTCGGCGCGCAAGCGCGCCCCCAGGATCGCGGCCAAAGCGCGCGGGGTCATCGGCTGCCGGCCGCGGAGATCGCGGCCGCCGAACGCGAAAAGGCGCGAGCCGCCGCGGCGCCGGCGTGGGTCGAGAAGAGCGCGCGCTTTCCCACCACCGCGAGAATCTGCGATGCGTACACCGGCGGCGGGCGATCGAGAACCACCAGTCTTGGGCGGGCGATGAGGGCTCCAACCAACGGATACGCAAAGGCTTCGTGGACGTCGCCGAGCTTGCGCAGCAGAACGCTTGCGACGGTCTGCGCGTAGATCGGCTCGACATTCCAAAGCGCAGCGCGGTAGGCGATATAGCGCGCGAAGTCCGAGCTGCTCAGCGGCAGCGGCTCGTACGGGACGAAGGCGGCGATCCGCTTGCAATGCACTGATTGCACGCGCGGATCGTATTCATTGATCAGCACGCTGCCGCTCGTAGCCTTGACGATCCCGGCCGCCAGCAGCGCGACGATGCCGGCCTCGCGCGCCGAGCGCAAGACGAGCGCGGTTTGCTCGCCCGCGCCGAGGTCGAGTGTAACCGGGCCGGCCTCGACGCCGCCGGCCGAGAAGACCGCATTTCGCATCCGCAAGAGCGCCATCGCAGCAGTAGCATTCGGCACCCTCGGCCAACTCCACTACGCGTGTTGTCCAACTCGCAAGTAGCGCAGAAGCTTCTCGAGATCCGTACGCTGATGGAGATGGCCGGGGAGTCGTTCTACAAATACATGGCGTACGAAAAAGCCGCGGCGTCGGTGGAAAACGCGCCGCCGCTCGCCGACTTGGTGGCACTCGGCGAGCATGTCAAGCTTCCGGGAGTCGGCAAGTCGATCGGTGCCGCGATCGAGCAGCTCGTAAACACCGGGAACTCCGATGCGCTCGACGAGCTGCACCGCCGGTTCCCGCCGACGTTACTGGAAGTCCTCGGCGTCAGCGGCATCGGGACGAAGACGGCCGCCATGCTCTTCACCGAGTATGGTGTTGCTTCGCTCGCCGATCTCGAGGCCGCAATCGCCTCCGGAACGCTTGCGGGCGTGCCGCGCCTCGGCAGCAAGACGATCGAGAACTGGAAACGCGGGATCCTCGCATACAAGGGCCGGCAGCGGCGCACGCCGTTGCCGCAGGCGCTTGCGATTGCGCGGGATGCGATGACGTACGTGCAGGAGGGACCGCCGCTCGAGCGCCTGACGTTCGCGGGCAGCCTGCGCCGGCAAGAAGTGACGGTCGGCGACATCGATCTGGTCTGCACGTCGCATCATGCCGCCGACGTCGTAGCGCACTTCGCCGGTTGGGAGCGCGCTGAGGCGGTGTTGGCCGAGGGCCCGACCAAGGCGAGCATCTGGCTGCCGGGCGGTTTGCAGATCGATTTGCGCGTTCTACCCGATCATCTTTACGGTAATTTGCTCCAGCACTTTACCGGCTCGCGCGAGCACAACATCAAGCTGCGCGAATATGCGGTGCGCCGCGGCCTGCGCGTCAGCGAGAACGGCATCTTGAATCTCGAGAACGGCGAGGTCACCACCTGCGCCGAAGAGGCGGGCGTTTACGCAGCGCTCGGAATGCAATACATTCCGCCCGAGCTGCGCAGCGGCCTAGATGAGATTGAGTCGGCGCTGGCGGGCAGCATTCCGGTGCTGGTCGAATCGGCCGACATACGCGGTGATTTCCATATGCACACGACGTGGAGCGACGGTGACGACACGCTCGAAGCAATGATCGCAGCTGCCGCGGCGCGCGGCTATGAATATCACGCGATCAGCGACCATGCGCGATCGCGCGGGCTGCGCCAGGCGATGGATCCGATCACGCTGCGCCGGCAACGCAGTGAGTTCGCGACGCTCGACGCGCGCTACGGAATACGCACGCTCTCGGCCAGCGAGGTCGACATCCTTCCCGACGGTTCCCTGGCCCTCGATGAGACGGGCCTGGCCGAGCTCGACGTCGTCATCGGCTCTGTGCACACCGCAGTTCATCAGTCGCGCGATGAGATGACGCGCCGTCTGATTCGCGCGTGCGAGAACCGCTATCTGACGATCGTCGGGCATCCCACCGGGCGTCGCTTAGATGGTTCTGAGGGTTATGAGTTCGACTGCGATGCGGTCTTCGCCGCAGCGGCGCGCACCGGCACTGCGCTCGAGATCGACGGCCAAGCGGTGCGGCTCGACCTGCCGGCTCCCTTGGCGCACCGCGCGAAGAGCTTCGGCGTAACCTTCGCGCTCGACAGCGATGCGCACCGAACCGGCGATTTGGGCGCGATCGAGCTCGCGGTGGGCCAAGCCCGCCGCGCCGGCCTCACGACGGGCGACATCCTGAACGCGCAGCCGTTGGCCGGTGTCTTGGCCTTCGTCGCCCGCAAACGCAACGGCGCGTGATCAGGACGCTGACGTGCGTCGCCCCCGGCGGCGCGGCGACCGGCGCGCGGTACTGCGGAGACGCAGACACGACGCTGATCTTCGTGCATGGCGTCGGTTCGACCGCCGCCATCTGGGATGCACAGCTCGAGACGTTTTGCGATGACGTTCGCTGCGCCGCGATCGAGCTGCGCGGCAACGGCGCGCTGCCGGATCCCGATCCGGCGCTGATCACGCGCGCCGGTTTCGCCGACGACGTACTGACGGTGGCCGATGCCTTGGGTGCGGAGCGCTTCGTCTTGGTCGGCTGCAGCCTGGGCGGCGTCGTCGCGTTCGAGTTGTGGAAGCGAGTTCCCGAGCGCTTCGACGGTATGGTGATTCTCGGCAGTTTTGCGCGTTATCCCGACGCGGGACCCTATGCGGACGGCATTGCCGCCGCGGTACGCGCAGCCGGCGACATGCGAACGTTTGCGCAGCAGCGCGCCGCCAAGCTGGGTTTGCCTGCCGCGCGCTTGAGCGAGACAATCGAGCAGATGGCCTGCAAGTCGCCGGCAAGCTATCTGGCGGCCACGCAGGCAACTTGGACCGGCGATTATCGCGACGTGCTGCGCACGATCGCGGTCCCAGTTCTCGTCGCATATGGCGAGAAAGACACGATCGCGCCGCGCGCGCTCTCGGAAGAGATCGCCGCCGGCATCCCCGGTGCGAGATTGGCTGCGATTGACAATGCCGGCCACGTCGCCAACGCCGACAATCCGGCGGCCTTCAACGCGGTGGTGCGCGATTTCCTGAGAAGTATCCGCGGCTAGCGCGCACCAGGCGACGGAATCGAAACCCCGAGCGAATACGATTGAATGGCCGCGCTGGCCGTGCATGCTGAGACCGGTTGCGTCTCTCGGTTGATCCGGCCCGGCATCGCGCGCAAGGTCCAGCAATTGCCGTTGAGCGAGCAGTAGCAGAGGTCGAGGGTGAGGGCGTGCTCGGTCAGCACCTGTGCCGGCACGTTGCTGACGAACACGAGCTTGAACAGCGTCCTCGTCTCGCCGGGACGGAGAGTCGACGACGGGCCGATCGAGCTCATCGATATCGTCGCGCGAGCGCCCGGACGAGCGCGCGCGGCGGCGCGAGTGCGCAGCCATATCGCGCGCATATCGGGCTCGGCAGCGAGCACGTCAACGTAATCGTTCCACGAGCGAACCGATCGCCCGTCGACACGAAGCTGGGCCGAGCGGATCAACGCCGGGCCGACGCCGTCATTCGTAACGTCGATCGTCTCCCCGTCGGTATCGTAGGTCGCTCCGACGCTCAAGTACGGCCAGATCGTGGCCGCGAACTGATCGCCGATGACGCGCGTCTGATAGAAGAGCGTTCCGGCGGTGAGCGCACTGATCAGCACCGCCGCGATAGCGATGAAGAAGTCCAGGCGAAAAGTCCGATCGTTCATAAAGCTGCGATGCGCTCCGGCGCGCTGTAGACGTTCGCGCGCTCGCCGTTTAAGAAGCCGACCAGAGTAATGTTGAACTCGCGGGCGAGATCGATCGCGAGACTGCTCGGCGCGGAGACGGAACAGACGATCGGAATGCGCGCCATCGCGCTCTTTTGTAAGATCTCGTAGCTGGTGCGGCCGCTGACCATCAAGATTGAGCGGGCGAAGGGAAGATGCCCGCCGAGCAGACCCCAGCCGACGACTTTGTCCACGGCGTTGTGACGGCCCACATCCTCGCGTACCGCGACGGCTTCTCCGCTCTGGTTGACGAGCGCACTGGCGTGCAGGCCACCGGTCGAGGCGAAGACGCGCTGCGCCGAACGCATGCGCTTGGGCAATGCGTAGAGCAGCTCTCTCGAAACGCGCACATCGTCGTCGATCGGAGTGACGCCGAGATCGCGCAGCGAGTCGAGCTGAGCGCGCCCGCAGACGCCGCACGAGCTGCTCATGGTAAAGTGGCGCTCGAAGCGCTGGAGATTTAGAGGCGCAAAGCCGCCGCGCAGCTCGACGTTCACGATATTGTAGCGTTGATCCGGATCGACCGCCGGATCGAGGCAGTAGCTGACGCCGGCGATCTCGTCGCGGGCGCGTACGATCGCCTCGCTATACGCGAAGCCTGCCGCCAGCTCGAAATCGTTGCCGGGCGTGCGCATCGTTACGGCCAGCGTCCGCGTCGTTCCATTGGAAACCAGACGCAGCTCCAGCGGCTCCTCGGCGACGACCTGATCGGCTTTGTGCGACTGCCGCGCGCCGTCGAGCGCGGTTAGCTCGACCTCGACCGTTCGGCCCGGACGCAATGTTTCCATCACTCACCCCTTCGTCCGCGAACCTACGACTGCTTCTCGTCGTCGGGGCGGTTTTGGACGTAGCTGAAGCCGAAGCGGCCTTTGACGCAGAGATGACCGCTGGTGACGTCATTCTCGATCGGCGATGTGACCTTCACGATCGAGTTGTCCTGGACGTGAAGCGTCAGCGTGCAACCTACGCCGCAGTACGAGCAGATCGTCTCCGTCTCGGTTTGCTCCGCTTCGTTCCACTCACCGCGTGCCCGCAGCTCGTGCTCGGATGAGAACATCAGCGCGCCGGTTGGGCAGACGCCGATGCAGTTGCCGCAGTAGACGCAGGCCGAGTCGGGCAAGGTGACGTCGTACTCGGTGGATATGTGTGCCTCGAAGCCGCGGCCGGCGACCGCGATCGCGAACGTATTCTGCGCATCGACGCCGCAGGCTTCGACGCACTTGTAGCAGAGAATGCACTTGCTGTAGTCGCGTACGTAGAGCTGATTGTCGATCTTGACCGGCTGCGCTACGGTGGCGGCCGAGCGGTCTGATTCGGCGTAGCGTCCCGGATCGGCCCCATATCGTTCGCAGAAGCGCTGGGCGTCCGGCGCGGTCGAGAGATCGACCGAAGACCCTAAAAACTCGAGCACCATCTTGCGGCTGTGACGCACGCGGTCGGAATCGGTATGGATCACCATGCCGGGCTCGACTTTGCGCGCACAGGCCGGTACGAGGACGCGCGAGCCCTCCAGTTCGACGACGCAGACGCGGCAGGCATTCACGGGCGTCAGTGACTGCAGGAAGCAGAGCGTGGGGGTTTCGACGCCCAGCGTCTTGCACGCATCGAGGATCGTCGAACCTTCGGAGACACGCACCGCGTTGCCGTCGATGGTGATCTCGACCTGCGCTTTGGGCGGCTGCGGGGGCGCTTGCGGAATCGGTCCGCGAATCATTGCTGCGCCTGCGTTGCAAAGAGGTTGAGATTCTTACGCGCCGAGTCGATCACATTGGCGGCCGTCTGACCCAGTCCGCAGATCGACGCGTCGCGCATCGCGCGGCCGATCTCATCGAGCAGCACGACGTCCCCTGCACGCCCGGTGCCGGCGCCGCCGGACACCAGACGATGCAGCGCCTCCTCTTGACGCACCGTCCCTACGCGGCAGGGTACGCACTGACCGCACGACTCGTCACGGAAAAACTGCGCGATGCGACGCAAGATCGCGAGAAGATCGA
>JASHPI010000184.1 GCA_030038215.1 Vulcanimicrobiota bacterium | reverse complement strand
ACACAGGCGCCGAGAAGCCGCAGGGGCGACGCGACGCTGCTCTGTGCTTCGAGGGTCGTATAGCGATCGTACTTGGTCCGATACGCGGCGACGTCGGGATACGAGAAGTGCAGGAGCGTTCCAGCTAGCCGGCCGACGCGGCCATCGCTCGTCCACCGTTCGTGCAAAGCGGCGCCGGCGCCGCCCGCCGGGTGCGCCTCGAGGCGCGCCCGATCGGAGCGAAAGAGGCGCAGCAGCGGCTCGTGGCTCCAGACGCGCATCGGTTTTCCGCAAAAATAGGTGACGCGTTCGACTTCGTATCCGTCGAGCTCATCCGAGGCAGCCACAATCGCGTCACGCAGCCGGTCGTCGAGCGCTTCATCGGCGTCGATCATCAGTACCCACGGTGTCTGAACCTGCGCGAGCGCAAAGTGCCGGGCCTCGATGAAGTCGGTCCACTCGCGCTGCACGACGCGCGCACCCGCAGCGCGCGCGAACTGCAGCGTATGATCGCGCGAGCACGCGTCGAGGACGAATACCTGTGTCCCGCGCGGGAGACTGGTCAGGGCGCGCGGGAGGTTGCGCTCTTCGTCGCGCGTGAGGATGACGGCGGTTATTAGGCTTGCGTCCAGGACACCGCCTCGGTAACTCCGGAGTCCGAGTCGATGCGCTCGGCGTGCGCAAGCGCCGCCGCGATGAAGTCGCGATAGAGCGGGGCCGGACGGTTTGGCCGAGATTTGAACTCGGGATGCGCCTGGGTTGCGACGAACCAGGGGTGCGCGTCCCGCGGGAGCTCGATCACTTCGACGAGACGCGTCTTCCCGATCGTATGGTGACCGGTAAAACGCATCCCGTGCTCTTCGAAAATCGGCCGATATCGATTGTTGAACTCATAGCGGTGGCGATGGCGTTCGGTGATCTCGCAGGTGCCATAGGCGCGCGCGGCGTGGCTGTCTTCTTCGAGAGCACAGGCGTAGGTTCCTAAACGCATCGTCCCGCCGTACATCTCCAGGTTGCGTTGATCCGGCATGAAATCGATGACCGGATCGGGCGTCGTTTCGTCGACTTCGCTCGTCATGGCGTCGGGCAGATCGCAAACATTGCGTGCGAACTCGACGCAGGCCAGCTGCATGCCGTAGCAGATGCCCAAGAACGGTATCTTATGCTCTCGCACATGTTCGATCGCCCGCAACTTACCCCGTACGCCGCGGGCTCCGAAGCCCGGTGCGACGACGACGCCGTGCGCCCCGCGCAAGACGGAGACGCCTTCATCTTCGACTAGCTCGGAATCGATTCGGCGGATATCGACGGCAGCGTGGTGGAAGATGCCGGCGTGATGAAGCGCTTCATTGATCGAGATGTACGCGTCCTTGAGCTCGACGTACTTTCCGACCAGGGCGATGGTGATGCGCCGTCGAGGATTGAGAAAGCGATCGGTGATCGCGACCCAGTCCTCGAGCATCGGCGCCGCGGCCGGCAGGTTCAATTTGCGGACCGCCGCTTGAGCCAATCCTTCGAGCTCGAGGTTGAGCGGCACCTGATAGATGGTCTGCGCATCGGCGTTCTGCACGACGGCGCTGGGCGGAACGTCGCAGAAGAGCGCGATCTTCTCCTTCAGCTCGAGCGGCATCGGAATCGCCGATTGGGTGCGGCAGACGATCGCATCGGGCGAGATGCCGATGCCGCGCAGCTCGCGGACCGAGTGCTGCGTCGGCTTGGTCTTCAGCTCGTCGGGGGCGCCTAGATGCGGCACCAGCGTAAGATGGGCATACATGACGTTCTCGTCGCCGACGTCGTAGCGCATCTGGCGGATTGCTTCGAGGAACGGCAACCCCTCGATGTCGCCGACGGTGCCGCCGACTTCGACGATGCAGACGTCGGCGTGACTTGCTTCGGCCACGCGCTTGATATGGGCCTTGATCTCGTTGGTGATGTGCGGAATCACCTGAACCGTTGCACCGAGGTAATCGCCGCGCCGTTCCTTCTCGATCACCGAGTTATAGATCTGGCCGGTCGTCACGTTGTTGGCGCGCTGAAGGTTCTCGTCGATGAACCGCTCGTAATGACCAAGATCGAGATCCGTCTCGGCTCCGTCTTCAGTAACGAAGACCTCACCGTGTTGATAGGGATTCATCGTCCCGGCATCCACGTTGATATAAGGATCCAGCTTCTGGATCGAAACGCTGATGCCGCGCGCTTTGAGGAGCCGTCCGAGGGAGGCGGCCGTGATGCCCTTGCCAAGCGAACTCACGACGCCCCCGGTGAAGAATATGTACTTCGCCATCCCGGGCTTTTTCAGTTCTCCGGCGCCGGCAGTTCACCCTGGGAGGCAGCCCGCACGTAGCGCGGGAGGCCCGCGTAGTCGCGCCCGATCGAGACGGCAAAGCCGGGAAGGGTCGCGCGGACAGTGCGCGCGAGTTCCTCGATGGTCGGGGGAGCCGCTTCGAGCAAGATCAAGGCATTGCGCTCGAGCAGCGCCGGAATCTGCGGCAGCAGGCGCCGATACAGCGCGAGCCCATCCGGTCCACCGTCCACGGCCGCCCTCGGTTCGAACCCGACCGGGTCGGGCTGCGCCGGCAGATCGGCGGTAGGAACGTACGGCAGATTCGCGACGATCGCGTGAAAACGTCGCTCGCGGACGGGCGCGGTGAGATCGCCCTCGTAAAAGCAGCACAACGCAGCCAGACCCAGACGGCGGGCATTCTGTTCCGCACGCGCGATTGCTGCGGCCGAGAGATCCGTACCGAACACGACTGCGCCGCTTTCGGCCGCAATGGTGCACGCAATCGCCCCGCAGCCGACGCCCACGTCGAGCGCAGTCATGCCGGCCTCTAGGAACGCGATCGCTTCTTCCACGAGATGCTCGCTTTCGGGCCGCGGGATCAGGACGTTCCGGTCAACGATGAACTCACGCCCGTAGAAACCGGCGCGACCCAGAATGTACGCGACCGGTTCGCCGGAGCTTCGCCGCCGGCACAGCTTTTCGAAGCTCTCGCGTTGTTCTGCGGAGAGCGGCGCGTCGCCGTGCGCGATGAGCCATTCGCGCTCGCGGCGCACGGCGTGCGCCAGCAGCAGTTGGGCGTCGGCACGCGCGGAATCAGTTGCCGGCGCGAGCGATTCGATCCCCGCGCAAAGAGCCTCGGCGAGCGTCGTCATCCAACTGCTTCGCCGGCGAGCTGGCGCGCGCGTTCGTCGGCCAACAGATCCTCGACGATTTGGCCGAGATTGCCGTCCATGATCGCGCGAATGTTCCCGAAGCTGCGCGCGATCCGGTGATCGGTCACGCGGTCCTGCGGAAAGTTATAGGTGCGAATCTTCTCCGAACGATCGCCGGTGCCGACCTGGGAACGCCGCATCGAACCAACCGCCTCTTCCTGCTCGCGGCGCTTGCGGTCGTACAGCGTGGCGCGCAGCATCTGCAAAGCCTTTTCCCGGTTCTGCTGCTGCGAGCGTTCCTGCTGCGACGCGACCACGATGCCGGTCGGCACATGCGTAATTCGGACGGCGGACTCGGTCTTGTTGACGTACTGCCCGCCCGCGCCCGATGCTTTGTACGTGTCGATCGACAAATCGGCCGGTTTGATCTCGATCTCGACGTCTTCGGAGACCTGCGGCAGCACCGCAACCGTCGCGGTGCTGGTGTGCACGCGTCCCTGCGCCTCGGTAGCCGGCACGCGCTGAACGCGGTGGACGCCGGACTCGTGCTTCAATCGCCGGTATGCTTGGTTGCCTTTGACCGCAAAGACGATCTCTTTGTACCCGCCGGCATCGCTGGAGCTCTCCGCCACGAGTTCGACCTTCATCCCGGTAGCCTCGGCAAAGCGCATGTACATGCGTGCAAGATCTCCGGCGAAGATCGCAGCCTCGTCGCCGCCTGCACCGGCTCGGATCTCGACGAAGACGTCCCGGTCATCGTTTGGATCGCGAGGAAGCATGAGCTGCGAAAGCTCGCCCTCGAGCGCTGCGGTCCGATCGCGCAGCCGGTCGTTCTCCTCTTCCGCCAGCTCGCGCAGCTCGCCGTCGCCGGATCGCGCTAGGACTTCATTGGCAGCGATCTCGTCTTGGATTTGCCGAAGCTCCCGATACGCGCGAACGGGCGGCTCGAGAAGAGCGCGCTCTTTGACTAATGCCGTGTAGCGAGCTTGATCGAAGCTGCCGCCCGCGTTCGCGAGCTCGGCTTCGGTTTCGTCGAACCTTCGCGCCATCGTATCGAGGCGCGCAATCAACGCGTCGTTCAGAGTTGTGCGGCGGCTTTTTTCGCCTCTCGGGCGGCTTTGCGGGCCGCAGCCTCTTCCTGCTTCTTGCGCGCGGTCGCCGAGCGCTGGTTGAACTTATCGACGCGGCCGGCGGTATCGACCAGCTTCTGCTGGCCGGTGAAAAGTGGGTGGCAGGCCGCGCAGATTTCAACCGCGATTTCGGGCATGGTCGAGCCGGTGACGAACGTGTTCCCGCAGGCGCAGTGAACGCGTGCCTCGGGATACCATTTTGGATGGATCTTGGTCTTCACAGCTTCCGCATTATATCAGACCGCGCAAGACGCACCTATTTGGCACCGGCTCCCTTGACGATCGCGTCGACCAAATGACCGCCGAAGGGCACGCCCACGCCGGTCACCATATCGTAACCGGGGCCCGCGCAGTAACCGACCGGGGTTGGGAGCGGCTTGGGCGTATGGCCGGGGCTCGGTTCGGGCGTCGGGGCGGGGACCGCTTGGTTGCAACCGTAGATGACGTCGTAGAAGGTGTGCTTGTAGTCCAGGAACTTCGTCCCGTCGTAGATCGCGTAGTAGATGGGAGCGGCGTTCCCCAGACGATAAGGCTTAGAGCCGCCGGCCGTTGCGCAGGCCGCTGAATGCGAACAGGCCTCCAGCACGAGCGCCCACTCGGCGTTCGCCTGCGGGGCCGATACGCTGGTGCCACCGTCCGCGAAGACCTCGCGGTCGTGCCCGAAGGCCGCGTAGATGATCTGCGAAGGGCCGGTGTTCGGGTCGGCGTCAAGCGACATGTCCGGGACTCTGCGCATCCGCGCTTTCAGGCTCGACTTCTGCCACAGCGGAGCCTCGAAGACGCGCGAGATACCACCGCCCGATCCCACGTTGTTCTCGAAGTCGCCGTTCCTGCCGCCGGTTTCGTTGTCGGCCCAGGCGGTAATCTGACCGTCGAGCTGGCCGCCATCGG
>JASHPI010000183.1 GCA_030038215.1 Vulcanimicrobiota bacterium | reverse complement strand
TGGGCGATCATCAAGCGGTAGATGCGATCCGTCGCCAGGTCCTCCATGTACCCGTCGAGGAGGCTCGCGCCGCGCCCTTCGAGCACACCATTCCGGTAACGAATTACGGTGCGCACCGCGGAGCGCGTGCCCTCGATCGTCGTCGTTCCGACGCCTTTCGGCGCGGGACGCAGGTCGGGATGAATGGTCGCCAGCTGCGGGCGCCTGCTGAGCTGATTTGGAAAAGGAAACTGCGCGACCGCGATTTCGTTCTGATCCGGGTGTCCGGTCCAAGCGCCGTCCATCAAGCACAAGGCTTCGTTGCGCTTGTCGCGTTCGAGCACGGCCAGCGCGCGCGCGTTCAGCTCGGGATCCGTGCGGCTAGGATAGAGCGCGGTCATCCCGCCAATGGCGAGCGCGCCGTGCTTGTGCGTGAGCTCGGGTAACAGCGTCCGCACGTTTTGGAAGAACGGAACGTCGATCGGAATGGTGTTGCGGTCGGGGAGCAGCCAGTCCGGATCGTTAAAATTGAAGTGGATCAAGCTTGCCATGTAATCCCAACGGCCGAGATCGAGTCCCAAAATGTAGTCGCGCAGATGAAAGAAGAACTCCTCGATCTCGTATGCGATCGGGTGCGACTCGATTAGTGCCATCGCCTTGATCGAACCGGGCTTCCAGCCTTTGGCCTCGATCAGCGCATCGAAGACTTCCTTCCACCAGAGTGCCTCTTCGGCCGATTCGGACTTGGGAATGTAGATGCAGAGCGGATGGCGCAGGCGTTCGTAAGTGAGGCGAAAGACGAGCAGCGCAAGGTCGAAAAGCGCGGCGCTGGTGACGGCTCGATCGATCACTCCCGCCTGCGAGAGATGGAGGCCGCGTACACGATTCCACGTCACGGTGCTCGACGGCTTGATGGCGACGCTGCGGCCGGCTTTGGCGTCGGAATAAGTCAGCTCGCCGTAGAGCGCGGCGACGATGTTCTGGTGGCCGAGCATCAGGTGCTGCCATGTATTGGCCATCGAATCTTCGAGGTCGAGCATGACGCCGGGCGCGCCCGAGTTGAGCATTTTCACGCACAGCTCGGCATCATCGGCCGGACCCGTCATCTGGTTGCGCTGGTCCGCGCACCACTCGGGCAACTCAATGCGCCAAGAGGTAAGGTTCGCCTCGGACGGCGGCAGGTAGGCCGGAAGCTCGCCGGCATGTGCGCGTTCGAGCCGCTCCTTGCGCGTCTGTACCAGCCGCTGCTGCGCGGGGGTGAAGCGCCGATGCAGCGGCAGAAAGAACTCCGCGAAGCCGGCCGGCAGATCGCGGTTCAGGAGGAATCCGGCTGGAGCGACGTTCAGGCCGGCACCTCGGCCGTGCCCTCGTAAAACTGCGCGGCCTCGGTCGAGCCGCGTAACGCCGTCGTCGAAACGTGCCCTTCTCCCACGATCGCCGCGACTTCGTCGAAGTACCCGGTGCCGACCTCGCGTTGATGGCGCGTTGCCGTGTAGCCCTGCGCCTCGGCGGCGAACTCCTCTTGCTGGAACTCGGCGTACGCCGTCATGCCGCGCGTCTTGAAGTCGTGAGCCAACGTGAAGAAGCTGTAGTTGAGCGTGTGAAAGCCGGCCAGCGTGATGAACTGGAACTTATAGCCCATTGCATTCAGCTGTTCGCGGAAGCTTGCGATCGCGCCGGCGTCGAGCTTTTTGCTCCAGTTGAACGACGGCGAGCAATTGTACGCCAACAGCTTGCCGGGGTAGCGCGCGTGGATGGCGTCGGCAAACCGGCGGGCCTCTTCGAGGCTCGGCTCGGACGTTTCCATCCAAAGCAGATCCGCGCACGGCGCGTACGCGAGACTGCGCGCGATGCAGGCCTCGATCCCGGCCCGCGTCATGTAGAACCCCTCCGGCGAGCGTTCACCGGTGAGGAACGGGCGATCGTGAGGATCGACGTCGCTGGTCACGAGCGTGGCGGCGTTTGCATCGGTGCGCGCGATAATGATCGTCGGCACGTCGAGAACGTCGGCCGCAAGCCGTGCCGCCAGCAGATGACGGATCGCCTCTTGGGTTGGGATCAGAACCTTCCCGCCAAGATGGCCGCATTTCTTCTCCGAGCTGAGCTGATCTTCAAAATGGATCCCGGCGACCCCGGCGCGGATCATGGCTTTGGTCAGTTCGAAGACGTTGAGCGAGCCGCCGAATCCCGCTTCGGCATCCGCGACGATCGGCAAATACCAATGCATGCCGCCGCGCCCCTCGAGCGATTCGATTTGATCCAGGCGTGTGAGCGCGTTGTTCAGGCGCTCGATCAGAGCCGGAACGCTGTTGACCGGATAGAGGCTCTGATCGGGATACATCTCGCCGGCAAGATTCGCATCGGCGGCAACTTGCCAGCCGCTGCAGTAGATCGCCGGTAGGCCGGCGCGCGCCGCCTGCACGGCCTGGTTGCCGCTGAGCGCGCCGAGCGCGACCGTCGGGGCCTTCTCGTGGAGCAGCTTCCAGAGACGTTCGGCGCCGTGGCGCGCTAGCGTATGCTCGACCGCGAGGCTTCCGCGCAAGCGGATGACGTCGTCTGCGCCGTAACGCCGCTGGATGCCGTCCCAGCGTTCTTGGGTAACCCAGCCTTCCTGTAATTTCGCGGCGCGGCCGTTCATCTGCACTGACGTCTCCTCCGAAGCTCAAAAAATGGATCGGCCTGGCGCCTTCTTTGGCTCGCATTGGATGGTGAGCGAGGAACCGATGGACCGATATCTGTCTATACCCAAGATTGCGCCGTACTGTCAAGGCCCAAAGACTTTTGGCCCGGCGTCGCGCTAGGGCTGAACTTCGAAGAGCTCGTGGTAGGCGTCGAGCGAGGCCACGTCGCGCGCGCCCGGGATTTGGGGAACGTCGCGCGGATTGACCAGAATGAAAACGCGGCGGCCGTTGGTCCAATGACGGTAAAGATCGGCCCGAAGCTGGTCGTCGGAAACGACGATGCGTCCGGGAAGCGAACCATCGACGTAGGCGCCATAAGCCAGCGACGTTGCGTCGAGCCAGTCGGTGACGAGCACGCTTCCCGGCGGAACGAAGGGCCGCACCGCGTCGATCACCCAGCGGCCGCCTTCGCCCGAGGCATGGGAGAGGAATGCCCGCTGCGATTCGAACGTGAGGCCGGCGTTGACGGCCAAAAACGCCAACAGCGCGGCGTAGGTCAGGCCGCCGGTCAACCCGTCGCGCAGGCGGGGCGTGAGGGCGCCGAGCAGCGGCACGGCGATCCACGACGCGAGCAAACGATACCGGCCGACGTCGCTTTCGTTCGGGTAGACTACCAAGAATAGCAGCGACGCCGTGCAGGCGATGGTCAGAACCAGGGTCGTGCGCCAATCGCGGCGCCACGCGACCGCGAAACCGAGGAAAATCAACAGCAGCGCAACGGCGCCGTACTGCGCATTGATGCCGGAGATGAACGCCCAGAGTGCGTCCTGCACGTGGAGCGGATTGAACGATGCCAGAAAATACGTGGGTGTTTCAAATTGGCTGCCGGTAAGCTCGCTGAT
>JASHPI010000182.1 GCA_030038215.1 Vulcanimicrobiota bacterium | reverse complement strand
AGAATCGCTTCCCGCTGCTGCGGATCGGCAATGCCGAAGAGCACCGGGAAGACCTCATCGGCGGTAAAGTTGTCCTGATAGTTGCCGTCCTGGTCGTAGTTGAGCACGAACGCCCCGGTGTCGTCGTTGTAGAGATAATCCATCATCGCTTCGCGCATCCGCTGCGCTTCGGGGCTATATTTCTCCCAATGATCGTGGTCGCCGACGACGGCGCAGAGCATCGCCGCCGCTTCGAGCGCAAAGACGCTTTCGGCATTGATCTCGGTCACCGCCCCGTCGAGCGTGTAGTACGGAATAATGTTACGCCAAGAGGATATTCCATGCATGTCTACGCCTTTGGCGCGACAGTAGATCAGCCCCCGGTCGTCCCGCTGAGAGAGCATGTAATCGGCTAGCTTAACGACGAGGCCGATGTGCTCGCGGACCCATGCGTCGTCCAGCGTCGCGTTGTAGTGGTGCAGCATGGCGATCAGGTGCAGCGGGGTATCGTCGTTGACGTTGAGGTCGTAGTCGGTCCGATAGCCGCTTACGCCGCGTACGTATTCGACCATCAGGCCGCTTTCTTCGACCGCCTGATTGAAAACTTCCAGCGCGTTGCGGCTGAATTCGGGCCAGAAATAGTCGAAGCCGTGAACGAACCACGACGTATCGCGTGAGACGAGAATGTCTGACGGCGGGGAGTTCGTGGCTCCCCATCCCTGCGGATACTCCTTGACGATACGCAGCATGTTGGCTTTCGCCCACACCACGCCGCGACTGATCTCAGGCGAAGGCGTGAGAAAACGCGCGTCGGCAAGACGGTCGCTAAAGTAGCGCTGGGTGTCGTGCAGCGCGCGCTGATCTTGCAGCAATGCCTCCAGAACCGGCCGGCTCCGCTCGGTTCCGTCTTTATGATAGACCACCGCCAGGCGCAACGACTCGCGGGCGCCGGGCGCGACCGCAATGCGATATCCGAACGCGCCGAAGATGCGCCGGCTGACGAGCTGCGCTTGTTCCGGCGTTACGTCCGCCAAACGTCCGGCGGACTCGTCCGACGCCAAGGTCGCGTGCCGCATGGATTCCAGCAACACTTGCTCGCGTAGCGACAGCTCGACGCCGACCGGCTGGCGCGAGCCGCCCCACCAGCGCTCGCCGCCCGTTTCGAGATTCTTAGAACAGATGAAGCGCCCGTCGTTCCAGGCGCGCACCTCGTGCTCGGCCTCACCGTAGAAGCGCTGACCCACCAGCATCGCCCATGGAAAGACGGCGACTTCGACCTCTTGACCGCCGGGATTATACAGCGTGACGTCAACGACGAACGAAACCGCTCGATTGAACGCAGGCCCGAACGGAACGTAAAACGCTTCGGTGACGTGAACGCGGTGCTCCAGCGTAAACTCAGAGATCTGTGCGTAGGGAAGAAACGTGAGGTCGCGTTCGATCTGATGCGGGAAGTAGGTCTGCGCTTGCGACGCCACTCCCGGGGCGCGATCGCTTAGGCGATACGCGATATGGTGCGTCCCAAAGATGATTTGGTCGGTATCGGCATCCCACAAACCGCGCACGCCGCCCTTTGCCGTCGATTGCGCAAAGGCCTTGAAGTTACCGAGCAGTAGCCCGTAGGGCGCCTGCGCTTCGTTTAGGACGTACGCGCAAAACTCATTTCGCTGCGCGTCGTAACTCGACTCCATTGCTTTTAGTACTCATAATCTCTTTGCGGCGCCGAGCGCGAAGGCGCCTTCTCAGAGCGCGGCAAAAGGTCTACACCCTCGATGAAAACGACCGTATGGGCTCCGGCGAAGATCAATTTGACACTCGAGGTTCTGGCGCGCCGGGAAGACGGCTATCACGGCGTGCGCTCCGTCATGGTGCCGGTCGATCTAGCCGACGAACTAGCGATCGAACCCAGCGATCGATTCATTTTCGAGTGTAACCGCAGCGAGCTCGGCGGACCGGACAATCTCGCCGTCGCGGCGCTGCGTTCGCTGGGAGAACTGCCGGCGGTGCGCATCGAGCTGCACAAGCGAATTCCTGTACAGGCCGGCCTCGGCGGCGGTTCGAGCGATGCGGCGGCGGTATTGCGCGCCGCGATGGAGGGCGTCCTCGGCGCGTATCCCGGCGTCGACTGGATCGGGGTCGCGCGCCGACTCGGCTCCGACGTTCCGTTTTTTCTCGCCGGCACCGCTGCGTTGGTCGAAGGCACCGGGGAGCGAATCACGCCGGCCGGATCGCTGCCCCCGTGGCACGTGCTGATCGTCAAGCCGCCGGTCGCGGTCTCGACCGCCGCCGCCTTTGCGGCGCTCGACCGCGCCGATCGCCCGACTCGCCCGCGCAACGACTCGATCTCGATCGCGGCGCTCACGGCGCTGCAGCGCGCCGACTTTGCCAAGGTCGAATCGCTGCTTCAGAACGACTTTCACGATCTCATCGCGACTACGACGCCCGAAGTCTCGAACGCGTTGAACGCATTGCGCGAAGCCGGTGCGAGCAACGCGCTGCTGGCCGGATCCGGCTCCTGCGTATTCACGCTCGCACCCGAGCGCGCTAGCGTCGAAGCGATTGCCGCGCGTCTTTCGCTGCCGCAGACGTATCAATGCTTCACGACCGCCTTCGCGAAGACGCCGGCCTGGCGCTCGTGAATCCCCTCGATGCGGTCGTCCTGGCAGGCGGCCCGATGGATACCGTCGCGCAGCAGCAAGCCAATGCGCCGAACAAAGCCTTCGTCGAGATCGCCGGCGTAACGCTGGTCGGGCGCGTGCTGGCAGCGCTGCGCAGTTCGCGCGTAATCCGCCGCATCGTCGTGGTCGCGCCGCTCTCGGCTCGCGAACGCGACGAGCTGGCAGCCGCCGACGAGCTGCGTCCCGACGGAATACGCATCACCGAAAGCCTGCGCAACGGCCTGGCGGGTTTTTCGCCCGACCGCACGGTTCTCGTGCTGGCTTCGGATCTGCCGGTTCTCACTGCAACCGCGGTGGAGGACTTCGTCGAGCGAGCCGAGCGCCTCGACGCCGACGTCATCTACGGATGCGTTGAGAAGCGCGCGCATCAAGGCCGATTTGCACGGGTGCCGCACACCTGGGCGCGCTTGCGCGACGGCACCTTCTGCGGCGGCGGCATCTTCGCGCTGAAGCCGCGGGTTTTGCCACGCCTCGAGCAGTTCATCGAACAGCTTGGCGCAGCCCGCAAGCATCCTTTTCGGCTTGCGTCGCTCTTCGGCTGGGACGTCTTGGCGCGCTTTGCGCTCGGACGCCTGACGATCGCGCAGGCGGAGCGGCGCGCGACCGGAATTCTCGGCGCGCCGGTGCGCGCGCTCGTCTCTGACTATCCCGAGACGGCCGTCAACGTCGACCGTGTGAGCGATATCGCCCTGGCCGAAGAATTGGTCAGGGAGAGCGCCAGCGCTTGAAGAGCTCGTTCGCGATGCCGAACTGATCGAGGGCTTTGCCAACCGTGTGCGCGACGATGTCGTCAACGCTTTGCGGGTTGGCATACATCGCAGGAACAGGCGGAAGAATGACCGCACCGATCTCCGCGAGCTGGGAGAGCGCGCGCAAATGTCCCAAATGCAGCGGCGTCTCGCGAACGACCAATACCAGCCGCCGCTTCTCCTTCAGGCAGACGTCGGCCGCTCGCGCGAGCAGGTTGGAGTTGATCGAATAGGCGATGGCGCTGGCGCTCTTCATCGAGCACGGAATGACCAGCATGCCGTCGGTCAGGAACGAGCCGCTCGCAATTGCGGCGGCGAGATCGTCGTCGCGGTGCGCGACGTCGGCGAGCCCCTCGAAATCCTCGGCCGTCATCTCGGTTTCGAGCTCGATCGTGCGGCGCGCGGCCGCGGTCAGCACGAGGTGCGTTTCGATTCCGCCGATTGCGCGCAGCGCTTGCAGCACCATGTAGCCGTAGACACTGCCGCTCGCTCCGGTGACGCCGATGATGATTCGCCGCATCGATGGGCGGTTATACGCGGGCTGCAGGGGCGCCTGGTGGAAGCTGTAAGGAAGAATCGTGCCCGATTCCGCGCAAGCCCGCTCCTTCGTTGCCGACGCCATCCGCTGGCGCGCAACGGGCGCGGAGGAGCTCCTTTTGCGCCT
>JASHPI010000181.1 GCA_030038215.1 Vulcanimicrobiota bacterium | reverse complement strand
GGACACCTTCCGTCTGAATCGCCGCCTGACGCTCTTCCTCTCGCGCAGCGCCCATCAACCCCCGGGCAACGCTGTTTTGCAGCGGGAAAGTGACGTTGAACGAGACGTTGAACGCCGGGAAGGCTCCCGTCCACAAGTTGTGATAGGCCATCGCCATCTTACCTTGCGTGTACGGCGCCGGAGTGGGGCAAGCTGGTACCGCGTGGTTTTGACACGTAACGGTTTCAAAATTCGGCAAGGGCGCCAGTATCCCGGCGAAGCCGTTGCTCATGTACTGCACTTGCAGGTCAGCCTGCGGGAGTGCCTGGTTCCTCGCATAGGCGCGATCGAGATCTGCTTGCTGCTGCTGGTCCTGTGCTTGCCGCACTTCGGGGCGATAGCGTTGGGCCAGCGCTACGATGGTGTCCAGATCTCCGGCGCTCGGCAATTGAAGCGCCGGCGATGAGGGCACGAGGTTGGCATGCCAGATGGGGTCGTTCGAACTGGTTACGATGAGGCTCTTGAGCTGCGTCTGCAGCTCCGAAACGGTTTGCAGCGCGGCGAAAACGTTGTCCTGAAAGTTTGAGACCTGCGTCTGCGACTCCACCACGTCGATCGGGGCGGCCGCACCTCGCTTGGCCAGCCGCACGTTGCTCTGTTGTTGGGTGACTGCCTCTTTGAGAGCCTCTTCCTCGATGGCGACGCTGCGCCACGCGGCCACTAAGTTCCAGTATGCGTCCTCAACCTGCGAAATCGTATTGGACGCGTCGACGAGCGCCTGGGCGGCGTTCGAGTCGGCGTTGATCAGCGAGAGCTTCAGCTCGCGACGTGCTCCATTGATCCCGAAGTTCCTGAGCAGCGGTTGCGTGACCGAGAGATTGAGCGAAGCTTGATAGTACGGGTTGTACGAGTTGATGACCGTATTGTTGTAGGTGCGCGTCTGGGTAATGCCGGCCGAGTAGTTCAGGCCGCTCCGGGTCGTGCCGGTAATGCCATATTGGAATGACGACTGATGCTGAATGATGTTGCCGGGACCCGAGGTTGGACAGGGGAACGGCGTTCCTAAAAAGGTCAGGCAGGTCCATATTCCTACATTACCGGGTCCGGCGAAGAATAGGTTCTCCGGCGGCGTAACGGAAAAGCTGGAAGACGGCTCCAGACCGAGTTGAACGTCGTAAGCGCCTTTCGCCTCGACGATCTGGTAGCGCGCGATTCGCACGTTCGCCGCCGACACCGCCAGATTCGGATTGCGGAGCAGCGCCATCGCAACCGCGTCCTGAAGCGAGATGCCGACAAACGGCTGCTGCGTCACTCCCACGATCGCCGGTGCGCTCGGCGCGGCGGTGGGTGCCCGATAGCCCGAGCCGACCTTCGGTACGGCCGGAAAGAGCGGCGAGGGCATCGCGGTCGGCAGCACTGCACGGTGCGGCAGCGTGTCGTCCGACTGAGCCGACGTGCGTTGCAGCGGCACGGCCGCCAAGGCAACGCCCGCCAAGGCCACGATCGCCGGAATCGCGCGCGCTCTCACCTGCGTTGCCTAGCGCGCCAGCGCCTCGGTCCCGAGGGTCTGAAGATTGACGCCGTTGTTGGTGAGAATTGTCCCTTCGACGCGCTGCAGCTCGACGACGGATTGGTTGAGAGCCGTCTGTGCCTGCAGCTCGCGCCCGCGCGCTTGCGCCAGCTCGACCTGTCGCTGCAGCACCAAGAACGTCGTCGACGCACCCCGATGGAACTTGCGGACTTCGCTCGCGTAGACCGACTCCGCCGCTTCGCGCGACTGGCGCGATGCATTCAGTCGCGAGAGCGCCGACTGATAGCTCTGCAGCGCGTTGCGGGCCTCGGCACCGATGCGCTCCGAGACCCCTTCGAGCAGAATCGCCGCCTGATGCGATTCTTCGCTCGCTACGCCCCGCAGGCCACGCGCAAGGTTCCCCTGGAGCGGGTACCCGACGACCAGGGCGATGTTGAACGTCGGAAAGTAGCCGGCCCACATGTTGTGGTACGCAAATGCCATCGTACCTTGGGTCTGCGGCGGCGGCGTCGGACACGCTTTGAGCCCTGAAGTGCTGCTGCATATGCCCGTCAGAAACGCCGGAACCGGGGCGAGCAATCCGGCGAAGCCGTTGCTCAGGTACGCTGCCTGGACGTCGGCTTGCGGAAGCGACTGATTCTTGGCGTAAGCGCGATCCAGATCGGCCTCCAGCCGCTTGTCTTCGGCTTGTCTTACTTCGGGCCGATTTTGGTGTGCCTCGGAGATGATCGTTTCGAGATCTTCGGCGCTCGGCAACTGCCCGACGTCGGAGGAAGGAACGAGGTTGGCGCGCCAGATTGGATCGGCGGCATCCGTCACCACCAGGCTCTTGAGCTGATTCTGCAGCTGCGACACGTTTTCTAATGCGGAAAAAACGTCGTCCTGGAAGGTGGCGACTTGCGTTTCCGACTCGACCGCGTCGATCGGGGCGGCCGCTCCGCGTTTCGCGAGACGGACGTTGCTCTGCTGCTGCAAGATCGCTTCACGTAGCGCTTCCTCTTGAATCGCGACGTTGCGCCAAGCCGCCACCAGATTCCAGTACGTGTCTTCGACCTGCGCGATCGTGTTGGAGGTATCGATCAGCGCCTGCGCCGTAGTCGCGTCGGCGTTGACCAACGCGAGCTTGAGCTGCCGCTTAGCCGCGTTCATCCCGAAGTTCTTGAGAAGCGGCTGCGTAACGGAAAGATTCAACGAGGCAATATAGTACGGGTTATACGCGTTAAAGATCGAGTTGTTGTACGTGCGCTGCTGTTGAATTCCGGCCTGATAGGTGGTTCCGTTCTCGAGCTGGCCGCCGACCCCGTACTGAAACGTGGACTGGTGCTGGATGATGTTGCCAGGACCCTGAGTGTAGATCGCCGACGGACCCGAGCCGTACTTTCCGACTTCGCCGGGACCGGCCTCAAGGAGATTCGAGGGCGGTTGCACCGAGAAGCTCGAAGACGGTTCCAAGTGCAGCTGAACGTCGAACGCGCCTTTGGCCTGCACGATGTCGTATCGCGCGACCCTGAAGTTCGACGCTGAGACCGCAAGGTTGGGATTTTTTAGCAGCGCCATTGCGATCGCGTCTTGCAGCGAGATGCCGACGAACGGCTGCTGCGTAACACCGATGATCTCCGCGGCGCTCGGCGCGACTTGCGGCGCCCGATAACCCGGCGCGACGCTGGGCAGAACCGGAAACACCGCCGTCGGGATGGCCGTGGGAATCGTTGCTCGCGCCGGCAGGTTACTGTCGGTCTGGGCAGAGATGCGTTCGAACGGTAGCACCGAGATTGCCAGTGCCGTAAGCGCAACGATCGCCGAAATGTTACGAGTCTTCATCTTCATCCCTCCGCCCTCGCGTGGAGGCGCGGTCTGTTGAGTAAGAGGACCAGAGGCGCGAGCGAGATCGTGATGATCGCGACCCAGCGCGAGGTATCCGCGTAGGATTGTACCGCAGCTTGGCCGTCTACGAGATTTCCCAGTCTTTGGAGCGCATCGCTCGAACCCTGGCCGTTGCCCGCAGAGGCAATGTACTGGGCCGTCGCGGGATGTGCCAGCGTTTGGACGCTCGCGAGCTCCGTCTGATGGACGGTCATGCCGCGCACGAGCAGCGTGATCAGAACGGCGGTCGCGATACTCCCGCCGACTTGCCGCGAAAGGTTGAAAAATGCCGACGTCGAGGCCACAGCCGAGGCGGGCACCCCGCCCAACACGGCCACCGAAAGCGGCACGAAGATCTGCGAGAGCCCGATGCCGCTGATGATCAGCGGCAGAACCAGGCTGCCGAACTCGGACTGTGGCGTGGTCACGTTAGCGAGCATCCAGTTCGAAACCGCCAGCAGAACGAAACCAACCGCCACCGAGATGCGCGGATCGATCACCCCCCGCCCTGCCAACGCTGCGGTGATCGGCGTGAAGAGCATGATCGCGCCGGCGCGGACCATGATCGTGAGTCCCGAGAGCGTCGCGGTGAAATCGAGCGAGTTTTGCAGGTACTGAGGCAAGATGATGATCGAGCCGTAGAGGCTCACGCCGAGAACGGCGCCGAGCACGCTTCCGGCCGCGACCTGGCGCAAGCGCAAGACGTGCAGATCGACCACCGGAATCGTCGAGCGCAGCGTCCACCATACGAACGATCCCAGGCCGGCGACTGTGGTCAACGTGAAGAGCCGAATCCGCGCATCGTCGAACCAGTCGTACTGTTGACCTTGCTCGAGCACGTACTGCATCGAGCCTAAGCCGATCGCCAGCAGGATCAGCCCAATCCAGTCGAGGCGCCGGTATTGCGGGTCGGCGGGATTGCGCAAGTACGTCCAAATCAAGGCGCCCGCGACGATGCCGACCGGCAGATTGATGAAGAAAATCCAGTGCCAGTTCCAGTTGTCGGTGATCCATCCGCCCAGCACCGGGCCAAGCGCCGGTCCGACGATCACGCCCATCGCGAAGATGCCTTGTGCTTGTCCTTGCTCTTGCAGCGTGTAAGTATCGCGCAGAATCGCCTGCGAGGTCGAGATTAGTCCGCCGCCGCCTAAGCCTTGGATGACCCGCCAAAAGACCAGCTGTCCAAAACTGCCCGAGAGTCCGCACATGAGCGACGCAATGGTGAAAATCACGATCGAAGCGAAGAAGTATTGTCGCCGCCCGAAGCGCGCTGCCAGCCATGGCGTGATCGGTATCACCACCACGTTGGCGATGATGTATCCGGTCACGATCCATGCGCCCTCGTCGACCGCCACGCCGAAATTGCCTTGGATATTCGGCAGCGAAACGTTCACGATCGTCGTGTCGATGATCTCGAGGAGGGTGGCCGCGATGACCGCGACGCTCACGATGACCCTGCGCAGGCCGTGCTCGACGACCACGCGTTGTTCCATGGCGGGACTCTCCTTGTTGGGGAGCTACTTCACTTTGACGAAGGTCTCGACGCTCATACCCACACGCAGCGGCATGTCGGGACGCGGATCGTCCACGTAGATGCGAACCGGAATGCGTTGCGTTACCTTCACGAAGTTACCGGTCGCGTTTTGCGCCGGCACCAGGGCATAAGTGTTTTGCGATGCGGGGTTGATGGACGCGACGTGGCCGTGGAAGACTACGCCACGGTATGCGTCGACGCGGATATCGGCGGGCGCTCCGACCCGAATGCTGCCCATCTGCGTCTCTTTATAGTTGGCCGTGATATAGATGCGGTGCGGGATAAGCGTCATCAGCGTCAAGCCGGCGCTCACCGTTTGGCCGACCTGGGCGCTCTTTTCGCCGACGTATCCATCGATCGCCGAGTGGATGTGCGTGTAGAGGACGTTCTGCTTGGCGATGTAGAGCGCGGCCCTGGCCGACGCCACTTGGCTCGGATCGGCAGCCTGCGCGAGTTTGCCTTGCGCGCTGATCAGACCGCCGGAGGCCGTCTGAATGTCGGCGCTCGACACCGACACGCGCTGCTGGGCGGCGGTCAGATTCGCTTCGGCAACACCGACTTGGTCCTCAGCCGCGCGGACGTTGGCGGCGGCATTGGCGTCTTCGGCGCGCATTGCGTCGAGCTGTTCCGAGGCGACATCGCCGGTGCCGACCAGCGATGAGGTGCGCTGCAGGTCGGCGGCTGCTTTCACGTACGACTGCTCGGCCGCGGGGAGCTGCGCCTGCGCGGCGTGCAACTGCGCCGCCGCCTGCGCAACGCCGGACTGCGCAACCGGCACTGCCGCCTGCGCGCTCGCTACGTCGCCGCTCGCCTGCGAGACGCCGCCACGTCCTTGTTCGGTCGTCGTGCGTTGGTTCACGAGTGCGAGGTCATATTGCGCCTGCGCTTGACGCAGGCGCAATAGCTCGTCCTTCTCGTCCAGAACGATGAGCAGTTGCCCGCGGTGCACGGGCTGGTTGGTATCGACCAAGATGTGGTCGATCTTCTCGTCGATCTTGCTCGTGACCGCAACCGTATCGGCATCGATGCGCGCGTCGTCGGTGCTCTCGTGCGAGAGCATGTAGAGCAGCCACGGCACGCCCCAGATAAGCAACAGGATCACGGCCACCACGGCGCCGAGCGCGAAAAAGATGCGCTTGCGCGGTCTGGTTCGCGTCGCTTCGGGCTCTTGCGGCGGCGCTTCGGCCACGTATCGTCCGGTGCCGTTAGGCGGCGAGGAGGATACGGTCTTCTGCTGGTCTGCCTCGCGCGTATCCATTACTTCTTCCTTACCCCATTGAGAAAAACGTCGATGTAGAGGCGTAACGCGGCGTCGGTATCACTGACGTGAAGCTCCGAGTCGGGAAACTTTTTGCGCGCCAGCGCGTGCATGAAAACAAGACCCAGAAAGACCAGTGCCAGTTGCTGGGCATCGCCCCGCAACTCGCCGGCCGCGACACGCTGAGCCATGAAGTCGGCGAGAATCGCCAGGATCGCGAGTTGCGGCCGCCAGGCGGTGGTGGCGAAGACGTCCTTGTCGTACTCCTCCTCCGCCATCGACCAGCGAATCATGTCGCGGTTGGCGTCGAAGCGATCAAACATCAACCGGCCGAGCGTGAGCAGGTCTTCCTCCAGCGGGCCGTTCAGGTGCGCGGCGACGTCCTGGAGTTGGACGTAGCCGCAAAAGTGCTGCGCGCACGCGAGCAGCAACGCCTCTTTGGTGCCGAAGTGGCGAAAGAGCGTTGCCTCATTGACGCCTGCCACGTCGGCGATCTCGCGCGTCGTGGCACCGCGGCGGCCTTTGCGCCCAATGACTTCCCGAGCGGCCGTCAGGATCCGCTCGCGCGTCTCTTCCGGTGAGGCCGAACGGGTCGTTTCGGCGATGCGATGCGTCTCGATCATGGCGTCCGTACCGCCGGCGGCGCGATTCCGACATTGGTTTGATAGTCGCCATACGAGGCGTCGGCCAGCGCGTGAACGTGCGGAATGTCGATCGTCGCGTGCTGCGCCGAGACGACCGAGAACGACCCTTGCTGACCGTACTGCTGCGTCATGGTGATCTTCCCGCCGCTGGTGTAATACCATTCCATCTGCATCAACGCGTAACTCGATTCGTCGACGTACGCGAGCGAGTGGTCCAGAATGTCGCTATGAATCTTTTTCGTTAGGCGCAAGACGATCGTCGGACGGCCGTTCAGCCAGCTCGTACCCGCAACGACGACGTCATTATCTCGCTCCCAGGCAACCGGATTGCCGACGTCATCGAAGAGCCGTTGAAAGCCTCGCGCGTAACCCGGCACGTGGTCGAAGACGACGTAATATGTCCCGGGCCGTTTGAAATATGACGTGCCGTCGAGCTTGGGTGCCAGGAACGGAAAGTTGAGCATCCGCACGTTGACGTGAAAACGCGCCCGGTACGTTTGCAGCGCCGGATTGCGATCCGCCATGCGCATAATGATTGAATGTGCGTCGGTAGAGATCGTGAACGCACTGTTGTCGCCGGGACCGGCCCCGATGCCGGCGAACGCGATACCGGCCGCCGCCAGCGTCGTTACCCAACGCATCCGCTACGCCGCCTCGGCTTGCACGAGTGCGAAGATACGGTCGAGCGCCGTGACCGAGAGCGTGCGCAGGACGTCGGGCTTGCTCGAACGGAGCGCCACGTCACCGCCCACCGAACGCGCTTGGCGCAACAGCGAAATCAGCCCGCGGACGCCCTCGGTATCGAGAACGTCGAGCGCGTCGAGATTGAGGACGACGCGTTCGGCTCCGTTCTCGAGCGCGGTTTGAACGGCCGCCTCGAGGGCCGGATAGGCTTTGGGACGGTACTCGATGGTAACGGATTCCATGGTCTGCTAGAGTGCCTCGCTCCGTAAAGGGTTGCAAGTACGTACTTGCACGCATAGCCTACCACGGAAGGTGGGTGAGTGCAAGTGCTTGCACGCACCCGGCTGCTTACATTGTACTCTTACTGTGGCGGTGCCCCGCTCCGCCGGCCGGGCGGAAGCCCTGCGCGGCGGCCTGCGAGGGACAGAGGTACTCGCCGTGTTTGGTGTTGCCGTAGCTCGGGTCGCCCGGCTCGTGATAGACCTTGGTCTTGAGATTGACCCAGACCGGCTGCACGGCGCCGCAGTTGGGCTTCACGGCCATGGCGTTGGCCGCGCCTGTGGCTGCATTGCTCATCGCGTTGTGCGCGGAACTGGCCATCGAGCCGGCCGCCTGGCCCGCGGCCTGCCCTGCGTTATTTGCCGCGGTGCTCATTGCGTTGGCCGCCGTGGCAGCTGCTTGGGCGGCGCTGTTTGCGGCATTGTTCGCGGCGTTCTTGCCGCTGTTGCAGCCGACAACGCCGAGGCTCGCCAACGCGAGCAGTGTGATGATTGCGATCGTTCGATTCATGAGCTCCCTCCGACGGAAGTATCAGGGGAGGAGCCGCTTCGCGATGGCCGCCGCCGCATCCCGGGCCGTGCGCGCCAGCGGCGACGGCTCGCCGATGAAGCGGCGCCGGCCGTCCACGAAGGTCGCTTGGACCCAGCCATCTTCGCCCCGGTAGACGAGCTCGTTGAGGGGGCGAGCCCAGGGGTCGATCTTCGAGGCATCGAGCACGACGTAGTCGGCCCGTGCGCCGGGCAGCAAATCGCCGGCCGCAATCGCAAGCGCGCGAGCGCCGGTGGTCGTTCCGAGCGCAAATGCCGCTGACGCGTCGAGTGCGCCGGCGTCGAGCTGCCGCAGCTTCTGCAGCAGCGCCGCGGCGCGCATCTCGTCGATCAACGATGGTTTAACGTCGGCATCGGTTCCGAGACCGACCGGGACGCCGGCCGCGAGCAAGCCGGCGACGTCGCAGATGCCGTCGCCGAGATATTGATTGGTCACCGGATTGTGCACGACTCGGGCTCCGCGTTCCGCAATCAGCGCCCGTTCTTCTTCACTGATGTAAATTGCATGGATCGCCACGGTGCGTTCGTTCAGTGCACCGAGACGGTCGAGCAGCCGGACCGGCGTCGTTCCAAAATGACGGAGCGTTGCTTCACCCTCATAGGCCGCTTCGGCAACATGGACGTGCAGCATGCAATCCAGCTCGCGCGCGAACTCCGCCGCCGCCCGCACCATCTCCGGCGAAGCCGCATGGAGCGAATGCGGAGCCACGCAGACGTTGGCGTCGGGATAGCGTTCGATGAGTTCGCGCGTTCGTGTGGTCGCGAGCTCGACCGTTTCGCGAAACTCGGGCGGCGCGTAGGGCGCATCCATCCACGCCCGCGCGAGGACCAGGCGGATCCCGGTCTCACGCGCCGCGGCGATCGCCGCCACGGCATGCTCGTTGCCGGCGGCGTTTAGATAGAAGAACTCCGCAACCGTCGTGATCCCGGCTGCAAGCATCTCGCAGAAGGCCGCAACGAAGATCCAATAGACGTCCTCGGGCGTCAGGCGCGGCACCACGTGATAGAGCGCGTCGCTGCGCCATTTTGCAAACGGCCAGTCATCGGCCCAGCCGCGCAAAAGAATCTGATAGGCGTGGCTGTGTGCGTTGATGAAGCCGGGAACGACGAGACGGTCGGCAGGAAATGCGCGTGCCTCTAGGTCGCGCGCGGCGTCGCGCACCTCGAGGAAATCACCGCCCGCGGCGATCGCACCGTCGCGCACGACGAACGCATAATCCTCGCGCAGCTCGCCCGACACGATGGCGCGCGCGCACCGCACGAGCTCGCTGACGCCGCTCATCCTGCGACGCGCAAACCGCTCTTCACGACGCAGGTCGCGAGGTTGCCGCCGAACTGCCAGCCAAACTCGTCGGGCGACTCGATCTGCAGCGCCACGAAATCGGCCCGGCCGCCGGCGCGCAGCGATCCCGCATCGGCGCGCAGCGAGTGCGCCGCGGCGCGCGTCACGCCGTAGAGCGCCTCCGCCGCCTGTAGGCCGAAGAGCTTGCGGCCGAAGTATGCGACCGTCTGCAGGTTGAAGCACGGCGATGTTCCCGGATTGTAGTCGCTCGCGAGCGCGACCTGACCGCCGGCATCCAGCAACGCCCGAACCGGGGCGTGCTTGCGCAGATCGAGATACGCGATCGTCGCCGGACAGGCCACCGTTACGATGCCCCGTTCGGCAATCGATCGCACGTCGGGGTCGCGAATGTAGTTACAGTGGTCGACGGCATCGACCTCGAGTTTGGACGCCATCTCGGCCGCGCCGCCGAAAGCCATCTCATCGCAATGCACGCGCAGGCGCAAACCGCGCAGTCGAGCGGCGTCGAGATAGCGGCGCGTCTGTTCGACCGAGAAGAATCCGGGCTCGCAGAAGGCATCGGCATACGCGGCGCCGTGCGCTTGCGCTGCCGGAATGACCTGGTCGATCAAGTAGTCGATGAAACGCTCCTCGCGCGTGAACTCCGGTGGCAGCGCGTGCGCGCCGAGAAAGGTGGCGACGAGGCGCGGGACGTCGGCATCGTCGCGATGCTCGGCGATGAGATCGAGCAGCGCCGATTCACCGGGCTTGTGCAGCGCATACCCGGTCTTCGTCTCGAGGGTCGTGGTGCCGTGCGCGAGGATCATGCGCAACCGCGGTGCGATCGTTTCCCGGTAGAAGTGCTGCGGATCGAGCAGCGCGCGGCGCGTCTGCTCGACCGTGTAGAGCATCCCTAGCGGTGGTGGAAGGCCTTGCTGACGAGCCGCAAAGTCCGGTTCGCGATCGCCGGCGAAAAGCGGGTGCGCGTGCGCGTCGATCAAACCGGGCACGACGACGCACCCGCCCAAATCGAGCTCTTCGACATTCTTGCGATCGAGGGCAGCCCGTTCGATTTCGGAGCGCTTGCCCACGGCTGCAACCTTCGCGCCTTCGACGAGCAGCGCCCCATCGTCGATTCGGCCCAAGGCATCGAAATCGACGCCGCATTGCGCGGCGCCGGTATCGCAGGTAACGAGCGTCTTCGCGCGGACGAGCTTTACGCGGTCGACATCTACAACCGCCAATCGATGCCTTTCGCGTTGGCGGTTTCGATCGCTAGCTCGTAACCGGCGTCGGCGTGCCGGACGACTCCCAGACCGGGATCGGTCGTCAGCACGCGGGCGAGTCGCTCGCGCGCATCGTCGCTACCGTCCGCCACTACAACCATACCGGCATGGAGACTGTACCCTATGCCGACGCCTCCGCCGTGATGGAAGCTGACCCAATGCGCGCCGGCGGCGGTGTTGAGGAGCGCGTTGAGGATCGGCCAGTCGGCGATCGCGTCGCTGCCGTCGCGCAT
>JASHPI010000180.1 GCA_030038215.1 Vulcanimicrobiota bacterium | reverse complement strand
GCTATAGTAACAGAGCACTTATCCTTCCTGAAAAGGAGTATGTGGTAATGAAAGATCGCGCCCACTGGGAGCGTCCCGACTTTCAAGAGCATCCGCTCGGCGCCGAGGTGACGGCATATCTCACCTCGCCGATTGCGGATCCGAAACTCTAACACCAGATAGAGCAGACCGGCTCCGGCCTTCTCGCCCGGCTCAATGCCGTCGGCGAGGAGCGCTATCATGACAAGCATCCCTTCCACCAGCAACTGGTTGCGGGGAGCTTGAGTCGCGCTCAGGTTCAAGCCTGGGTCGCGAATCGGTATTACTACCAGAAGCAGATTCCGGTGAAGGACGCGGCAATTTTGGGAAACTTACCCGCCGCGTCCTATCGTCGCGCCTGGATTTCGCGCATTCACGATCACGACGGTTTCGACGACGCCGGTGGTGGAACGGCCTCGTGGCTCGCGCTCGCGCGGGCCGTCGGTCTCGACGACGAGGACGTGCGCTCCGAACGAGCGGTCGCACCGGGCACGCGATTTGCGGTGGACGCCTACGTGACGTTCGCGCGAACGCGCCCCTGGATCGAAGCCGTCGCCTCATCGCTCACCGAGCTCTTCGGGCCGCCGGTCATGGAGCGCCGCGTCGCCGCGATCGTCGAAAAGTATCCGTGGATCGACCGCTCGGGCTTAGCGTACTTCGAGAAACGAATTCCGCTCGCCAAACGCGATGCCGACGAAGCGCTCACGTGGGTGCTGCAAGAAGCCACCACGCCGGAAATAGAGGCGCGCTGCGTCGACGCGCTGCGCTTCAAATGCGACGTGCTCTGGTGCATCTTGGACGCCACCGCGCTCGCCAGCGGAGTCTTCCGGTGAATCTCGAGGCGCGCCCGGGCTTCGGCAAGGGCGTGCGGCTGCGGCAAGATCCCAATGGCAGCGCGATGCTGCTGGTTCCCGAGGGCGCGCTCGCGCTCAACCCGCCGGCAGCCGCCGCGCTCGAGCTGGTCAACGGCGAGCGGAGTTTCGCCGAGATCGTGGCGTCGGTGGAGCAGCGGTTCGAGGTAGAGCACGAGCAGGCGCGCGATGATCTGCGCGCGCTCTTCGAGCGCCTTGAAGGCCGCAACTGGGTTGTCCTCCGACAAGCTCAGGATGACATGCTTCGATGAGTGCGCCGCGGCCGCTCTCGCTGTTGTGCGAGTTGACCTACCGTTGCAACTTGCAGTGCCCGTACTGTTACAATCCGCTCGAGTTGCGTGATTATCGCGACGAGCTCTCGACGCAGCTGTGGACCCGCACCCTGCAGCAAGCCGCAGCTTTGGGCGTCGTGCAAACCCACTTCTCCGGCGGCGAGCCCACGCTACGCCGCGATTTGCCCGCGCTGATCGAGGCCGCGTCCGAACTAGGCCTCTACAGCAACTTGATCACGCAGGGTACCTTTCTCGACGACGCGCTGCTCGACCGGCTGCTCGCGAGCGGTCTGGACCACGTGCAGATCAGCATCCAAGCACCCGAAACCGAGCTCGCCGACCGCATCGGCGGCGCCGTCGTTCACGAGAAGAAAATCGACGCGTTGCTGCGCGTTCGCGACCGAGACGTGGCGCTAACCTTGAACTGCGTCCTCCATCGCTTGAATCACGACCTGATCGAGGACGTGATCGCATTCGCCGAACGTTTGGGCATCCGGCGCCTGGAGCTCGCCAACGTTCAATTTTACGGTTGGGCGTATCGCAATCGAGCCGCGCTCATGCCGACCCGCGAACAGGTCCGGCACGGCGAAGCGGTCGTCGCGGCGGCGCGCGAACGCTTGCGCGGCGTCATGGAGATTACCTATGTCTTGCCGGATTATTTCGGTGAGTTTCCCAAACCGTGCATGAACGGCTGGGGACATCAGTTCATGACGGTGACGCCGAATGGATACGTCCTTCCGTGCCCCGCGGCCGCGGCGATTCGCACGCTGCGTTTCGAGAATGTGCGCGAGCGCGACCTGGGCGAGATCTGGCGCGAGTCCGAATCGTTTGAGCGTTATCGGGGCACCGATTGGATGCCCGAGCCTTGCCGTTCGTGCGAACGCCGCGAGGTCGATTGGGGCGGCTGCCGCTGTCAAGCCTACCTTTTAACGGGTGACGCAGGCGTCACCGATCCCGCCTGTTCGCTGAGTCCCGATCATCACCTGATGGTGGCGCTGCGTGACGGGGCCGAGCGTCCCGAGTTGGTCGCGCGCCGCGTTTGATCGTCCGCGTTCTCGGATCGGCTGCCGGCGGCGGCGTGCCGCAATGGAACTGCGGTTGCGCCAACTGCGCGGCCGCGCGCGCCGGCGAACGGCCGCGCCGTACGCAGTCGAGCCTCGCAATCAGCCGCGACGGCCATCGCTGGCTGCTGCTCAACTGCTCGCCCGACGTCGCCGTCCAAATCGAAGCCTTCGAGCCGTTGCAGCCGCGCGGCTTGCGCGATACGCCGATCGCGGGCATGCTTTTCACCGACGCGAACGTCGATCATCTCGGCGGTTTGGCGGTGCTGCGTCAAGCCGGCGATCATCGCTTCGTGCTGCGTTCCAGCGCCGTCGTTCGCTCGATCGCCGCCGCGCAGCCGGCCTTCGCGCCCTTCGCCGCGCCGCCGCATCGCTGGCTCGAAGTTTCCTTCGAGCGGCCCTGCGAGCCGGGCGGCGATGAGGATATCGTCGGCAACGACCTGCGCGTGCGCGCGATCGCGGTGCCCGGCACGACGCCCGGCTACGATGGCCGCCGCACGCCGCGCGGTGCGGTCGTCGCCTATGAAATAAGCGAATCGGGCGGTCGACCAGCACTGCTCTTCGCGCCGGTCTTCAGCAGCATCGACGCGCCGTTGCGCGAGGCAATCGAGCGTGCCGGCGTGGCCTTTCTGGACGGTTCGTTTTACAGCGACGACGAGCTGGTCAGCGCGCGGCTGATGGACAAGGCGGCACGATCGCTCGGACATCAACCGGTCGGCGGCGAGCATGGCACCCTGGCCCAGCTGAGCGGACTGCGCACGCGCGTCATCTTCACGCATCTCAACAACTCCAATCCGATGCTCGACCCGGATTCCGCGGCGCACGCGCAAGTGCGCGCGTTTGGCGGCGAGGTCGCCTACGACGGAATGAACGTGATGCTCTAGAGAGCTAGAAATCGTTGTCGGGGAGAATGTCGAGCCGAGACGGATCGGTGAAGAACGAAGCCTGACGCAGCGTGACGATCGGCTCGTAAGGTTGCGGCCTTTGCGAGAAGTCGAAGCAATCGCGCAATGCGTCGGCGCGCTCGTCGGTGGTGTGGAGCGAGGGCAACCCGAAGGCGATCTCGGCAAACTTCAGGAGGCTGCCGAACTCGTGCTCGACGTGCGAAACGTAGTGGTGGCGCGCCCATGGCGAGACCACGATGAGGGGCACGCGGGGGCCCAGCCCCATGCGATCGAGGCGCGGCGGCGCCACGTGATCGTACCAGCCGCCCCAGTCGTCCCAGACGATAAAGATTGCGGTATCGTTCCAGAACGGGCTGCGTCCGATCGCGTTGACGACCGACGAGACCCAGTCCGGTCCGTACTGCGCGCCGGCGATGACGCCGACGTCTTTGGTGGTACTGCGCCGCGGCAAGGGATGGTCGGAGTTCTGCATCGTGGGCACGACCCAAGTGATCGCGGCCAGATCGCCCCTCGCGGCGTCGGTCAGGACGCGCGTCTCCGGCGAGACGACGTTGCTCCAGTCCGAGGAGTAGCGGATGTGGCGAATGGCATCGAACGCCGACCAGATGCTGCCGAGACGGTTGATCGCCGGCGCGTAGTACCGCCAGCTCACGCCGCTCGCATTGGCGAGATCCGCGAGCGTCTCGAAATCCAGACAAGGGAAGATGCCCGGACGAATCTCGCGGCCGTCGGCGGCGATCACCGAGACCCGCGAGCCGGGCGGCGAGTCGCAGCCCCACGCAAACCGGGTGGTCCCGAGCTGATTCGGATTGCTTGCGGTGAAGTCGGCCTGACCGGCGATCAGGTAGAGATGGGCCGGGAAGCTGGGCCCGGTGTTCGATTGAAACATCCGATCGGCAAGCGTAAAGCGCTCCGCCAGCGTCCAGTAGGGGACGACTTGATCTTGCGGCACGTACGCGTACGGGAACTCATCGTATTGTTTTGGAAAGGTGGCGACCTCGGCGAAGCCGTCCATCCGGCCACCGTTGTAGGCGGTTACCCAGGCGCGGTGCTGATGGTCGACGTCCGCCGGATAGCCCAAATCCACCGGCCGCAAAGGAACCGGCCCGATCCGCCGCTCGCCGACGCGAACGGTATCGGCGCCGGGAAAGCCGTTGAAGAGGTTGTCAACGCTGCGATTCTCTTGGATGATGATGACCACGTGTTTGATGTGCGTGCGGACGGCCTGACGAAAGGCCGCTTCGGGAGTAAGTCGAGCGCCGCTGGGCTGGGCGGAAGCCGTGCCGGTTGCCAATGCGATCAGACCGAGCAAGGGCACGCAAGGTACGAGGCGTCGGACACCCATAGGTTTGCACATACCCGGGAAGACTCAATTCCATGGGCTTCCTGATCGGCCGGCTGGTGGCGCTCGCGTTCGTCGCGATCGTCGCCGCATTCCACTTTCCGAAAGTTCAGTGGCCCTTCCACAAAAAGCCGGCCACCTGGACGCAGTTTCGCAACGCTCCCGACAACAACGTGGTGCTGAGCGGCAATCTCGAAACGTCCTGGCGCGTGGAGACGGGCGGTCAGATCTCTTCGAGCCCAACCGTGGCCGACGGAACGCTCTACATTGGAAACAACAGCGGCCAACTCTATGCAATCGACACGGCGAGCGGCCACGTCCGCTGGACGGCGAAGGTCATCAATCCGCTGATGAGCGCGCCGCTGATTTACGACGGATCGGTGATCGTCGGCGAAGGCGACCCAACCAGTCAAGGCTCGACGCCATCCGAACCGATCATGGTCGGCCAAGGTCCGAGCTATATCATCGCCTTCGATCAGCAGACCGGCAAGCTGCGCTGGCAGACACCGATGCGCGGATCTGCGATGCCGACGCCTGCAATCATCGACGACATTCTCGTAGATCACGACGGCGCCGGACGAATAACGGGTCTCGATCCGTCCAGCGGTCACAAGCATTATCAGCGAAGCATCGGGTCGATGGCGTCGATGACCGCAATTCTGCCGGTGGGGAGCGGCGAGTTCGTGACGGCCGGCGTCGGCACCAACGCCGTCTGGCGGCTGAGCGCGCACGACGGATCGACGGTATGGAAAAGCTCCTTCGACAAGGGCGTATCGGGCATAGGAGATTGCCCGCCCGTCAGCGACGGCACGCGCGTTTTCTGCGATTACGTCGCTCCGGTAGACCCGGACACCGCAACCGTGGTCGGCAATTCGGCGGTCGAGCGCGTTTACGCGATCGACCTCTCTAGCGGAAAACGCGCCTGGGACACCGCGCTCGAGATCGGTACGCTTCCCGAGCGCAACGAGGCCGCGATTCCGCTGCTCGCCGATGGCCTGGTCTACCTCGGCAGCTCGATGACTCCGACGATGCACGCGCTCGATACGGATAAAGGGGACGTCGCCTGGACGATGCAGACGCGCGGACCGGTGAAGGGCGGCATCGTCGACGTCGACGGCACCATTTACTTCGGCGATCTCGGCGGATACTTATGGGCGTTGGACGCCAAGACCGGTCAGGTGGTCGGCGATAAGTTCATGAAGACCAAGTTCAACGTCGGTTCGCCGATCGTGCTCGGCCAGACGCTGATCATCGGCAGCGATTCGGGTTTGGTCATCGCGGTGCCGCTGCAAGACATCCGCAACAGCCACGACTCTTAGCTGCTCTTGGCGGCGCGCGCCGAGCTCCACAGGGCCCAGCCGGGGTTAACGCGATTGGGGTACAGCTGCAGCATCGCATCGTAGAGTTCTTGCGCTGTGCTCGTTGCTTCGACTAGGCGGTCGAAGTCGCGAATATATTGGCGCGTCTCTTCGATGATCTTTGGAACGTCTTCGTTCTCCGGTCGCTTATGTGAAGCGACCACCGCCTGCGGATTGAGCGATTCAATCTCGTCGAGCGCAGCAATCCACTCCCGGCGAGTCTGTGGATTTGATTCCGCTAGATAGAGATGCACGTCATTGTACGCGGCATCGCCGGCAACGACGAGGCCGATCGAAGGGACATGCAGACACGTCGTATGGTCCGTGTCGGTGTGACCGAGCTCGATGGGAACGAGTTGCCGGCCCTCCAAGTCGATCGTCGTATCGTCGAGCTCTTCGGCGATCGCGAGCTTGGCCGGAATCTGACCGGGGAACGCTGCTTCCCAAATCGTTCGCAAGGCTTCCGGTGAGGAGTTCTGGCGCATGACACTAATGACGTTCGGTGTCGCGACGATCTTCGCACTCGGGAATCGCTCAACAAGC
Organism: Vulcanimicrobiota bacterium; assembly: GCA_030038215.1. Taxonomy (GTDB): domain Bacteria; phylum Vulcanimicrobiota; class Vulcanimicrobiia; order Vulcanimicrobiales; family Vulcanimicrobiaceae; genus Cybelea. The sequence goes on along the minus strand of JASHPI010000180.1, from coordinate 3,175 downwards.
GTAGCCGCTCCAAACCAGTGGTCGCCGTGCCCGTGCGTAATGTAGATCGTCGTCAGGTTCTTGCCTTTTGATGCGACCCAATCTGCCAAAGTCGTGGCCTGCTTCACCGTCATGAAGGCGTCCACGAGCACGGCGTCTTCGGCTGCACAGATAAGCGTCGCTGCCGTGGCTTGAAATACCGTCTCGTGCACCCCCGGAGGCCGGTCCGGAGTTACGATCGCTATTCCGGGGGTCACGAAGACATCCCAGGTCAAAGTCGAGCCGGTCATTGCCCTTTTAGATGATTCCATAGACGTAACTTTCTCCCCGCGGAGGCTCGCGATAGGCGTCTCGCCATCGGGATCTCGTGTCGCTCACGTTGCAACCATTCGTGCTGGTTGGACGCTTCTACTAGGTTTAGGTGATTCAAATGAACCAAGAAATCGGTACGACTACCGACATCGCGCTGGCCGGTTCGCTCGAACAAGTCTTCCCGAGCCTGTCGCCGGCGCAGCTCGACCGCGTGGCGGCGCACGGCATCCGGCGCTCGGTGCAGGCCGGCGAGGTGCTCTACGAACAAGGCACACGGGACGTACCGTTCTTCGTGCTCCTCTCCGCCGAGCTGGAAGCGGTCCGCCCGACCGAGCTTGGGAAGGGGCTGATCGAGCTGCGCGGTCGAGGACAGTTTACCGGCGAGATCAACTCGCTTTCCGGCCGCCGGGCGCTGCTTCGAATTTCCGTCACGAAGTCCGGCGACGTTATCCAGCTGGACCGCCAAAGTCTGCTAAACCTCGTCCAGACGGATGCCGAGATTGGCGAAATCATCATGGGCGCGTTCATTCTTCGGCGAGTCGGACTCTCTAGGTCAGGCGTCGGCGACGTCGTTTTGGTTGGATCCGCCCATTCGGCCGGAACGCTTCGGCTCAAAGAGTTCTTGATGCGAAACGGACATCCGTACTCGTACGTAGATCTCGAACACGATGCGGACGTCGAACACCTCATGACGTCCTTCAGGATTGCTGCCGGCGACATACCGGTTCTGATTTGCCGCGGTAGCATGGTGTTGCGCAATCCGTCCAACCGCGAAGTGGCCGGGTGTCTCGGCTTCAACGAATCGATCGACGAAACGCGCCTACGCGATCTGGTCGTTATCGGCGCAGGGCCGTCAGGGCTCGCTTCGGCCGTCTACGGCGCTTCCGAAGGCCTCGACGTGCTGGTGATCGAGACAAACGCGCCGGGGGGGCAAGCCGGTTCCAGCTCCCGCATCGAAAATTACCTCGGGTTCCCGACAGGTGTAACGGGACAGGAGCTCGCCGGCCGCGCGTTTGCGCAGGCCGAAAAGTTCGGGGCTCAACTTCTGGTCGATGGGGTGACGGGTTTAGGCTGCGAGCGCCGGCCTTACGCCGTCGCCCTCGAGGGCGGGACCAGGGTCATGGCGCAGGCGATCGTGATCGCGAGCGGCGCTCAATATCGAAAGCCTTCAATAGAAAATCTGCAGCGCTTCGAAGGCGTCGGCGTCTATTATGGCGCGACGTTCGTCGAGCGGCAGCTCTGCGAGGGGGACGACGTGGCCGTGGTGGGCGGCGGCAACTCCGCCGGTCAAGCGGCAGTCTATCTTTCCGGGAAATCGCGCAAGGTCTATATGGTTGTGCGGGCGGACGGCTTCGCGCAAAGCATGTCTCGCTACCTCATCCGCCGCATCGAGGAGACGCCGAACATCGAGGTGCATCCGCAAACCGAGATCGTCGCGCTTGAAGGTGACGATCACGTCGAATCGGTTCGATGGCGCAACCTACGAACCGGGGCGATCGAGGAGCACCGGATTCGGCACGTCTTCATGATGACGGGCGCCGCGCCTAATACGGCGTGGCTCGGCAACTGCGTTGCGCTCGACGACAAGGGCTTCATCAAGACCGGCCCGGACCTCAGCGCCGACGACCTGTCGACGGCACATTGGCCGCTCGCACGCGCACCCTATCTTTTCGAAACGAGCTTACCGGGCGTTTTTGCCGTGGGCGACGTCCGCGGCGGCAGCGTGAAGCGCGTCGCGTCGGCCGTCGGGGAGGGATCGGTCGCGATCTCGTTCGTGCACCAGGTGCTATCCCAATAGCAGGGCGGCTTTGACCACGTCGGGCGTAAACGGGACGCTGCGCAGCCGCGCGCCCGTCTGCGCGAATACCGCGTTGGCGATGGCGGGCGCCATCACCGTTGTGGTCGCCTCGCCTGCACCCATGACAGGCTGGTCGGGACGATCGACCAACGTTACTTCGATTTCCGGCACATCGCTGAAGCGCAGGATCGGATAAGTCGCCCAATCGACGCTCGTGACGCCGGCCGGCGTAAAACGCACGCGCTCGCGCAGCGCGCGACTCGACCCCTGAATCACGTTGCCCTCGATTTGATTGCGCAGACCGTTGGGGTTGACGACAAGCCCGCAATCATGCGCGATCCACACGTGGCGAAGTGCGATCGCCCCACTCGACCGGTCTACCTCTAGGTCGACGACGGCCGCAACGTAGGCGTTGACGTTCTCGTAGCGCACGAACGCGACGCCACGCCCGGGGGCGTACGCCGGCTGCACCGCTTCGAGAACGGCCTGGGCGCGAAAATCGCTGAGGTGTCGCAGCCGGAATGCGATCGGATCTGCGCCCGCGCCGTGCGCTAGCTCATCAACGAACGACTCATTGGCAAAAGTGTTCGCGGTTCCGCCAAGCCCGCGCAGGGACGAGGGACGCAGTGCTGACGAGCTGAGATTGGTAACAACGACGTGCTGGTTTGGAATGTCGTAGTTGGTTGCCGCGTTGCGGTCTCCGCCGACGAAGAAGGGCGTGGGCGGCCCCAATCCGATGAGACGGCCGGCCAGGAGCGTTGCCGCCGTCCCATTCGGGCGCCCGACATGCGTCGGACTACGGCCGTGGAAACTCCAGGCGCCGATGCGCCCATCTTCATCGAGAACCGCTTCGAGATCGAAGAGCATGGATGGCCCTTTCGGATCCCACGCCGTCTCGTCGTATCGCATCCACTGCATCCGGATCGGTTTGCCGATTTCTTGCGAGACGATCGCGGCAGCAGCCGCAGCATCGTCGGCGCCATTGTGTCCGTACGCGCCCGACCCTTCGACCCATCTCACCACGACCTCGTCGGACGAGCGCCCGAGCAGCGCGGCGATCGAACGTTTGAGGAAAAAGCTCCCCTC
>JASHPI010000179.1 GCA_030038215.1 Vulcanimicrobiota bacterium | reverse complement strand
GACCAGCTCGGCCGCGCCGACGATCGGATCCACCGCCTTCTCGGGCATCGCGCCATGCCCGCCCTTGCCGACGAGCTCGATGTCGAACCGATCCGACGACGCAAAAAATGGGCCGTCGCGGACTCCGACCTTGTCGAAACCCAGCCCGCTGTAGAGATGCAGCGCGAAGGTGCGATCGACGTGCGGACTCTCGAGCGCTCCGTCCTCGATCATCTTCTTGTTTCCGGAATGGCCCTCTTCGCCCGGCTGAAAGCAGAACACCAGCGTTCCCGCGACCTCATTCTTGCGCGAGATGAGATCGCGCGCGGCCGCCAAGAGGATCGCCATGTGCCCGTCGTGTCCGCATGCGTGCATGACTCCGGTTCGAACCGAACGATAGGAGACGTCGCTTTGCTCCTCCAGCGGCAGCGCATCCATGTCGGCCCGCAGCAACGTTACCGGCCCCGGTTTTTCGCCGCGCAGCGTCGCGAGAATCCCCGTCCCGCCGACGCCGGTGCGAATCTCGTCGAACCCGCCTTCACGCAACTCTTGCTCGATGAAGGCGGCGGTCTCGAACTCGACTAGCGAAAGCTCCGGATGCGCGTGAAAGTGCCGCCGATAGCGCACGAGCTGGTCGACTGGGACGTCAACGGAGACGAAATGGTCTATCATACCAGGGGCTTGAACCAGAGCTGACGGTTGGTGTAATCAAAGATGAGGTTGAAACTGCTCAGGGTATCGCGACCAATCAACCCGTCGTAGCCGCGTTCCTGCGCGTAAGCTGCAGACGGTACGACGACTTGAACGTCGCCGAATATCCAATCACCAAGGACGAGCCGTCGCATTGTCAAGTGCTTGATGCCGAACGGTTTACCTCCGACGGTGACCATTTCGTCCTGATCCGGCATGCCGGCGGGAATCTTGTTCGGAAAGCGCGCGAAGTAGTGCGGATAGAGCGTCGAATCGTCGGCGCCGAGATCGACGACGAAGTTGCCCGGCACTCCGCTGAACGCCCCCTGAATTAAGGGCACGGCGTAGTCCAGGCGCAAAGGTAGCGCCGACCATCCTCGTTGCGCCAAGTCCGACGGCGTTTGACGGTAAAGCGTCAGCGTTTTGCTCTGGAAGTCTACTTCGAGAGCACCGCTCCCGATGAGATCCGTGCCGAGCAGACCGACGATTTGCTCGCCGGCGAGCTTCTCGTCGAAGCCGATGGCAGAAGAGATCGCATCCAGCGGTATGGTCGAAAAAGCTACGTTATGAGCCGTGAGCCCCGCCAGCGACAGATCGGGAGCCAGCGCACTCGAAACCGTATAGTCGCCGGCGAAGCTCTGCCGCACCGCGCCGGTTGACTTCATTCCAAGCTGGTCGGCAAGGCTGCGATCGACAACCAACTCTGAAGAACCGGAGTCCAACAGGAAATCCAGCCCGCGACCGGCGATCGAAGCGCGCACAACGATGCCGTGATCGGTGAACCGGGCTGGGATGACCACCGCGTCGCGGCCCGAAAGATCGAAGAGCGGTCGCGACGGTGGAATCGTCACGTCGATCGACGCCGGGGAAACGCGATTGTAGCTTACCATGCTGGTTCTGCGCGTGACGGAGGTTCCGTCTTGCTCGTAGTCGATAACGCCGGCCAGCACCTTTCCGTACAAGTGCCGGTAGTCGCTGTACACCCACACTTGCTTGTGCCCGTCATAATCGATCATCTCGAGGCGAGAGAGCAGATCGGTGCCGGCGTCGTAGTAGCGCCGCTCCGTCAGCCCCGTATGCGGAGCAATTTCCACGACGAGATCCGGCGGCGCATCTGCGGTTAGGCCGAGCAGTTTAACGCCGCTTTGTGGATTCTCCGGCGCGCGTAATGAGCTGATGAACGGGTCTTCTTCCTCGGGAAAGCCCGCGGAAGACATGACGAAACCATTGACGTCCTGTTGCCATTCCCGCCCCTGGTACTCACCGTACGCCCAGCTGACGTCGCCCTGTCTCATCGTCGTCCGAAAGCCGCTTGCGTCGAAGGAGGTCTCTGAGGTCCAGACATCGCCGTCGCTCGCTTGGGTTCGGGTGATCGCGTGATAGGCGCCGGGCTGCAAGGCTCCGGCGGCGCGTTCATTGAGTTCGAAGAGCTGTGATAGCGTGACGGGTGCGGGCGCGTAGGCTCGGGCACCGGACGTATCGGCAACCAGCGACCAGAGCGCGGCAAGGACGACGGCAGCGCCTACGAGCATGCGGCGTCTTTCGCGCCGCATCCGCAGAGCCCATCTAAGGGCTTTCGCTCCGCAGGATTTCGCTGCGATGGTGCGAGTAGTGAGGCCCGTGGCCGTCCAACACCGTGATCCCTCAGCATCACCCTTCGAGCGCCATGGTCTGTCCGACCCGCAGCTCGTAGCGATCTTTCGCACGATGCTGATGCATCGCACGCTCGAGAATCGAGGCTTTCAGCTCAACCGCCAGGGGAAGATTCCGTTCGCCTCGGCCGGTGAAGGCCATGAGGCGGTCCAAGCGGGCGCGGCGATGGCGTTCGAGCGCGGGAAGGATATCCTCGTTCCGTATTACCGCGACTTGGGACTCGATCTCGGCATCGGCCTGACGCCCTACGAAGTGCTCCTCTCCCTCTTCGCGCGGGCCGCCGATCACTCAGCCGGTCGACAGTTCCCGCATCATTATGCCAGCCGCCGGCTCGGCGTGCAGACGATCAGTTCGGTAATCGCCGCGCAGCTGCCGCACGCAGTTGGCGCCGCGTACGCGGTGCACTATCGCGGCGAACGAGGACGTGCCGTGCTCACGACCTTCGGCGACGGCGCAACCAGCGAAGGCGAGTGGCACGAATCGGTGAACTTCGCCGCCGTCCATCGGCTCCCGATCGTCTTTCTCTGCGAGAATAATGAGTGGGCGATCTCGACTCCGCTGGCCAAGCAGATGGGACAGCCCGACATTTACAAGCGGGGCGAAGGATATGGACTTCCGGGGGCCGCCGTCGATGGAATGGACGCCATCGCCTGTTACGCTGCGGTGAAGGAAGCGCTCGAGCGCGCTCGTTCCGGCGGCGGC
>JASHPI010000178.1 GCA_030038215.1 Vulcanimicrobiota bacterium | reverse complement strand
GTCGCGAGGTATTTCCACGGACTTCCTCCAAGGCCGATTACCCCCGCGTCGGTAGCAACCGCGACGCAGGGATCGTACACTATCTATCGACCAAAGTCAGTTCCAATTTTACCTCGCGTGCCCTGCAACCAGAACAGAGCAAGCAGCGTTTTTGCGTCGGCAACGCCATCAGCGACCAGGCGCCATGCAGCCTCGCTACTGAACGTGCCGATCTCGATGCGCTCGTCTTCGTCGAACTCGGGCTGCCCCGAAACGAGCGCTTCGGCGCAGAAAAAATGCATGACCTCATCGCAAAAGCCCGGCGTCATCCACGTCGAGCCGATGGGCCGGATGCTGCCCGCCCGATAGCCCGTTTCCTCGCGCAGCTCGCGCAACGCGCCCTCGGCCGGATCTTCGTTGGGTTCCGCGCTTCCGGCCGGGACCTCCCAGAGCGCCTTGCCAACGGCGTGGCGGTACTGTCGAACCAAGACGAGCTCGTCTGGGGCCGCCAACGCGACGATCGCAAACGAGGGACCGTGTTCGACGATGTCGATCCGATGCTGCGCGCCGTCCTCGTAACGCAGCTCGTCGATGCGAACGTTGAAGACGCGCCCGTCAAAGACACGGCGCGAGGAGAGCAGCTGCGGAGAATCCATGGTTGTGGGCTTAGCGGGAGAGCTACGCGGTGCCTCGTATGACTCTGAAGCTCATGTCGAAGCCGCATTCGCCCGTTCTCGCCGAGATCGGCTGGCTCGCATTCTTCTTCGCGGTTTTTGCAGCCCTCGTTTATCTGCTGGTAGGTCTGCTCGTACCGCATCATTTCAACGACAAGATTGCGATCATGCTGGCCGCCATCTTCGCGGCCTTGATCATGATCGCCACGCGCGCTTGGCTCTCGCCGATGCGGCGAAAGCGCTAACGAGCGCGTGGCCACGCGACTCGGAAGCCACGCCCAACGCCTGGTAAAAGCGCGCGCCCTTCGATCCGTCAAGGGCCGAAGCGAACAGAAGCGCTTCGCATTCGAGGGTCCGACGCTATTGGACGAAGCGCGGGCGAGTGACGTGGCCGTCGAGGAGTTGTTCGCGACGCAGGTCGCCTACGAGGCGACGCCGCTGGTGCGCGAATACGACGCGTCGGGTACCCCGACGTTCATCGTCACGACCCAGGCCCTGGCGGCGATCTCCGACGTGGCAACCCCCAGCGGCATCGTCGCGGTCGCACCGATCCGCCTGAGCGGCCTCGAGAAGCTCTTGAGGCTCGGGACCCCGATCCTGGTTCTGGCCGACATCGGCGATCCGGCGAATGCGGGGACCCTGCTGCGATCGGCCGATGCCTTCGGTTGCCCGGGCGTCGTCTTCGGACGCCTCGGGGTGGACCCGTATAGTCCCAAGGTGGTGCGCGGAGCGATGGGCGCGATCTTTCGTCTGGCGGTCTCGGTCGCGGGGCCGGCCGAACTGCAACCGGCGGCGGCGGCGGCCGGCTTGACGTTGCTCGGCCTGGCCGCCCACGGCCAGCCGCTCGCCGGCGAGCGCTGGGACGGAGCAGTCGCGCTCGTGGTCGGCCACGAACGGCACGGGCTGGGAGTCTGGGAGCCACTCTGCCGGCGCGTCCTCGCGATCCCAATGGCCCCATCAGCGGAGAGCCTAAGCGCGGCGGTCGCAGGCTCGATTGCCCTCTACGAGGCCGCCCGAAACGCGCAGAAACTGGGCCCTGGCCGCCCGCCGCCAGGGCTTGTCAAGTAAGTACCTTGGGGCGAAAAAGTCAAGACTACCGGAGCCAAAAGTCGCATGCTATACTCAGCCCATTCAGCGACGTGGGCCGCCCTGTTGGAGCTGACGGCTCAAAAGGAGAGTGCAAAGCGTATGGCAACGTCCTACCTCTTCTGGAGGCTCTTCGCTCAGACGGGATCGATCGACGCCTACCTGGTTTATCGGCGTTTGCACGGAGCCCCAAGTCCAAGCTGAGCCTCGGGGTTCAAGCCGCGACGGCTGATTGAAAGACCTCAAAAAGTTTTCGCAAGCGCGCCCGGTGTTAAAGCAGCCGGGCGTTTCTCTTTGCTTCCATGCCCGCGGGGCGGGCGCAGCGAAGAGACGCGCATGAGCGAACTGGCAACCCAGCTCGAGGAGCTGCGCCGGCGTTTTGGCAACGCCGTGGCGGGCGCGCCCGACGAAGCCGGCCTCGAGCAGGTCCGAATCGCGTACCTCGGCCGCAACGGCGAGGTTACGCAGGTGCGACGCACGATCGGACGGCTGCCTGCGCACGAGCGGCCGGCTGCGGGGAAGTCGATCAACGACGCGGTCGGAGCCATGGAGGCCGAGCTGCAGACGGCGCAGGCTCGTCTCGAGTCGCTCACCTTCCAGAGTGAGCTCGCCGAATCGATCGACGTCACTTTTCCGGCAATCCCTGCCGGAGCCGGCTCCCTCAATCCGGTGCGGCGCGTCATCGACGATGCATGCACGTACTTTCGCCGGCACGGCTTCGCGGTAGTGGTCGGTGACGAAATCGAGTCGGACTACAATAACTTCGACGCGCTGAACATTCCGAGCGATCATCCGGCGCGCGAAGGTTTCGACTCGTTTTGGATTACTGCGACGCTGCTCTTGCGTCCGCACACCTCGCCGGTACAGATCCGTACGATGCAACAGCATCGGCCTCCGATTGCGATCGTGGCTCCCGGCAAGTGCTTTCGGCGTGACGCGGTCGATGCGCGCCATCTCTTTCAGTTTCATCAAATCGAAGGACTGCTCGTCGCGCAGGGCATTCATTTCGGTCACCTGAAGGGCATGCTCGCCGAGATGTGCCGAGAACTCTTCGGAGCGCAGCAGAGCGTGCGCTTTCGTCCGTCTTACTTCCCGTTCACCGAGCCCAGTGCCGAGGTCGACACGACCTGTCCGAAGTGCGGCGGCGAAGGAGCGTCTTGCTCGATGTGTGGGGGCTCGGGGTGGATCGAGCTGGGTGGAGCCGGGATGGTTCACCCCAGCGTGCTGCGTGAAGTCGGCTACGATCCGGACATCTACTCCGGGTGGGCCTTCGGCTTCGGCGTCGAACGCCTGGCGCTGGCGCGCTACGAGGTCGACGACATCCGCCGCTTTATTAACGGCGATCCCAACTTTCTCGAGCAATTGGCGTAGGGACGAGTGAGGGTTCCTGTCTCCTGGCTGCGCGAGTTCGTCGATCTACCGAACGATGCCGCAGCCATTGCGGATCGTTTGGCGATGCTCGGTTTTCCGGTGGCATCGATCGAGAACCGTCCCTCCATCACCGGCGTCGTCGTGGGCCGCATCGTCGAGCTCGAGAAGCATCCCAACGCCGACCGGCTCCTCGTCGCGCGCGTCGACGTCGCCGGCGAGCGGCCCTTGACCGTCGCGACGGCCGCTACCAACGTTGCGACCGGGCAGACGATCGCGCTTGCAACGATCGGCGCGCGCCTGCCGGCGCTGACGATCGAGCCGCGAAAGATGCGCGGCGTCGCATCCGAGGGCATGATGATCTCCGCCGAAGAGCTGGCGCTGCCGGCCGAATGGTTCGAGGACGGGATCATGCAGCTCGATTCCACGGTCGAGCTCGGCGAGAACGCGATCGACGTCTTGGGTCTCGAGACCGCGGTGCTGGACGTCGAAATCACGAGTAACCGTGTCGATGCGATGTCGGTGATTGGATTGGCACGCGAGCTTGCGGCATCGTACGGCGTCCCGCTCCGTCTGCCGTCGTTTTCCAATCCCGGCACCGGTGCGGAGCCGCCCGGCGCGCGGCCGCGGGTCTCGATCGAATCGGCCGATTGCGTTCGCTTTGTCGCTCAGCGCTTCGGTGGGATTCGCGTCGGCGCCGCGCCGACCTGGATGCGCGTCCGCTTGGCCCTTGCCGGACAGCGCCCGATCAACGATATCGTCGACGTTTCGAACTACGTGATGTTGGAGACTGGGCAGCCGCTGCATTTTTACGACGCGGACCGTGTAAGCGGCGCGCATTTCATCGTTCGCGACGCGCGCAACGGCGAGAAAATCGTCACGCTGGACGGTGTCGAGCGAATACTTTCCGAGCAGGCGTTAGTCATCGCCGACGAAGAGCACGCGCTGGGGTTGGCGGGCCTGATGGGCGGGATGTCCAGCGAAGTGACCGATGCGACGACGGCCATGATCCTCGAAGCCGCCAACTTCAACGGCGCCCGCGTTCGGCGCATGAGCAGCCAGTTAGGCCTGCGCACCGAGGCCTCCGCGCGTCACGAAAAAACCCTGGCCCCGGCCTTGGCGGAGATCGGCGCGGCACGCGCAGCGCAGCTGCTCGTTGCATTTGGAGCAACCGCGTACGAGGCGCGCGCATTTGGAACCCAAGGCGCGCCGCCGGCCCCGATCACGTTACCGGTTCGCGAGGTCGAGCGGCTGTTGGGCCTCGATATTCCGCAGGCGCGGATCATCGAACATCTCGAAGCGCTCGGCTGCAGCGTCCTTCCGGAAAAGGCCGACCGGCTCTTAGTGACGCCGCCGCTCTGGCGTCGCGACCTGCTCATCGCCGCCGATTTGGTGGAAGAGATCGCGCGCATGGAAGGCTACGACAAAATCGTCCCAGTCGTACCCTCGGTGGCGGCGCACGACGTCTCGAGCGCGCAGTACGATCTCGAAGGCCGCATCGCGCGCGCCCTGGCGGCATTAGGGTACCGCGAAATCATTACGCACTCGCTCCGCGGCGCGCAGCCGTTCGAGCGCGCGGCTCGTGCCGGCCTGGCGCCCGATCGCGATGAGGTCGAAGTCCTCAACCCGCTCTCTGAAGAGCAACGCTTTCTGCGCGATTCGCTCGTGCCCGGATTGATCGAGTACATGGCGACGGTCAACGCGCCGGTTCGCGTTTTCGAAATCGGTCACGTCTTTGCTCAGCGCGACGGGCGCATCACGGAACGGCCGGCACTGGCGTTCGGCTTCGCCGCCGAGCGCCTCGACGAACCCGCATGGCGCGACGCGCATTTCCTCGAGCTCAAAGGCGATTGCGAGGCGTTCCTGCGCGATGTGACAGGGCGTCGCGACGCGGTATCGGCCGGCGCGCGCGCTTCCTTCCATCCCGGAAAGACGGCGCTCGTGAGCATTGATGGTCGCGAGATCGGCGTCATCGGCCGGATCGATCCCCGCTTGGAACGAGCCTACGATGCCAAGCTGCCGGTCTACGTGTGCAGCCTCGATCTCGAAGCCTTGCCGGCCTATCGGCTCCCGCACTACCGTCCGCCCGCAAAGTTTCCCTCGACCTATCGGGATCTCGCGCTGATCGTGGACTTGGACGTGACGGCGCAGCAGATTGAAGGCACGATCGCCGGCGCACTCGGTCCGATCTGCACCGGGGCGCGCGTCTTCGATGAGTATCGCGGCCGGCAAGTTGGTGCGGATCGCAAGAGCTTGGCGGTACGGATCACGCTCCAGCGCACCGACACGACGATTACCGACGACGACGCCGACGCGGCGATCGATCGCGCGATCGAGGTCCTCCGAGAAGCCTTCGGGGCGGAGATTCGCGCGTGATCGGCGGCGTCGCCTGGCCGGACATCGTGATCCTGGTCGTGCTCGTGCTCGCAACGCTCAAGGGTTATTCGCGCGGCTTCGTGGGCGAACTGGGTGGGGCCGTGGCGGTAACGGCGGCGCTCATCACGCCCTGGTTTTACAACGGCAGCCTCGATGCGCCCATCATGCAGTGGACCAAGCTCGGACCCGGTTCGGCCCACGTCATCGGAATGTTCGCTACCGGCCTGGGAACGTATATCGCGATCTTGATCGTGGCACGGCTTCTCGGCACGATCGCAAAGCTTCCGATCCTCGGCATCGGAAACTCGCTCGGCGGCGCGCTCATCGGTTTCGCGAAGGGAGCGATCCTCTTATGGTTGGTGCTCTTCGTTGCGCTTTTCTTTCCACTCTCGCCCGACATCCGTGCCGGTCTGCACGAATCGCGTTTTGCGCCGTCGCTCGCGACTTATGACGCGCCGATCGAGGATGCAATTCTCTCGACGATCCCGTGGATCGCGCGTCCCTTCCTGTTGCCGTATTTCAAGCGACACCACTTGTAACGCGCGCCGCCAGCGACTCAACGGCGGCGGCGGTTCCCACGCCCGAGCCGATCGCCACACCTAAGTCGTGCAGCGCGAGCTCGATGGCTCCGATGGCGCCGAGCAGATCGCCTTCGCTGATGTCGCCCATCGTACCGAAGCGCACGACCTTGCCGGCCAGCTCGCCCTGGCCGCCGGCCAGCACGATACCGTAGCGTTCGCGCAACAGCTCGAGCAAGGCCTTGGCGCCGGCGGATGCCGGCGGATACGCCGTCACGACCGTGGGCGAGTGCGCCGAGGGCCGTGAAAAGATCGTGAAGCCAAGCGCCTCGAGCGCGGCGCGGACGGCGCCGGCGTAGCGCGCATGGCGCGCATACGCTGCCTGTGCTCCCTCGACGTGATAACGCCGCAGCGCTTCGTCGAGCCCGTATAAGATCGAGATCGGCGGGGTCCACGGCGTCTCGCCGTCGCGCGCGGCTTTGCGGGCGCGAGAGAGATCGAAATAGAAGCGCGGTAGACGCGCGCCGGCGATCCGTTTCCATGCGCGCTCGCTCACGGCCACCATCGCAGCGCCCGGAGAAGCGGCAAAGGCTTTCTGCGACGCCGTGACGACGACGTCGTATCCCCACTCGTCCATGCGAAACTCGGACGCGCCGAGTCCGCTCACCGAGTCGACGAGCGTGATCGCGCCGTGCGCGCGTAGCGCCGGCGCGAACGCCGCCATGTCGTTGGCGACGCCGGTCGAAGTTTCGTTGTGGGTGAGCAACACGCCCGCGATTCGGCGCTGCGCGTCGGCCGCCAAACGGCGCTCGAGCGCGAGCGGGTCGAGCGCCGCGCCGAGTGGCGTCTCGAGCGCCTCGACCGAACATCCGTAGGCGCGCGCAATCGCCGCGAAGCGTTCGCCGAAGGCGCCCATCGCGCACGAGAGCAGCATCTCGCCGGCAGAGAAGAGATTTGCGATGGCAGCTTCGAGCGCACCGGTTCCCGAACTACCGAGCAAGATCACCTCTTCGCTCGTGCCGAAGGCGGGACGCAGCCCCTCGACGACTCGCTCCAGCAGCTGCGCGAAGGCTCTGCTGCGGTGGTTGATCAACGGCCGCGCTTGCGCCGCGAGCACCGGCTGTGCAACGGTAACCGGTCCGGGAAGGAATAGAAGCTGCTTCTGCATGGAATAGTGGCTTTCTATGGATATCGCGAGCATCCGCTTGACCGAACTCTCTTCGTGCGCCGGCTGCGCCGCGAAGCTCGGCGCCGCCGAACTGCGCAGCGTCATGGAACGCGTCTCACCGGCGACCAACGAGCGCGTCTTAGTCGGCTACGGCAGCAGCGACGACGCCGGCGTCTATCTCGTGCGCGACGATCTTGCACTCGTTCACACCGTGGATTTCTTTACGCCGATCGTCGACGATCCGTTCGATTTTGGCCGCATCTCCGCAACCAACGCCCTCTCGGACGTCTACGCGATGGGCGGCCATCCGCTCTCCGCACTTAACATCGTGGCCTTTCCGGAGAATCTCGATCTGGCGATCTTGGCGCGCATTCTCGAAGGCGGCGCGGCGGTCGCGCGCAGCGCAGGCGTCGCCATCCTCGGCGGTCACACCATCAAGGACGATGAGCCGAAGTACGGCATGGCCGTCACCGGCGTGGTCGATCCGCAGCGGATCGTCACCAACGCGGCCGCAAGAGCCGGCGATGCGCTCGTGCTTACCAAACCACTCGGCACCGGCGTTCTTACGACCGCGCTCAAGCGCGGCGCGATTACGGCGGACGAACTCAATGAAGCGGTGCACGCCATGACGACGCTCAATGCCGGCGCGTCCGAGGCGATGCTCGAGGCAGGCGCCCAGGCCGCCACGGACATCACCGGGTTCGGCCTGCTCGGCCACGGTGAGGGAATGGCGCGCGCTTCGGGCGTCGGTCTGCGAATCGAGGCGGCGGCGGTGCCGTTCATGGCCGGCGTGCTCGATCTGATCGGGCGCGGCGTCGTGCCGAGCGGCACGCGGCACAACGTCGAGACGCACGCCGCGTTTACCACGTTCGCGCCGACGGTTTCTGAGGAGCTACGCGTCGGCCTCTCCGATGCACAGACGTCCGGCGGCTTGCTGATCGCGATCGCACCCAGCCGCGTCGACGCGCTCAGGCGTAAACTTCGCGCTAACGACGCACTCGCCGCCGTCATCGGCGAAGTTCGCGACGGATCAGGAATCGAGGTTTATTAGCCGGGCCTTTTGCGGGTACATGGAGGGCCTATGTTCACCTCAGATACGACGAAAGATCAGATCGGCTCGAACATCACCCCGTTGATGGAGCGCAATAAGGCCTTCGCTGCGCGCGGCGCTTGGCGGAACACGCCGCGCCTGCCGTTTCTCCCCTTTAGGGGGCTGTACATCATCACGTGCATCGATCCGCGCGTGGACCCCGCCGAATTTCTTGGGCTGGAGTTCGCGGATGCCATCGTGGCTCGGACGGTCGGCGGTCGCGTGACCGACGCCGTCATCCAGGACCTATCGTACATCGGCTACCTGGTGGAGACCCTTGCGCCGGAAGGACCGTACTTCGAAGCCGCCGTCATCCACCACACCGACTGCGGAAGCCGGCTACTCGAGAGGCCGGAGCTGCGTCACGGCTTCGCGCAACGCTCGGGTTACGACGAAGAAATGCTCTCGAAGCTCCCGGCGACGGTGCCGGCTGAAACCGTTCAGGCGGACGTGCGCAAGATCCTTGCCGCGCCACAGATCTCGCCGCGCATCACCGTCTCGGGTCTGGTTTACGACACCGCAACGGGATTGCTCGAGAGCGTGACGGCGCCGGTGCATCCCGGCGCCTAACGCTAGCGCTTCGCCGGACGCTTGCGCTCGGAGCGGGCGCGCTTGAGGACGCCGTTGTGCCCACGCAACGGGACGACGTTGCTCGCCTTGGCCGACTCGACGCCAAGCGGCACCGGCGAGATCAAGCGTTTGCCGAGGGCATGCCGGAGGACCTCGGAGAGCTCGTCGACGGGAACGAAGGTCATCGTGTCACGCACCTCTTTGGGAATGTCGTCGAGATCCATCTCGTTGCGACGCGGCAGCAGGATCTTGCTGATACCGGCACGTTTCGCGCCGAGAACTTTCTCCTTGACGCCGCCGATCGGGAGCACTTGCCCCGTCAGCGTTATCTCACCGGTCATGGCGAGATTGGGATCGACCTTGATACCGGTCAGCATCGATGCAAGCGACGTCGCCAGCGCGATTCCGGCCGACGGACCGTCCTTGGGCGTGGCACCGGCGGGAATGTGGATGTGGATGTCGTGCTTGGAGAAGTAGTCGTCGGGTAACCCGAGCTCGCCCGAACGCGAGCGTAAGAAGGTCACCGCCGCCTGCGCGCTCTCCTTCATGACGTCGCCGAGCTGTCCGGTGAGCACCAGTTTGCCCGTCCCGGGCATCGATTGCGTCTCGATGAACAGGATGTCGCCGCCAACCGGCGTCCATGCCATCCCGGTTGCAACGCCCACCGCCGCGACTCGCTTGCGCACCTCGTTGAAGAATCGCGGTTTGCTGAGATAGTCGATCAGATTCTCCGGCTTGACGCGCGCTTTGAAACGTGGATTTTCGGCGATCTTGCGCGCAATCTTGCGAAAGACCGTGCCGATCTCGCGCTCGAGATTGCGAACCCCGGCTTCGCGCGTGTAATCGTTGATGATCGCGCGAATGGCCTGATCGCTGATCTGCGCCTGCCCGTCGCGCAGTCCGTTCGCGATGCGCTGCTTCTTAACCAGATAGCGCTTGGCGATCTGGAGCTTCTCTAACTCCGTGTAGCCGGAAAGGGTGATGATCTCCATGCGGTCGCGCAACGGCGGCGCGATCGTGTCGAGGCTGTTGGCAGTGCAGATGAAGAGCACTTGTGACAGATCGAACGGCAGATCGAGATAGTGATCGCGGAAGTTGTTGTTCTGCTCGGGATCGAGCACTTCGAGCAACGCCGACTGCGGGTCACCGCGAAAATCCGCGCCGACCTTGTCGATCTCATCGATCATCATCACCGGATTGCGCGTGCCCGCGTCGCGAATCGCGCGAATGATCGAGCCCGGCATTGCGCCGATATAGGTGCGGCGATGTCCGCGAATCTCGGCCTCGTCGTGGACGCCGCCGACCGAAAGACGCACGAACTTGCGTCCCATCGCGCGGGCGATCGACTGGCCGAGCGACGTCTT
>JASHPI010000177.1 GCA_030038215.1 Vulcanimicrobiota bacterium | reverse complement strand
GTTGAGCGCGTTATCGAGTTCCTGATGATCGACGCGCGAGACCACGTCGAACGAAGATTCGCTCGCCACTTGCGGCTACGATACTCCTCTCAAAGCGTAAATGCTTGCTCGACGACGTCGCCGGATTTGCCGAGCTTCCCTACATCCTTGCCGTCGACGTAGACCTCCACGCCGCCGGCGTTGCCGATCCGCACCAGGGCATTGTTACCGTGGAACGTCTTGGAGGTTCCGGCCGGAAACGTACCCTCCATGCTAACACTCCCGTCAACGGTGACCCGCAGCCACGAGGGAGCCGAGAGGACTAGGGCCAGCGACTTCGTCCCGTCGACCGGTCCGAGCGGGGTGACCGGCCGCCGCGCGGCCGGTGTGGGGCTTGGGGTCACGCTCGCTTCCGCCACCGTCGGGGCGGCCGTTTGAACGCGGCCCATCGTTAATTCATTGTAGACGACGAAGGCGATCAGCAGCACGGCGACCACGGCGGTGGCCCAGACGACGAACGAGCTGGACCAGCCGGCCGGGCGCGACCGCAGGCGGGTGGCCGAGTGGGCCGGCCCGGTCGCCTCGCCGGCCGGCGCGGCCGGCAGGGTCGCATTAAAGGCGGCGACCGCCTCTTCTGAATCCAACCCAAGGAAGCGTGCGTACGTCCGCAAAAAGCCGCGTACGTAGACCGGCGCCCCGATCGCGTCCCAGTTCTCATCTTCGATGGCCGCCAGGTAGAGCGAGCGAATGCGTATCTGCTCGGAGACATCGGACAAGGACAGGCCGCGCGCCTCGCGCGCGGCGCGGAACCGTTCACCCAACATCTGCGCTTTGAGTTAGCCTCGCCTTAGTGTTATCCTGTCCCACGTCAGATGGCTAAGGAACGCGTCATTGCGGCGATGAGCGGAGGCGTAGACTCCGCGGTTGCCGCTGGTCTCTTACTCGAAGCGGGTTACGACGTCGTCGGAATCACGATGAAGATGTATACGCCGTCGCGGCCGGCACACGCGAAAAGCTGTTGCGGTATGGACGATTTCGACGACGCGCGCCGCAGCGCAGCGGTTCTGGGCATCCCGCACTACGTGCTCGATTTCGAGCAGGCCTTTCGCCGGAGCGTCGTCGAGCGCTTTGCCGACGACTATGCGACGGGGCGCACGCCCAATCCGTGCGTTTCGTGCAACAACTTCGTCAAGCTCGGGACGCTGGCCGCATACGCGGATCGGCTTGGCGCGCACTACGTCGCAACCGGCCATTACGCGCGCCTCGAGCATCGCGAAGACGGGCCGCACCTCTTCCGCAACGCCCATGCGAAGGACCAGGCATACGCGCTCGCGCAGCTGGCGCCGTCCCAGCTGCGCCTGCTGCTCTTGCCGCTGGGCGAGCTCGACAAAGCGACGACGCGCGAGCACGCGCGCCGGCTCGGCCTTCCGGTCCACGACAAGACCGAATCGCAGGACATCTGCTTCGTCGAAGGCGGTGACTATCGCGCGGTGCTGGCACGCGTTCGCCCCGAAACGAAGCGATCGGGTGCGGTCGTTGCCACGACCGGCGAGCTACTCGGCGAGCACGCCGGCATCGTCAACTACACGATCGGCCAGCGCGCGCGCGTCCCGGTGAGCAACGATGGGCCGCGTTACGTCACCCGCATCGACGCCGCGACCAACACCGTCGTGGTCGGTCCCGAAGAGGCGCTGTTCTCGAACCTGCTCCGCGCCAACGAGCTGAACCTCATACGTCCGGAACGTTTCGCGCGGCCCGAAACGCCGGTGCGCGCGATGATTCGCTATCGCGGCGCCGCCGCCCGCGCGGTCGCGACGGTGCACGATGACGGCGAGCTGATTCTACGCTTCGAGGAGGCGCAGCGCGCGATCGCGCCGGGCCAACTCGTCGCGCTGCTCGATCCCGAAACCGACGAAGTCCTCGGCGCCGCCACCATAGCGTAGAAACGACCTCTCCCGACGCCTCCCAGCGTCATGGTGAGCCTCTTCCGGTGTCATGGTGAGCTTGTCGAACCATGACCGGGTATAACGTAGCGTGTCGAAAACCCGCGCACTCGGAGGGGCAGCAATGAGTTCTGTACGGCGGTTCCTTAGCGCTGTTGGGATCCTCGTGGCCGTCGAGGTCCTGCCCGGATGTGCCGGCGCCCCCTCGCCGGTCGCGCCGCAGGGGGTGAACCCCGCTGCAACAACCTCCGACGGCGACCTCCTGTACGTTTCCGAAAGCAGCAAAAACGCCGTCGGAATTTATTCGTATCCGCAGCTGAAGCGACTAGGGTCGCTGACGGTCGAGACTCCCGAAGGTCTGTGCGTCAATCCACGCTCGGGTAACGTTTGGGTCGTATCGGGCCCTTCGACGAACGAGGTTAGCGAGTTCAAGCGCGGCGGCACGAAGCCCATTCGCGTCCTCCAGATCGGCAACAGCTTGACGGCGTACTTTCTCGATGCGTGCGCCGTGAATCCGATCAACGAAGACTTAGCGGTTGTCACGACCGTCAACTCATCGTCCCCCGGCGGACTTTTCGTCTTCAAACGCGGGACCGGAACGCCGAAGTTCTATCACGATCCTGAAATGTTCGCATACGCTTTCGTCGGCTACGATAGCACCGGTGACGCCTTCGTTGATGGCACGGATACGAATGATAGCGGCAGACTGGGAGAGCTGCCGGCCGGTGCAAAGCAGATGGAAGACGTTACGCCGAAGGGTCTGAAGCTTCGATTCCCGGGCGGCGTGCAATACGACGGCACCGATCTTGCGGTCGGTGACGAACGCTACGGACGCGTCTATCGCATCTCCGGGACCACCATCACTGGAACGATCCGGCTGAACGACGCCTGTTTGGTGCGGCAGTTCTTTATCGACACCACGAGCGACTTGCTGATCGCGCCGAGCGCATGCAAGTCGAAGTCCGATGTGCTAATCTACGACTACCCGGCCGGCGGCGCTGCCATCAAGAAATTGACTGGCTTGATTACCACGTACGGGGTCGTCATCAGCCGCTGAAGCGAGCGCTAGCCGGCGGTGGCGAGGGGCATGTTGCTGCGGAGATTCCAGTACGTGTCGCGCACGACGGGTCTGTAGCCGGCCTTGATGATGATCTCCTCGAGGTCGCGGCGCGTCGCTTCGTTGGTGCTGCCGGCGTCGTGGACGACCTGCTCCTCAATGATCGTGCCGCCCATGTCGTCGCAGCCGTAGAACAGCGCGAGCTGCCCCATCTTGAGACCGGGCGTCAGCCACGAGGCCTGCAGATGCGCGAAGTTATCGAGATAGAGACGCGAGATCGCCAACACACGCAGGTACTCGAGGCCGGTCGCCTCTTTGCCGCGCAGCGGCGTCTTGTACGGCACGTAGTACCAAGGAATGAAGGCCGTAAAGCCGCCGGTCTCGTCTTGCAGTTGGCGGAGCACGTCGAGGTGCTCGATCCGCTCGGCGGCCGTCTCGATCGAGCCGAACATCATGGTCGCGGTCGTCGGCATGCCGAGCAGCTGCGCCTCGCGCATCACGCCCAGCCACTCGTGCGGCTTGACTTTGCGCGCCGAGATGCGTTTGCGCACGCGCTCGACCAGAATCTCCGCGCCGGCCCCGGGCAGCGACTTCATGCCGGCCGCCTTCAGGCGGGCCAAGACCTCGCGCGTCGGAAGCGCCTCGACGTGCGCCAGGCCGACGATCTCCGAAACCGAGAGCGAGTGAATGTCGACCTGCGGATACTCGCGGCCGACGCGCTCGAAGAGCGTTTCAAACCACTCGATGCGCAGCTCCGGATTGACGCCGCCCTGGATCATGATTTGCGTCGCGCCCTGGTCGGCGGCATACTTCACGCGCTCGAGCACCCGATCGTGCGACATCGTGTAGCCTTCGCGATGATGCTCCGGCCGGAAAAATGCGCAGAAGCTGCAGTGCACGTTGCAGACGTTGGTGTAGTTGATCGTGGTGTCGATCACGTACGTCACGACGTCAGGCGGATGCATCGCCATCCGCCGAGCGTGCGCGGCGGCGCCGAGGTCGTGGAGGTCGGCGTCGTCGTACAGCCGCAAGCCTTCGTCGAAGCTCAAACGGCCGCCGCCGGCCGCGCGATCGAGCAGCTCAGTCAGCGAAGGCACCGGTCAGTTCCGGGAGCGCGGATGGAAACGCCGCGATGGCGCCGATCTCGAGCAGGTGGCGGCAGTAGGCGGCCAAACCGTTCTGCGCGGCGACGTGCAGCATGAAGTTCAGCTTGCCGTAGTAGGTTTCGTAGAAGCCAGGCGGACGCGCGATGGCGCGCTGGGCGAGCTCGACGACCTGGGCGCCGTGCGCGCGCGACCAGGTGTAGGCATCGGTCAGCGCATGCATGCAGGCGCCGATTGCGGCGGCGTCGCGCTCGTAGACGTCGCGGCGCGCCGCCCAGACCGCAAAGACGGTCTGATGGCCGGTCCACTCGTGCCAGAGCGTTCCCAGATCGTAAACCAGATCCGGCGGGAAGCGCAGGATCGCGTCGATCGCCGCGTCGCCGATCAGGAGGGTCGGTTCGCCGGCCAACGCCCGCTCGAGCGGGCGCGGCGAGTCGACGTATTCGGGATGCACCCCGTAGCGGCGCTCGAGGATCACCCGCAACAGGTGGCGTCCGCTAGCCGACTCCTCGGTAACAAAGACCTGCGCGCGGTCGAGCAGCGCCGGCGCGATCGGCGAGACCAGCACGACCGAGACGACTTCGTCGCGGGCGCCGATGCAGAGATCCGGCAAGAGCACGAGCTCGCGAAAGTTCGCGGCCCAGGTGTAGGCGCTGATCGGACTGAGATCGAGCTTGCCCTCGAGCAGCATCGCGTTCAAGCGTGCCGGAACGTCCGCATGGAGGGATCCCGGATACGGGATTGCGCCCACATCGAACGCGGCGTAGATCGGAAGATCGTTGGTGTACTTGATGCGACCGCAGCGCAACGTCATGCTTCGACCAGCTCTCGAGGCGTCCAATCCCAGGCGAACTCTTGGTACGTGGAGTTGCGGCGGACTGGAACGTAGCCCGCCTCCTCGATCAGGCGGCGGAATTCGCGATCGTCGACGTACTGCCCCGAGTGCGTTCCGGCCGCGTGGTAGATCATCTCCTCGTCGGTCAAACCGTGCGTGCCGTCCATGTCGTCGGCGCCGAAGTGTAAGGCAACCTGGCAGACCTTGAGCCCCTGAATCATCCAGTAGGCCTTGATGTGATCGAAGTTATTCAGCATCAAGCGCGCCACGGCGAAGGTACGGATGTCGTCCAGTCCGGTCGTCCAGCCGCAGTAGGAGAGCTCGTTGCCGTCGGGATGAAACGCAAGCGGAATGAAGGCATTGTATCCGGGCGAGCGCTCTTGCGACTCACGCAGCCGGATCAAATGGTCCACGCGTTCCTCGAGCGATTCGATGTGACCGTAGAGCATCGTTGCGTTGCTCGCAATGCCCTGACGGTGCAGCTCCTCATGAATCGCGAGCCAGTTCTCGGTCGAAACCTTGTTCGGGCAGATCTTCGAGCGCGTCCGGTCGGCGAAGATCTCGGCGGCGCCGCCGTTGACGTTCTGTAGACCGGCTTCCTTCAGCGCCGCGACGATCTGCGGGAACGAAAGCCGGTGGCGTTTGGCCATGTACTCGATCTCGGCGGCGGTGAAGAGCGAGAGCTGCACGTACGGCAGCTCGCTCTTGAAGCGGCGCATAAGCGGCAGCCAATAGTCGAGCGAGAGCTGACGCGGATCGTGCCCGCCCACGATATGAAGCTGGTTGAAGTTCGTTCCGGTTTCGGTGGCTTTGGCGAAGACTTGATCGGCGGTCATGCGAAAGACGCGCTCGGGTTCCTTGAACTCATCGGCCGCGAACGAACAAAACGTACATCCGGCGAAACAGACGTTCGTCGAGTTGATGTAGCGGTTCAGAACGTAGAAAACTTTCTTTCCGCTCTTGCGTTCCTTCTGCCGGCGCGCGATGCGCCCGAGGCTGTGGAGGTCGGGAGTCCGGTAGAGCGCCAGGCCGTCTTCCATCGAGAGCGGGATGCCGGAATCGACCTTGCGTTCGATGTCGGCGAGCGCGGAATCCAGGTAAGCCATCGGCTCACCCTATTCTGCCGGTGGGTACGGGCGCCCCGCAGGCGGCCTCAGGAGGGTCAACGGCACGATGGCCACGCCGGCCGAAACGATCGCAAGCGCAAACAGGGCGCCGCCGGCAAGATCGGTGATGTAGTGGGCGCCTAGGGCGAGGCGCGACCAGCAAATTGCGGTTGCGAAGAGCAAAAGCAAGCCAGCCCCAATCGCGCGGGTCCGGCGCGGCAGCTCCGAAACCGCTAGCATGAAGGCCCAGAGCGCGTAAAAACCCGTTGCAATCGCGGCGTGCGAGCTTGGATAGGAGTAAGAGCTCTCGTGCTTGACGAC
>JASHPI010000176.1 GCA_030038215.1 Vulcanimicrobiota bacterium | reverse complement strand
GGGAATAACGACGCGCCGTGCGGCGACTACCGCAGCACCAACGGCAGCGCGTATCTGGCGGCGGTTACGCGCATCTGGGAGCCGTTGGTGAATCGCGGCGGCGCGGCGCCCGGCTTTGCCTCCTCGTTCGCGCACGGGGGCTACTACACGGCAAAGCTTCCGCTAGCCGGCCTCCGTTTGATCGTGCTCAACACGATTCCGATGTCCACCGAATACGCCGGCAACTGCGGCGACGATGGAGCGCATAGCGCGTCGGCGGAACTAACGTGGCTGCAAAGCGTGCTGCGCTCACCGCCTGACGGCGAGCGCAACGTCGTCGTCATGCACATTCCGCCGGGCTTCGATGCGTTTGCGACCGAGTACGTTCACGGCTTCGTCGCCTGGCGATTCCTCAAGGCGTCTTACGACAGCGCGCTCGTCGGCATGCTTACGGCGCCCGCAAATCACGTCGCTTTCGCGATCGCAGGGCACGCGCACCGCTTCGACTTTCGCTTTGCCGGCGACGTGCCGATCATCGTGCTCGGTTCGATCTCGCCGATCTACGACAATAACCCGGCATTCTACGCTTTGCACGTCGACGGAGACTCGCTGCGTGACATCGATGTGTTTACGTTCGACAACTGGACGCAGGCATGGGCGCCGGCGCGCAGTTTTGCGCGCACGTGGGCCGTCGGCCGGATGGACGCAGCCGCGCTTTCAAAGCTGCACGTGCGTTTGGCGTTCGATCCCGCGATGCGCGCGCGCTGGGACGAACAGGCCAATGGTTGGCCTTCCTATCGCGTGCTCCGCCCCACGTGGACGCGCTGGTGGCGCGTCCCGTGGTGCGCGCAAAACCTGCTCACGCCGGACTTTGACGACTGCGCGGGCATCCGGCGGCGGGTCGAGGTGGCGCGGATCGTGTTGGCGGCGGGCGGGCTGGTCGCGGCGGTCCTGGTAGCGTTCTGCGTGGTCCTGCTCCTCCGCCGCCGCGGCGCTAGCGGGGCGTAAGCGCAGGCTCGAGCAGGGCCAAGGTTCCCGCACCGGCGTCGAGCTCGGCGAGCACGCCGATCGGGAGCACCCACTGCGTGGGAATATGGCCGATCGGAGCGCCCGCTACGGCCGGACGCCCGGCGGCGAGCAAGCACTCGGCGATCACCTGCTCGGCCGTCGGTGACGACCCCTTGGGCGTGCACTTCGTGCACTGCCCGACCACGACGCCCCGTGCTGCCGTCAGCGTCCCGGCCAATGTCAGCTGCGTCAGCATGCGATCGAGATGGTACGGCGCCTCCTCGGTCTCTTCGAAGAAGAGCAGCGCGTCGCGCGCGGGCACCGCGAACGGCGTGCCAGTCAATGCGGCGATCAGCGAAAGGTTGCCGCCCGCCAATCGCCCGCGCGCTCGCCCGGAGACGATCGGTTGCGGATCCTCAATCTGCAGCCGCGGCGGAAGCTGCGCCGAGAAAAGCAGTTGCTCGACGTACGTGCGTGCCGCGCCACTCCACGACGACCCGTGCGCGCCGAGCGGTCCGTGAAACGTGACCACTCCGGCGCGCGTCGTCACCGCGTTGAGCAACGCGGTGAGATCGGAGAAGCCCATCACGATCTTCGGGTCATGCCGGATCGCCGCGTAGTCGAGCAGCTCGAGGATTCGCATCGTTCCGTAGCCGCCTCGAATGGCGACGATCGCGCGAACGCTCGCATCGCGGGCCATGCGGTTGAAGTCGGCCGCGCGCTGCGCATCGGTTCCGGCGAGGTAACCGTCGCGCGCGCGAACGTAATCGCCCATGACCGCGACGAGTCCGAGACTCTCGACGTGCGCGCGCGCCTGGGCGATATCCCCATCGGTCGGCGGTGAGGCGGGAGCGATCAAACCGACCCGATCGCCGCGCGCCAGGATCGGCGGCCGTCGCAAGGGGCTTGGAAAGGCGGGAATGACCGGTGCAAACGCACCCAGCGATAGGGCTCCAAGAAATTCGCCGCGCGTCTTCATGGCACGCGTCGAGATGTGCAATTCGCGGCTTGGCGGGCCCTTCAGGCGAGGTCGCTTGCGAGCACGCAGAGCGGGGGGAACCGCCTAGGGCCCGCCGTAAGTTGGTGAAGTTTTGAGCGCTTCGACTGTCCAACCGCCTGCCCGCCTGCGCGTCGTCGTCACGGGCCTCGGCGCGGTCACCCCGGTCGGCAACACACGCGATGACTTCTGGAGACGCCTGATCGCCGGCGAATCGGGAATCGGCCCGATTACCGCCTTCGACGCAAGCGACTTCATCACGCGGATTGCCGGCGAGGTCAAGGATTGGGACCCCGAGCGGCTGATCGGCCGCAAGGAGGCGCGCCGGATGGACCGCTTCACGCAGTTCGCCCTGGTGGCCGGCCGCGAAGCGATCGAAGACGCAAAGCTTCCCGACGACCCCGAGTTCAAGAGCCGCGTGGGCGGTGTGATCGGCACCGGTATCGGCGGAATCATCACGTTTTGGCTCAACTCCGACAAAGCCAACGAAAACGGGACCTGGTCGAAGGTGACGCCGTTCTTCATCCCGATGCTGATGGCCAACGCCGCGCCGGCGCACATTTCGATGACCTTCGGGTACAAGGGACCGTTCTTTGCGACGGCCAGCGCCTGTGCTAGCGCCAACGACGCGATCTGCACCGCCTACAACGCGATCGCCTACGGCGATGCCGTCGCGATGATCACCGGCGGGAGCGAGGCCACGGTCTCGCCGCTTGCGATCGGCGGTTTTAGTTCGATGCGAGCCATGTCGACGCGCAACGACGATCCGACCCATGCCAGCCGCCCGTTTGACAAAGAGCGCGACGGCTTCGTATTGGGCGAAGGCGCCGGTGTTTTGGTGATCGAGGAGTACGAGCACGCCAAAGCACGCAACGCGCGCATCTATTGCGAAGTGCTGGGGTACGGACAATCCTCGGACGCTTACGACCTGGTCGCCCCCGATCCCGAAGGCCGCGGCGTTCGCCTTGCGTTCGCGCGCGCATTCACCCACGCGGGTATCAGACCCGAGGACGTCGATTACATCAACGCGCACGGCACCTCGACCCCGATGGGCGATCCGGCCGAATCCAAGGCGATCGAGGCGACGTTCGGCGAGCACGCCTACAAGATCGGTGTAAGCTCGACGAAATCAATGCACGGCCATGCGCTGGGCGCAGCCGGCGGCATCGAGGGCGTCGCGACGGCGTTGGCGGTTCAGAACGACATCATGCCGCCGACGACCAACTATGAGTTTCCGGACCCTGAATGCACGCTGGACTACGTACCGAACATCGCGCGCCACGCGCCCATTCGCGTCGCGCTCTCGAATTCGTTCGGCTTCGGTGGTCACAACAGCGTCGTCGTCTTCGGAAAGGTTCGGTGAGCGGGGAAGCCTATCGGCGGCGTTTGCGGGCCTTGCTTCGCCTTGCGGGAGT
>JASHPI010000175.1 GCA_030038215.1 Vulcanimicrobiota bacterium | reverse complement strand
CCACGATCGGCGCCGATCGCGGTGCGCGGCCGGAGCCCGGACGGCAACCGACGTCGACAAGCGCGTCAGTGCCGCGGGATCGATTCCCGAAGGCGTTGCGACGCTGCCGCAACCGGCGAGTGCGATCGCTGCGACAATACCGAATGCTTTCATGCCGCGCTCCTACTTGTCGAAGCTAATAGCGACGCCGAACGGCCGGTAGACGCCGTGCGTGAGAGTCACGATCGGCGAGCCTCCCGCCGGATAGTCCCAAAAATCGACGGTGTTCGCGTTATCCGAGCTGGAGGAACCGGAACCGCTGACCGCTTGCGTGGCCTGCTTTCCGGGACTGGTGTTATTGAACGCGACTGGGCCGTCGGCGCCGGAGAGCGAAATAGTTCCCTCGCCTTGACCCTTGATGTTGATCGAGTAGAGGTACAGTTTGTCCTGTGTGTCGACAGTGAAGTATTTGCCGTCCCAGCCCACGCCGTAGACGCTCAAACCGAAGTAACTTGAGATCAGATCGATCAGCTGGTAGTTATGGCTCTTGGCGGGCAAGTACGCGAAGAAGGCGTAGTCGTATGGGTAGCCGCTGCCGTAATAGTAGGCCGCCGTCAGCAGGTCGCCGTACTTATCGTACGCGCAACCGATCACGGATGGCATGCTTGGATTTGTATAGTAGGTCGGCTTGCCTTTGGCGTGCGCATAGACCGCGACGTTTCCCCGGCCGCGCGACGTGTACTCGTTTGCGACGGCGAGATCGCCGTTCTTTGGATTGATGGCGCAGGCGTAAGGCTCGTACTTCCCGCCTTTGATGGTGCGAATCGGCGTCTTCGCACCGTGCGCATACTCCACGATTTGCTCATCGCCGGCATCCGTAACGTAGATGTCGCCCTTGGCGTCGGTGCACTCGCCCTCGGGTTGCTTAAAGTTGATGAGCTCGCCCACCAGCTTGCGTCCCGCATAGGTGTAGACGTTGACGATGCCGTCGCCGTCGCTGACGTAGAGAAGCGTCTCGCTCACGGCGGCGGGATCCATCCAGGAGGAGCGCGCTAAGCGCGGCATCGCGTGTGCCGCCGCGGCGAACGACCCGCCGGGCACGACCGGTGCCGGCGAGCTGCACGCGGCCAAGACCACGACGGCCGCGCAAAAGCTCGAACCAACACCGAATGCTTTCATACCGCGCTCCCTACTTGGCGAAGCTAATGGCGACGCCGAACGGCTTGTAGACGCCGTGGGTGATGCTCTCGATCGGCGAGCCCCCCGCCGGATAGTCCCAATAATCGACGGCATCCGTGTTCGAGGTCTCGGAACCGGAACCGCTGAGCGCTTGCGTGGCCTGCTTCGCGGGACTGGTGTTATTGAATGCCACCGGCCCGAACGCGCCCGGCATTGAAACGGTTCCCTCGGGCTGCGCCTTGATGTTGATCGCGAAGAGGTACAGCCTGTCCTGTGTGTCGACGGTGAAGTATTTACCGTCCCAGCCCAGGCCGTAGACGCTGAAACCGTAGCCGTAACTTGAGGGGAACAGGTCAATCAGCTGGTAGTCATGGCTCTTGGCGGGTAGGTACGCGAAGTACGTGAAGTCATATGGGTAACTGCTGCCGTAAAAGTAGGCCGTCGCCAGCAGGTCGCCGTACTTATCGTACGCGCAGCCGTTGACGGACACCATTTCGGAGTTCGTATATAACGTCGGGCTGCCTTTGGCGTGTGCGTAGATGGCGACGTTGCCCTGGCCGTATGACGTGTCGCCGCCGCCCAGGTTTGCGACCGCGAGGTCGCCGTTCTTAGGATTGATAGCGCAGGCGTAAGGCCGGTACGTACCGGCTTTGATCGTACGGGTCGGCGTCTTCGCACCGTGCGCGTACTCCACGATCTTCTCAGCGCCGGCATCGGTAATGTAGATGTCGCCCTTGGCGTCGGTGCACTCGCCCTCGGGCTGCTTAAAGTTGATGAGCTCGCCCACCAGCTTTCGCTCCGCATACGTGTAGACGTTCACGATGGCGTCGCCGTTGCTGACGTACAGCAGCGTTGCGCTCGCGGCGGCGGGATCCATCCAGGAAGAGCGCGGTGCGAGCGCCACCCGCGCAGAGGCGACGACGGATCCGTTGGGCAGGACGGGCGCCTGGGAGCTGCACGCGGGAAGCATCACGGCGGCCGCACAAAAACTCGGACCACAGCGAAGGAGGACTGACATCTTCATAACGGCCCGCCTCTTTATTAACGTGCATTTCTTCGACCGGTCGTGGCCGGGTCATCCTAATGTCAACCTGAGAATCTCTCAGTGTTATCCTGAACGTATCGAACTGCCGGTGTCATGGTCAGCCTGTCGAACCATGACGGTGCGAAGCCGTTTCTTGGGAGGAATCCATGCTTTTCAATGATGACGTGATCGTGCTGGCCGGAGCAACCGGGCGGGTCGGCGGCGCGACGCTGCGCCGTCTTCACGACGAGGGAGCGCGGGTGGTCATCGTCTCGCGCTCGGCCGATGCAGCTCAAGCCTTGGCCGCGGGACTGGAGCGAGCGTCGACGGCGACCGCCGACATTAGCGATCCCGCCGCCGCGGCGAAGGTCGTCGCGGAGGCAGCCGCGAGATTTGGCCGGGTCGACGCGGTCGTCAATCTCGCCGGTCGTGGAAAGTTCGTCAGTCTCGCCGATTCCACGCTGGACGATTTGCGGATCAATCTCGACGGCTTTGT
>JASHPI010000174.1 GCA_030038215.1 Vulcanimicrobiota bacterium | reverse complement strand
CTGTACCTGGCGCGGGACGGCATGCGCTTTCGTTCGCTCGGTGAGAGCAATATCACGGTTCCGATTCCTAGCCGCGCCGAAACGCTTGACGACGTGATCGCAGAGCTGGAGGCCACGCGCGAGCCCGAACGGGCGGGACGGACGATGGATCACGAGAGCGAAGACGCTTTCGAGAGGCTGCGCACAACGGGATACATGTGAGACAGGTTCGGATTGTCATGGTCGGGGACGTCGACGCGGGCAAGTCGACGATCCTCGGGAGAATGCTGGTCGATCTCGGTCAGGTCACGCCCCAAAAACTCGCCGAGTTGGAGAACTCGAGCACCAAACGCGGCGTCCCGATCGAGTATTCGTTTCTGCTCGACGCTTTCCAGCTCGAACGCGATCAAGCCATCACGCTCGACATTTCGCGGATCTGGCTGCGCATGCCGGACCGCGACTATGTCTTCGTGGATGCTCCCGGCCACCGTGAGCTGATCCGCAATCTGTTGACCGGCGCATCGGAGGTCGACGCGGCAATCATGGTGATTGCGGTCGACGAAGGGATCACGCTGCAGACGCGCCGGCAGGCGCTCTTCTTGCAGTGGTTCGGGTTCAAAGAGCTGCTGGTCGCGGTCAACAAGCTGGACCTCGCAGACGAACCGGAGACGGCCTTCGCGCGGCGCCGCGCCGAGATCCGCGACTTCCTCGAGCAGCTCAATATCGCGCCCGTCGATATCATCCCGGTCGCGGCACGCGACGGCGACAACATCGCGCTCGGCAGCCGGCGGTGGCCGTGGTGGAAGGGCGCGACGCTGCTGGAATCGCTCGAGAAGCTTCATCCGTATATGCCGCATTCGGGCGGACCGCTGCGCTTCATCGTACAAGACGTCTACCGGCGCGACGGAAATCGCGTTGTAGCGGGTCGCATCGAAGCCGGGACGCTGCGCAGCGGGGAGCGCGTCGTTTTCTGGCCGCTGCAAACCGATGCCGTCGTCAGCGCGATCCACCGCTGGCCGCAAGAGGTAGCGCAAGCGCGCGCCGGCGACGCGGTCGCCGTGACGCTCGACGAGCGGATCTTTGTCGATCGGGGGGCCGTCGCCAGCTATCCGGGCGACGGACCCGCGCTGGGTCACGCGCTCCAGGCGACGGTCGTCTGGCTCGGCGCCGACCCCGTCTTCCCAGGCGAGACGCTGCGTCTGCGCATCGGCACGCGCGAACTCGCGGTAACGCTGCAGAGGATCGATGAGCTGATCGATCCCGACACGCTAATCGGCCAGCCGGCCGACACGATCGGCAAGGGAGACGTGGCGGCCGTTACGCTCGCGGCGCGCGAACTGATCGCGGCCGACGACGATCTAGAGGGCACGAGCATCGGGCGATTCGTGCTTCTGCACGAAACCAACGTCGTAGCGGGCGGCCGCGTTCGAGCGATCATCGGACGTCCGCGCTCCGAGGGGGCGACCGACGTCGTCGCGCAAATCTCTTCGGTTTCGCCGGCGGAGCGCTTCAGACGCAACGGTCACGCCGGCGGTGTATTCTGGCTCACCGGCCTACCGAGCGCCGGGAAATCGACCCTGGCAATGGCCGTGCAGCGGATGCTCTTCGATCGCGGGCGGAACGTCTACGTGCTGGACGGCGACACGCTCCGTACGTCGTTGAACGTGGATCTCGGCTTCTCCGAGGAGGATCGCACCGAGAACGTTCGCCGAACGGCCGCCGTAGCAGCGGTGCTCGCCGATGGAGGATTCAACGTCATTTGCGCGCTGATATCTCCGTTCGCTGCCGATCGCGCCAAGGCGCGCGCCTCCTATCCCGGGCGCTTCTACGAGATCTACGTCGCTTGCGATCTGCAGACGGCCGAGCAGCGCGACGTCAAGGGCCACTATAAACGGGCGCGGCTCGGCGAGATCCCGCGCTTTACCGGAATCTCATCGCCCTATGAAGTGCCGGAAAACCCGGATCTCCTCATCGACACCACCAAGCACACCATTTCCGAGTCGGCGGCGCGCTTGATCGAATTCATCGAAGAGATGACGCACACATGAGCTTCGTGATCGTCGGGTTCATCGTCGGCGTCTGCATCGCGTACAGCGGGGTCGGCGCGGGCGCGCTGACGACGCCGCTCTTGGTGCTGTTTCTCGGTGTGGGGACGGACGTGGCGATCGGATCCGATCTGCTCTTCGCTTTGGGAACGAAGCTCGTCGCGATGATCGCCCATGTCCAGCGCCGGACGGTGCAACCATCGGTGCTGTGGCGCCTATCCATAGGCGGACTTCCGGGGGCAATCATCGGCGTAATCGTCAGCGCACACTTGCACCGCGTCTTAGACATTCATCAACTCGAGCACGCGCTGCGGCTAGCGGTCGCCGCGGCGCTGTTGGTCTCGGCCGCGGGCATCATCTTCAATCGCGGACTTGCTGGAGACCGATCGGCGGCCGAAGCCAACGGGATGCCGACCTTCCGCATCGCCGCGATCGGGTTCTTCGTCGGGCTGACCGTAAGCATCACGTCGATCGGCGCGGGTTCTCTGACGTTGCCGCTCTTGTTGCTCGTCGCGCCCTCGGTCGCACTCCGCCGTTTGGTGGGGACCGACGTCGCCTTCGCGATCGTCGTGCTCGTTCCGTCGCTGTTGGGTCACTGGCAGATCGGCGACGTGAACCCGAAACTTGCCGGTTTGCTATTGCTCGGATCGGTTCCCGGCGTTTTTGTCGGCTCCCAACTGGTGACCAGACTCCCAGAGCGCTGGTTCCGCAGCGCCTTGGCCGGCGTGCTGGTCGTCGTCG
This sequence comes from Vulcanimicrobiota bacterium, assembly GCA_030038215.1. Lineage (GTDB taxonomy): Bacteria > Vulcanimicrobiota > Vulcanimicrobiia > Vulcanimicrobiales > Vulcanimicrobiaceae > Cybelea. The sequence continues at coordinate 23,899 of JASHPI010000174.1, read as the reverse complement.
CAATCGCGCTGCTGCCGATCGGCTTCACGCACTCGTAGTATCGCTAGCGCGGCGAGCGCGCGCCACCAACTGCGTTGCGCGAAACAGGCTCTCGAAGGTCCCTGCATCGCTCCACCATCCTTGGAGGACGTCGTAGTAGAGGTCGCCATCGGCGATGTAGCGGTTGTGCACGTCCGCGATCTCCAGCTCGCCGCGTTGCGAAGGCGTAAGCTTCTTGATAAAATCGAAAACGCGGCGGTCGAACATGTAGACGCCGGTCACGGCGTAGCGGCTCTTCGGCTGGGCGGGCTTTTCTTCGATGCGAACGATCCGGTCGTTCTCGAGCTCAGGCACGCCGAACCGCTCGGCGTCCTCGACTTCCTTGAGGAGAATGCGAGCTCCCGACGCCTGCCGCGCAAAGTTGCGCAGATATGGCGTAATTCCCATTTGCAGGATGTTATCTCCGAGGACGACCACGATTCGCTCGCCTTCGGCGAAGTGCTCGCATAGACGTAAGGCGTCTGCGATGCCGCCCTCTCCCTCCTGATACGTGTACGAGATGTCGTTGAGGCCAAAGGCGGCGCCATTGCCGAGTAGACGAAGGAAATCGCCGGCCGAATCGCCGCCCGTCACGAGCATGATGTCGCGAATCCCCGCGTCGCAGAGCGTCTGGATCGGATAGTAGATCATCGGCCGATCGTAGACGGGTAGCAAGTGCTTGTTGGTGACCTTCGTGAGCGGCCGCAGGCGCGTGCCGAGTCCGCCGGCGAGCACGACGCCTTTGCGCGGAAGGTTATCGCTGGGCATATTGCCTCTTGTAATACTCCAAGTACTCGCCGGTTTTGAGCGGGCGCCACCACGACTCATTGGCGCGATACCAGGCGACGGTGCTACGCAAGCCCTCGTCAAAAGGCACGCGCGGACTCCAGCCGAGCGCGCGCAGTTTAGCCGTATCGAGGGCGTAGCGCCGATCGTGGCCAAGCCGATCGGTAACGTGTTCGACGTGCGTCTCCATCGATCGGCCGCACCCTTCGACGAGCAGGCGCGTGAGTTCGAGATTCGTCCGCGGGTTTGCCCCGCCGACATTATAGACGTTGCCCGTCTTTCCGCGCTCGAGGACGTGAAGAATGGCGCGCGCGTGGTCCTCGACGTGGAGCCAATCGCGAATCTGCTCTCCATCGCCGTAGACCGGCACGGGCTGGTTGTCGATGAGGTTGGTGACGAAGAGCGGCACGATCTTCTCCGGGTATTGACGCGGCCCGTACGTGTTGCTGCCGCGCGTGATCAGAACCGGGGCGCCGTAGGTGACGTGGTATGCCAGGACCTGAAGGTCCGCACCGGCTTTGCTGGCGGCGTACGGGCTGCGGGGTCGCAGGGGGTCGCTTTCGGTCGAGTCGCCGGCCGCGACATCGCCGTACACCTCGTCGGTCGAGACCTGGAGATAGCGCCGGACGCCGCGTTCGCGCTGAGCCTCGAGGAGGACGTGCGTCCCGAGGATATCGGTGTGCAGGAAGTCCTTCGGATCGAGGATCGAGCGATCGACGTGCGTTTCGGCGGCGAAGTTGACGATCGCGTCCACTCCGGGACCAATGGCCTCGGCAACCGCACCCGCGTCACAGATGTCGCCCTTGTGGAAGCGATAGCGCGGATCGTGCTCGACGTCGCGCAGGTTGGCGGGATTCCCGGCGTAGGTCATCGCGTCGAGATTGACGACCGAGACCTCCGCCCGCTCGCGCAGGACAAGGCGAATGAACTGAGAGCCGATAAAGCCGAGTCCTCCGGTCACCAACCAGCGCATCGCGCGCTCATTCCACGCCGGATGCTTCCCGTCTTACTCCTGGCCGGTAGCTTGCTTGCCTGCTTGCCGCGCGCCCGGGAGTTCGTGCTATAATCGCGCGGCTGTTCAATACTTCACCCCGCACGGAGGCGGGGTGGTAATGGCTCCGGGACACGACCGCGACGGCGGGAAGGCCTGCGGTCGGGAGCCAGAAAGGTTTTGTTATCAATGTCCGTCGTTACCATGCGAGAGCTCTTAGAAGCGGGCGTCCACTTCGGCCATCAGACGCGCCGGTGGAATCCTAAGATGAAGCCCTTCATCTTTCAAGAGCGCAACGGCATCTACATCATCGATCTCGCCCTCACGGTCGCAAAGCTGCGCGAAACCTATGAGGTCGTGAAGCGGCTCGCGCGCGAGGGGCGCATCATTCTGTTCGTCGGCACCAAGAAGCAGGCCCAAGACGTCGTTCGTGAGGAGGCCGAGCGGGCCGGAACGTTCTACGTCAACCAGCGCTGGCTGGGCGGGACGCTAACCAACTTTGCGACGATCCAGAAGCGCATCGCACGCTTGCGCGAGTTGGAAAACATGAAGACTCAGGGCGACTTCGACCGCCTGCCCAAGAAAGAGGTCGCTAAGCTCCAGGACGAAATGAATCGGCTCGAGCGCTTTCTGGGCGGTATCAAAGATATGCACCGTCTGCCCGATGCGGTCTTCATCGTGGACCCCAAGAAGGAGCGCATCGCGGTTCTCGAAGCGAGGAAGCTAAAGATTCCCATCATCGCCGTCATCGATACCAACTGCGATCCGGACGAGATCGATTATCCGATTCCCGGCAACGATGATGCGATTCGCGCCGTGAAGTTAATGGTCGGCAAAATCGCCGATGCGATCATCGAAGGCAAGACCGAAAGCGAGAGCGCGTACGACGAGGAAGCCTATTCGCCACCAGCCGACGAGGCCGAAGAAGCCCCGCTGACGATGGCGGAGGCCTAAGTTGATTTCCTATCAACCCAAGCCCGAAGAGATTAAGGCGCTTCGCGAGGAGACCAGTGCGCCGATGATGGATTGCCGCCAGGCACTCATCGATGCGGCCGGCGACGTAGCGCAAGCCAAAACGCTGCTCTTCGAGCGCGGCGCGTCTCGCGCGGCGCGCAAGGCCGAGCGCAAGGCCGACGAAGGTCTGATCGCCAGCTACATTCACGCCGGCGGCAAGATCGGCGTGCTCGTTGAAGTCAACAGCGAGACCGATTTCGTGGCGCGCAATCCAAAGTTTGCCGAGCTCTCGCGGGACGTCGCGATTCAGATCGCCGCGATGTCGCCTCGCTACCTCGACCGCACAAGCGTGCCGAGCGATATCCTCGATGAACTGCGCGGGGAGTTTCGCGCCGGTGCCGGCGCCGGCAAGCCGCCGGAGATCATCGAAAAGATCGTCGAGGGGAAGCTGAACAAGTGGTTTGAGGAGCATTGTCTCCTGGAGCAGCCCTACGTCAAGGACGATTCGATCAGCGTCGCCGACTTGATCAATCGGGCGGTGGGTGCACTTGGCGAGAACATCCGGGTTCGCCGCTTCACGAGATACGCTTTGGGCGAATAGGAGCAAGATTCGGAAGGTGAACGCACCGCGGTTTTCGCGCGTCCTCCTCAAGATCTCCGGCGAAGCGTTCGCCGGGGAGGACGCCGGCGTCGACGTCGGCACGACGCGCGCAATGGCCGAGCAGATTGCGGAGGTGAGCCGCGCGGGCGTTTCGGTCGCGGTCGTCGTAGGTGGTGGGAACATTTGGCGCGGAAAAGTGCACGAGGAGGCCGGGATGGAACGTGCCACGGCCGACTACATGGGAATGCTCGCGACGGTCATCAACGCTTTGGCGCTGCAAGACGCGCTCGAGCGCATGGGCGTGCCCTCGCGTGTCCAGACGGCGATCGCCATGCACCAGATCGCCGAGCCCTACATCCGGCGTCGAGCGATCCGCCACCTCGAAAAGGGGCGGGTCGTGATCTTTGCAGCGGGGACCGGGAACCCGTACTTCACGACCGATACGACGGCGGCACTGCGCGCGGTCGAGGTCGGCGCCGCGGCGATTCTCAAGGCTACCAAAGTGGACGGCATTTACTCGGCCGACCCGAAGAAGCATCCAAACGCGACGCGTTTCGAACGCCTCGATTATATGGAGGTGCTGCAGCTCGGGCTGGAAGTCATGGATTCGACCTCGATGGCGCTATGCATGGACAATGCGCTCCCGGTGATCGTTTTTGATATGAGCGCGCCGGGCAACATTCGGCGGGTCATCTTGGGAGAGCCCATCGGCACGTACGTCGGCCGTCGCGAGGATGCCGTAGCCGTGGCCGCCAGAAACGTATAAGGTACGTTGTCGTGACGGACGCATATTTTAGAGAGATCGAATCCAGGATGCAAAAATGCGTGGAGGCAACCCGGGCCGAGTTCGCTTCGATTCGAACCGGGCGCGCTACGCCCGCCTTGCTCGATCGCCTCTACGTCGATGCCTACGGTCAATCGGTTCCGCTCAAACAGGTTGCCGGCGTTTCGACGCCCGACACGCGCACGCTGCTGATCAGTGCTTGGGACAAGGGCGTCGTCTCGGAGATCCGCAAAGCGATTGAGAAAAGCGACCTGGGCCTCACGCCGAACGTCGACGGCGCGGCTATTCGCTTGATCGTGCCGCCGCTGAACGAAGAACGCCGGAGAGATCTCGCCAAGGTCGTGAAGAAGAAGGCAGAGGACGGGCGCGTGGCGGTTCGCAACGTCCGGCACAAGTCGCACGACGAGCTGCGCGGCAGGCTCAAGTCGTCCGAAATAACTGAAGATGACAGCAAGCGGATGCAAGAGACGCTGCAGCGCCTGACCGACAAATACGTAAAGGAGATCGACTCACTGGTCGCGGCAAAAGAGAAGGAGATCATGGAGGTGTGAGCGAGGACTTGACGCTCTTACCGGAAGTGCAGGCGCGGCGCAAGCTGCGAAAGCAGCCGGTTCGGATTGCGGTGCTCGCTCCGTACGGTGCATGGATCGGTTGTGGGGTGTTGCGCGTTCTGCGCCTGAAAATGCCCCTTCAGCCCTTCGACGAAGCCTGCACTGAGCGAATTCGAAGTGCTCAGGACGACATGAACGTAGAACTTACGGTTGGGTACGAATCGTACCAGCCGCTAGCGAAGGACCCGCTGACGGCCAAGCTCTCCGAGACCGGCTCGTGAGCGTCTCGCTGGCTGCCGGCTCGCGCCTCTCGCTCGATCCGGGCACGCTCCCGCGTCACATCGCGATCATCATGGACGGCAATCGCCGCTGGGCACGCCGGCACGGCGTGCCGGCTATCGAGGGGCATCGGCGCGGGATGGTGGCGCTGCGGCGAGTGACTCGCGCCGCCAGCGATCTGGGCATCGGCGTGCTCACGGTGTACGGTTTCTCGACCGAGAACTGGAACCGCGACGTGCGCGAGATTTCGTTGCTATTCGAGCTTTGCGTCCACTTTGCGCGGGGCGAGCTAATCGAGCTGCGGCGCAACAACGTTCGCGTGCGCGTGATCGGTGATTGGGAATCGTTGCCGCAAGCGCCGCGCCTGGCGCTGGCCGATCTTCAGAATCAGACGGCTGCGAATACCGGACTCCTGCTTAATTTAGCGGTGAACTACAGCTCGCACGCAGAGCTCGCGCGCGCGGTTGCAGCCATCGCACGCGACGTCGCAGGCGGAAGCATTGCACCCGAAGCCGTCAACGAGACGATGATCGGTCGCTACCTCTACACCGCGGGTCTGCCCGAGCTCGACCTGCTGATCCGCCCAGGCGGCGAGCATCGCCTCTCGAACTTCTTGCTTTACCAGGCCGCGTACGCCGAGCTCGTCATGACCGACGTCTACTGGCCGGACTTCTCAAAGGATGATTTGGTACGAGCGCTGATCGATTTTCAACAGCGGGAACGGCGATTCGGGGGGGCCTAACCGAGCGACGGATCGTCGTCGGCCTGATCGTCGCAGCGGTCGGCCTGCTGTGCGTCGTTTATCCGTGGGCGTTCTATCTGCTGCTGCTCGCGATCGGCTTTGCGAGCATCTACGAGTTCAACTACCTCTGCGCGATCAAAGGTCAGCCGCTGGAGTATCCCGTCGCGGTGCTCGGGGTGGGCATGTACATCGCGATGGCCGTGTTCGGCCTGCTTCACAAGTGGGAAGGCGTTCTTCTTGCCGGGATCGCGATCGCGGCCTTCTACATCGGCATGTACGGCGAGCAGAAGGGTTATTTCGCGCGCACTGCTTACACGCTGCTGGCCGTGCTCTATATCGGAAAGCTGCTGACGTATTTCGTATTTATCCGTCAGATCCCGGGCAACGGGATGTGGTTAACCTTCTACGTGATCGTGATCATTGCGCTGACCGACACGTTCGCGATGGTTATTGGTACGCTGATAGGTCGGCATTCCCTAACCAAAATTTCTCCAAGCAAAACCGTCGAAGGCTCAATCGGTTCGCTGGTGATCGCCACGATCTTTGCGGCGGCGGCAACCTGGTTTGAACCGCTTCATCTGCAATGGTGGCAGGGCGCAATCATCGGCACAAGCACCAGCATCGCGGCTCAGGTCGGCGACCTCATCGAATCGGCGTTCAAGCGCGACGCCGGCGTGAAGGACGCCGGTGCGATGATACAAGGGCACGGCGGCGTGCTTGACCGCTTCGACTCGTATCTGCTGGGCGGCGTCGCGTTCTTCGCGACGCTCCACCTCCTTGGAATTCTGCAAGTACAATGACTGCGCGCAAGAGGGTGGCGATATTGGGGTCGACGGGGTCGATCGGGACGCAAGCACTCGACGTGATCGCCGCCTATCCCGAGGAGTTCCAGGTGGTTGCCTTGGCGGCGGGCCGAAATCTCACGCTTCTGCAGGAGCAAGTGGAGCGCTTCCACCCGCCAGTCGCGACCTCCGCGCAGGACGGCCCCGCCGGGTTGATGCGCGCCGCCGTTGAGAGCGAACCGGAGATCCTGCTGGCGGCCACCGACGGTTCGGTCGCCTTCGACGCGGTGTTCGCGGCGGTCGCCCGCGGTACCGATGTTGCGGTGGCAAACAAGGAGTTGATCGTCGCGGCCGGCGAGCTTTTGGTCGATTCTGCGCGCCGCAGCGGCGCTCACCTGCTGCCCGTCGACAGCGAACATAGCGCGATCTTTCAATGTCTCGTCGGCGAAGCACGCTCGAGCGTCGCGTCGATCGTGTTGACGGCCTCGGGCGGCCCTTTCTGGCGCGCGCCGCGCGAGGCGATGGAACGAGCCGGCGTCGACGCGGCGCTCGCGCACCCTACCTGGCGGATGGGCACGAAGAACACGATCGATTCGGCGACGATGATGAACAAAGGTCTCGAGGTCATCGAAGCCAGCCGGCTCTTCGGTTTTCCCGGCGAGCAGATTCAGATCGTCGTTCATCCGCAGTCGGTCGCCCACGGCTTCGTCCTCTTCACCGATGGCAACGTGAAAGGACAGCTCGCCGCGCCGGATATGCGTCTGCCGATCGGCTATGCGCTTTCCTACCCCAAACGACTGCCGTCGTTTGGGGACCCCGATGATTTTGACAGGCGCTCCGCCAAAGGCTGCGCGCCCCCCAACGCCGATGGCGTTGGGGCCCCCGAACGCGCTGCCGCCCGCGAACATATTGACGTCCTGAGGGCCTTGGGCGCCAAAACCGGAGAGACCGCGATGCGCTACGACTTCGAGCCCCCTGACCTAGTCCGCTTTCCGTGCGTCCGGCTGGCGTACGAAGCGCTGGCCGCCGGAAGGGCCCGGCCGGCCGTGCTCTCGGCTGCAAACGAAGTCGCCGTCCAGGCGTTCGTCGAAGGTAGAATCGAGTTTGGCCAAATTCCCGTTACCATCGCAGAGGCACTGGATCGGGTTGCGGACCGAGAGCCAACCTTGGAGGGCGTAAGAACCGCCGACCGGGAGGCCCGAAAAACTGCAGCCCAAATCGTTGAGAATATCGAAAGGTCGTCGCGTCGTTGAGTCTGATAGCCGTCGTCACCCTGGTAGGAATCGAGAAGGTCATCACGTTCCTCGTGATGCTCTCGATTTTGGTCGTGCTCCACGAGCTCGGCCATTTTGTGCTCGCGCGGCGTAACGGCGTCAGAGTCAACGAGTTTTCGGTTGGCTTCGGCCCGCGTCTGGCCGAATGGACGTCACCGCGCAGCGGCACGCGCTACGCGTTGCGCATCTTCCCGATCGGCGGCTATTGCGCGATGGAGGGCGAGGACAACAAAAGCTCCGAAGCCCAGCAGCAGCGCGACTTCTTATCGAGCCGGAGCGGCGCCGACGGCAACTTTCAAGCCAAATCCCCCTGGCAGCGGCTGGCGATCATCTTGGCCGGCCCGTTCGCGAACTTCGTGCTCTGCTACGTTATCCTGTTGATCGGTGCGCTTGCCTTCGGAGTTGCGAGCGACAAAGCGCAGCCGGTCGTCGGCGAAGTAATCTCCGGTTCGCCTGCGCAGATCGCCGGTATCCGTCCGGGCGATCGCATCGTCTCGCTCAACGATGTCGAGATTACCAACGGAAAGATGCTCGTCGATACGATCCACGCCTCGCTTGGAAAGCGACTCGATCTCACTTACGAGCGTAACGGCACGCGAACCGAGGTCTACGTAACCCCGAAGCCCTGTCCCGCGAGTGTCGGAAAGAATCTGGGATGCATCGGCTTTTCACCGGTCCCCGCCTACGAACGGGTAGGCTTCGCCGAGGCCGTGCGCCAGAGCGGTGCTGAGTTTTCCTCGATTGCGGATCAGACGCTGGGGGGCATCGTCCTTCTGGTAACGCAGTTCGCCAAGTACGCCCCGCAAGTCTCAGGTCCGATCGGCATGGGCCAAGTTGCCGTGACCGTGCAAGATTGGGGTTGGGGACCGTACTTTTCTCTGGCGGCCACCATCTCGTTCGCGTTGGGCCTCTTCAATCTGCTGCCGATTCCGGCGCTGGACGGCGGACGCGCCGCCTTCATCATCGCCGAACTGATCCGCGGGAGGCCGGTCGACCCCGAAAAGGAGGCGATGGTCCACGTTGCCGGATTCGCGGCGCTTATGGCGCTGATCATGCTCGTCGCATTTCACGACATCGCCCGCTTAGTGAACGGACAAGGAGTTATGTAAGGTGCTTCGCTTGCGGCGCAAGAGCAAGCCGATTTACTTGCAAAACAAGACCGGAAAGGCCGACGCAAAGGGTGTTTGGATCGGTGGCGATCATCCGATCGTGGTGCAATCGATGACCACGACCGATACCGCGGATGCCGACAAGACGCTCGAACAGGTCTACGGGCTGGCTATGGAGGGCTGCGAGGTCGTGCGGGTGACGGTCAAAGACCCGCCCGACGCGGCCGGCTTGCCCGCGATCGTCCACCGTTCGCCGGTGCCGATCGTCGCCGACATCCACTTCGATCACCGGATGGCGCTGGCTGCGATCGAAGCCGGGGTCGCGAAGCTTCGTCTCAATCCGGGCAACATTCGCGATCCGAAGAAGGTCATCGAAGTCGTGACCGCAGCCAAAGCGCGCGGCATTCCGATCCGCGTCGGCGTGAACATGGGCTCGCTGGCGCCGGACCTCGAGAAGACCCTTGGTCACACGGCTGAAGCGATGGTGCTTTCCGCGCTGCGCCACGTCGAAATCCTCGAGGAGCACGGGCATACCGATATCGCGATCTCGCTGAAGGCGCACGACGTTGCGACCACCGTGCAAGCCTATCGTCTGATGGATCAAAGATTGCGCGAGCGTGAAACGCCTTATGCGCTGCATCTGGGTATCACCGAGGCCGGGTTGCTGCGCGACGGGACGATCAAATCCTCGATCGGCCTGGGAATCCTGCTCTGGGAGGGAATCGGCGACACGCTTCGCGTCTCGCTCGCCGACGATCCGATCGAAGAGGTTCCGGTCTGCTGGGGAATTCTCAAATCGCTCGGACTGCGTGAGAAAGGCTTTGAAATTACCGCTTGTCCGTCGTGCGGGCGCGCGGAGATCTCCGTGCTCGAGCTCGGCCGCTCGGTCGAAGCGATTGCGAAGTCGTACAGCGCGCCAGTGAAAGTCGCGGTCATGGGGTGCGTCGTCAACGGCCCGGGCGAATCGAAGATGGCCGACGTCGGCGTCGCCGGCGGCAAGGGCAAGGGCGCGATCTATCGTGCGGGGGAGCTGGTCGGCACGTATCCCGAGAGCGAGCTGCTCGGCATGCTGCGTCTGGAGATCGAGAAGGTCATCGCCGACAAATATCCCGACTATCTGCATGAGGTCGGCGGCGCCGCGAAGGCGGCGGAACCGGCAGTATGATTCGCCGAACTCGCGAGCTATACGGCACGCTCAGCTGGCGGGATCTCGCGGTTGTCGCCGTCGTCGCATTAGCGATTTCGGCGCTACTGGCGTTCTCGCGTCCGATCGTCATGATCGTCGACGGCGAGCGTGTCGACAGCGATGTCGCGCCGGTAACAACGGCCTCCGACAAGGCATTCGTGCCGCTGCGCTCGATCGCCGACGCGCTTGGCGCGGAGACCGAGCTGGATGGCAAAAACGGAACGATCGACGTCGTGCTCGGCGGACAGTCGCTGCGATTGAAGGTGGGAGAGACGCACGCCACGCTCAACGGCATGCCGCTCACCCTAAAGCACGCGCCCTTCCGGGTGCGCGGCCGCGTGATGATCTCGCTGAGCGTCGTCGCTCGGGCCTTCAACGTGCGCGCGAGCTACGATCCACGCGACGCGCGCATCGAGCTCACGACGCCCGGCATCGGTCAAGCCCCGAGTCCATCGGGCGGCACGCCGCAGTAACCGACCGCTTGTAGGTTGAGACGGCCTCCTCTGCGAACCCGGGCGAAATGTCGCTAGCCGCCCGCCTCTTCGCTACGACCAACGTTGATAAGTTGCGCGCGCTTTCAAAGCAGAAAATCCTGCGGCGCGCCCTGACCGGTAAGGATCTGATCGCGATAGGTTTAGGCACGATGATCGGGGGCGGCATTTTCACGACTATCGGCCCGGGCATTTTAATGGCGGGCCCGGCCATTCTCATATCCTATCTGATCGCGGGCTTCGCTTCGCTTTTCGCCGCGCTTTCCTATGCAGAACTCGGCTCGATGGTGCCGATTGCCGGCTCGGCGTACACGTATTCGTACGCAACGCTTGGCAAATTGGTGGCATGGATTATCGGATTTGCGCTCCTCTTCGAGTACGGCATCAGCGCCGCGCCGGTAGCGCAGCAGTTTTCAGGCGCCATCCAAGCCGTGCTCAAGGAGTTCGGCACCACGCTGCCGGCTTGGGCGCAGGTATCTTCACTCACGATCCACGGATCGTGGTGGGTACCGACACACTGGGACTTCCTGCACTCTCGCTATGACGTAGTCGCGGCGATCTTCGTTTTGCTGCTTTCGGCCTTGCTATCGGTCGGTATTCGCGAGACGGCAACCACGAACAACATCTTCGTCGTGCTCAAAATAGGGGCGCTGATCGTCTTTATCATCTTCGGCGCGACGCTCTTTCATCCGTCATATTTGCACGACTTTGCCCCGCGAGGCTGGGGGCATCTCGCGCCCTTCTCGGGTGGCGGAGGATTCGGCATTATTCCGGGGGCGGCCCTGGTTTTCTTCAGCTACATCGGATTTGATACCGCGACGACGACCGCGGAGGAAACGAAGAATCCGGCACGCGACGTGCCGATCGGCGTTATCGGCGCGCTTGCGATCGGCACTCTGCTCTATTGCGCCACGGTGATTGTCTTGGTCGGCGCAGTCCCGTGGCAGCAAGTAGACCAAAACGCCGCGCTTCAAGCTGCTCTGCAACCGCTTCATAGCTGGTTTGCGAACATCGCGATTACGGTCGGGGTGCTGGCCGGTACGACGTCGGTTGCCCTCGCGTCGCTGCTGGGACAGACGCGCATCTTCTACGTCATGGCGCGCGACAAGATGCTCCCGCCGTTCGTCGCGAAAGTGAACCCGCGATTTCAGACCCCCGTTCTCATGACGATGATTACCGGCGTTGCCGTTGCGATTCTGGCGCTTATCGTGCCGCTCGCTCAGCTGCTGAATCTGGTCAATATCGGCACGCTGCTTGCGTTCATGGTCGTTTGTGGCGGTGTAATTTACTTACGCTACAAGCGCCCCGACATCCCGAGAACGTTCCGCTCGCCCTTCGTGCCGGTCTTTCCGGCGCTCGGGATTGTGCTCTCGGCGTTCTTGGCGGTTTTCGGTCTATCGACCGAAACGTGGATTTGGTTTGTCAGCGCGCTCGGCGTGGGCTTAGTGGTGTTCTTTCTTTATGGCTTTCGAAAATCGAACCCCGAAGAGGTGGTTCCGGTCGTGGAGCCCGAGGGTATGGGAGAGTTCGCGTAAGCGGAATTACTCTTGCGGAGGGCTGCTGGAGGGGTTCCAGCGATACTCCGGCACCCCGAGTGCGGCGTTGATCCAGCGCGACCAGACGAAGAGCGCATCGGAAAGGCGATTCAGATAGCGAAGCGTTTCGGCGGAAACGCCCTCGTCTTGCTCGGCGAGCGTGACCGCAAGCCGCTCGGCTCGACGGCAAATCGTACGCGCGAGGTGGAGGTAGGCGCCCGGAAGTGAGCCGCTCGGGTGGATGAAGTTTGCCAATGGCTCGAGTTCACGCTGCGCTGCGTCGATCGCGCGTTCCAGCGCTGCGACGTCGTAGCTTTGGATTCGCGGCGTAGCCTCGCGCCGGTCCTGGGGAAGCGTCGCGAGCTCGCTGCCGAGATTGAAGAGAACGTCCTGCGTCCAGCCGAGCCAGCGATCGAGGCGCGCCGCGCGCGGCAAGCCGGCGATCGATGGATGCACCGCTGCGCGCGCCAGCCCGATTGCGCTCGAGAGCTCGTCGACGGTGCCGTAGGTTTCAATGCGCAGCGCGTTCTTCTTGATGCGCGCTCCGCCGACCAGTCCGGTCGTACCGTCGTCTCCGGTTCGCGTGTAGATGCGGGTGTGTTTAGGCATGGTTCTCTCCTTGCCTCAGCCTCCGGCTGACGATGAAGAAGATCGGCGTTGCGATGAGCTGCGTGGCGATACAGAAGCCGACGACCCAGCCGAGCGACGCGCCGTGCGCTCCGTACAGGAGACCGATGACGATGCTGCCGAGCAGCCATGCAATGCCGTAGGATCCCGTGAAGATGCCGTACGCTCTGGCGCGGCGATGTTCGGGCACCATGTGCGCAACGGCGGCCGGAATGATCGATTCGTGAACGCCCATACCGATACCCCAAATCGCCGCTCCCGCGAGGGCAAGCGCGAAGCCTCCCCAAAAGACGAGCGGCGCGAACGCGGCGGCAATCAGCGTGAGCGGGATGAGCACGATCAATCCGAATCGGTCGAAGAGCTTGCCGAACGCCAGCGAGCCGGCGCCGCTCGCGGCCATTGCTACGGCGTAGAAAATCGGAAGCCAGGAGTTGTTCAGGTGCAGCGCCCCGCTTTGGAAGTGAAACGAAATCAGCGAGAAATCGGCGAAGCCCGTCGCCACGAGCGCGGCCCCCGCCAAGTAGAGCCAGAAGATTTTCGGTAGCTCCTTCTCGTCAGCCGCGGTACGCTCCGGCGAACGTGCGATTTCGCCGGGAGCGGAGTAGATGGCGCGCGCGACGACGAGCAATACCAGGGTGATCAACGAAGGAATGGCGAGTACTGCGAACGCCTGACGGTACGAGTGCCGGAGCGTCAAGACGAGCGCTATCAACAACGGACCGCACAGCGCTCCGGCCTGATCGAGCGCTTCGTGAAGGCCGAAGCCCCACCCGTAGCCGATCTCCTTGGAGGCAACGGCGAGCATGGCATCGCGCGGCGGATTCCGGATGCCTTTTCCGGCGCGCTCGAGAACGATCAGCGCCGCGGCGGTAGGCCAGTTGCCCGCCAATGCCAGCAGCGGTACGGCGATCATTTGCACGGTGTAGCCGAAGATCGTTATCGGCCAAAATCGTCCGCTGCGCTGCGCCCAGGGACCCGAAACCAGACGCAGACCGTAGCCGGCGAACTCGCCGAAACCGCCGACGATGCTAACGATCGCGCCGGTCGCGCCGAGGAAGCCAAGGAATGGCCCGGTAACGCTGCGCGCGCCCTCGTAGGCAAAATCAGCGAAAAAACTGAGGATACCGACCAGCAGAACGAAGCCGTAGGCGCCCGAGAGCCTTCCGACGCGACTGCGCATCGGGGTGCTATGCGGCGTTGCTGTTCCCAACTCATGCGCTCACCCACGAAGGCCGTTTCGGCATCGCGCGCGAAGCGGGGCCGGTCATGTCCGAAGCTTTGGCTCCGGTTGTCGTTAAGGAGATTCCTCCGAAGGCGGCCGACCTCTCCGCGTGGTACACGGCCGCTTGCCTCAAGGCCGAACTCGTCTCGTATTCACCCGTACGCGGATGTGTCGTGCTTCGGCCGTACGGCTTTGGGCTGTGGGAGAATCTTCGGACACACCTCGATGCGCGCTTCAAGGCGACCGGTCACGAGAACGCCTACTTCCCGCTGCTGATTCCCGAGAGCTTGCTCCTCAAAGAGGCCGAGCACGTGGAAGGCTTCGCACCGGAGGTTGCCTGGGTGACGCAGGGCGGCAGCGAAACGTTGACCGAACGTCTGGCGATTCGTCCGACCTCGGAAGTGATCATCGGCACGATGTACGCCCAGTGGATCGAATCCTATCGCGACCTGCCGGTTCTTATCAACCAGTGGGCTAATGTGGTGCGCTGGGAAAAGGCGACACGTCCGTTCCTGCGCACGATGGAGTTTCTCTGGCAGGAAGGACACACGGCGCATGCCACGGCCGAAGAGGGGCGCGAGGAGACGTTGCGCATTCTCGAGCTCTACCGCGATTTCGCCGAGAACGTTGCAGCCGTTCCGGTCTACGCCGGCCGTAAGAGCGCCGGCGAACGCTTTCCCGGAGCGGTCGAAACCTTCGCGATCGAGGCGCTCATGCCCGATGGCAGAGCCCTGCAATCGGGAACGTCGCACGACCTCGGACAAAATTTTGCGCGCGCTTACGACATTACGTTCGTCGATGCCGACCAACGGATCAAGCACGCATACACGACCTCTTGGGGCGTGTCGTGGCGCATGCTCGGCGGACTTATCATGGTCCACGGCGACGATCGCGGCCTGCGCATACCGCCGAAGATGGCGCCGATCGAAGCCGTCTTCGTGCCGATCGTGCGCTCGGGCGACGACCGCGCGATCGAGGTCTGCACGGCTGCGGCCGAGCGCCTCAGCCTGGCCGGCTTTCGGGTGCGCGTGGACACGCGCGAGGAGCAGCCGGGCTGGAAGTACAGCGAATGGGATCTGCGTGGCGTTCCGGTGCGCATCGAGATCGGCCCCCGCGACGTCGACGCGGCCACGGCCACGCTGGCGCGTCGCGATCGCGACAAGAACGACAAGGACCAGCGAAGGACGGTCGCACTCGACCGCTTGGCCGAGGTTCTGCCCGAATTGTTAAGCGACATCCAAGCCTCGCTCTACGCGCAAGCCAAAGCGTTCCTTGAATCTCATACGTACGTCGTGCAGGACCGCGCCGAGTTCTTTCGGCTGTGTAAGGACCGAGCCGGAATGGTCGACATCGCTTGGTGCGAGCGCGCCGAATGCGAGGCGCTGGTGAAGGCGGAGACGTCCGCAACGACCCGCGTGCTGCGACCGCTCGAAGAAGCGAGTGCGACCTGCGTCGTCTGCGGAGAACCGGCTAAGGTTAGGGCTTACTTTGCGCAGTCGTATTGAGAGAGCGGCGCCCAGGCGCGCACTGATTGCGATGCTCTTGGGGATCGGCTTGGCCTGTAGCGCGGCCCGTGCCTACGCGCCCAGCGTCGCCGACCTGGATGCCGCTGCGCGCGCCGTCGGCAATCGGCGCGACATTGCGGTTCGAATCGGCCAGACGGTTTTCAGCACGCGCTGGGCGGCCGAGGTGAGTCAGATATCGGCCAACGAGCTAAACGGCCATTTGATCGTCGGCATCCGCATCTGGGGCGTCAAGTTTCATCAGCCAATCACGCGGGAGCAGTTCGTGAGCGAGGTCATTACGCTGATCGAGCGGTCGTTTGCGACCGCACCAACCGCCGAGGAGATCGACGCCTGGGCGAGCGTTCCGATCAGCGTTGGGAAGGGCGTGATCGTCAGCGGCGACTTGGCGAAACCGACCTCGCGCACCGTGTTCAGCATTTCCGTCCGGCGCGGCGAGACGCCCGCATCGATCCAGGCGCGTGCCGCGCAAAGCAGCGACAGTGTCTTTTGGGATGACGACTGGGCGCGCACCGCCTTCAGGGGGGCGCACTAGTGTATCGGAAGACGACGCTTCCCAGCGGTCTGCGCATCTTGACCGAAGCGATGCCGGGCGTGCGCTCGGCAACGGTCGGAGTCTGGGCTGACGTCGGCTCATCACTCGAAACGCACGATCGCCGCGGCATCTCGCATCTCGTCGAGCACATGCTCTTCAAGGGAACGAAGCGCCGAACCGCGAGGCAGATCGCCGAAACCATGGATGGCGTGGGCGGCAATTTGAACGCGTTCACGGATAAAGAGACGACCTGTTACTACGCAAAAGTCATCGACCGGCACGTTCCGCTGGCTTTAGACGTGCTGACCGACATGTTCGTGCACTCGGCCTTTGATCCGGCGGAGTTGAGCAAGGAGCAGAAGGTCGTCTTGGAAGAGATCAAGATGTACGAAGACTCGCCCGACGAGCTCATTCACGACGTTTTCCTTCAAACCATGTGGAGCGGATCGAACCTCGGCGAGCCGACGATCGGCTTTGCGGACACGATCGTCCGCATGACGCCCGACGATTTGCGCAGCCACATGCGAGCCCACTACGCGCCCAATTCGGTCGTCGTCGCGGCGGCCGGGAACGTCGATCACGACGCCTTCGTCGACTTGGTGCGCGAGCAGTTCGCGTCGTTCGAGGGCGCCTGCGAGCTGCCGCAAGCCGAGCGGCCCGCGACGACCCCCGCGGCGCACATCCAGTATAAGGATAGCGAGCAGGCCTACGTCGTGGTGGGGACGCGCGGCATCGACGTGCGGGACGACCGCCGTTACGCGCTCTCACTGCTCGATACGATTCTCGGGGGAGGAATGTCGAGCCGGCTCTTCCAGGAGATTCGCGAGCAGCGTGGTCTGGTCTATAGCGTTTACTCGTTCCAAGCGGCGTATCGAGCAGCCGGGCTTTTCGGCGTCTATGCCGGCACGTCGCCCCAGAACGTGCAGGCGTGCATCGACGTGATCGTCGAGCAGTTCGAGCGCATTCGTAACACCGAAGTCGACGCTGCCGAGTTCCAGCTGGCCAAGGAACACATCAAAGGGAACCTCACGCTGTCCCTCGAGTCGAGCTCGAGCCGAATGATTCGGCTCGGCCGCAACGAGTTTGCGCTCGGCCGGCACGTCAGCCACGAGGAAATCGAACAGCGGATCGATGCCGTGACCGCCGCCGACGTTCAGCAACTCGCGCGCGAGCTCCTGATTGACGCCAATCTGGGACTCTGCATCATCGGGCCGGTCGATGAAAGGTCGATCGCCTGGAATCGTGACGCCGCATAGCGAACTCGTTCCGCAACTCTGGTCGGGCCGGCTCTTGGGCGCGATGCTCATCACGTTCGTCGTGCAAGGAATTCAAATCGGAGCCTACGCCGCGCGCCTGGCAGGCGTCCAAACGAAGCGGATCGCCACGTCAATCTCCCTCTTCAATCTGCTGGTGACGACCGGCCGGCTTGCAAATCTCTTCATGGTTTTCTTCGTTGGGCCGCTTTCCGATCAAGCCGGGAACGCGGTCACGAGACTGAAGGCGGATCCCAGTGCAGTCGCAGCTTGGCAAAGTCTTTTCCAGCTACAGCTGCGCCTGATCGTGCTGGCCGGAACTGCCGGCATGATCGTCTTCGCGCTCCTGCTGCCGATGTTCACCTATCTATTTCGGCGCGGCGTGCGTTCGTTCGAATCGCGCGGCTCGGTTCCCGGCTCGCTGAGCCGATTCTTTTCACCGGCGGTGCTGCGCGACGTGCTTCGTTCGCAGCATTTGCCCACGCTTGCGCAAATCCGCAGCTTCGACGTGCGAACGATTCCCCGGCGGTTGCTGATCTTCAACACGGTGGTGATGTGCGTCTATGCGATCGGCGTCCAGGCCTCGTTTTTGGCGTCGGTCCTGGACGTTAGGGTTGCGCGCACCGCAATCAGCCTGTCCGGCGTGATCAACGGCGTCGGAACGATCGCATTTACGCTCTTCGTCGATCCGACCTCGTCGATGATTACCGATCAAGCCATCCATGGGAAGCGCACCGTCGAGGAGGTTCGCTCGATGGTGTTCTACCTGGCTCTGACGGCCATCGTGGGAACGTTGCTCTCGCAGCTGATCTTCTATCCGGCCGCGGTAATTATTGAGGTTGTCGCACGCTTTGCCGTACATGTTCATCTTTAGCAGGCTGCCTGCTAGTGGCCGGCACACTCGGGCCGTGCTCGTCCTGAGCGCAGCGTTGCTCCTGACGGGCTGCGCGGGATCGATTGAGAACTGGATCGTGAACACACGAGTCCATCAGGGCGATACGGCGCTCGCCCATGGCAACGTCAACGATGCTGCGCTGGCCTACCGCCTGGCGTTACGCGTCGATCCGAGGAACAGCCGTGCGCGGGCGGGTTTCGTACAGGCGGCAGCTGAATTGGCACAAGTGCAGTACAGCAAGGGCGCCTTCGACGAAGCGTTGGCCACCGTCGAGGGCGGACTCGCCGTCGATCCGGAAAGCCTGCGCTTAGCCGCGCTGAAGACGACGGTCGACCAAGCTAAGTTGAAGCGGGAGATCGTCATCTCGAACTATCCTACCTTTCACGCGACCGGCCTGGAGATTCAGCGGGCTTTCGCCCAGCTCAACGTAACCAACGCGCTGCTGTTGCGCAGCCTCAAGCGGTTCGGTTACACGTTTGACCCCGACGATCTCACGGCCGCCATCAAGCGAAGCTACGAGCTGCAGCTCGATATCGTGAAGAATACGAATCGGCTGATCATCTACCGCCAGCTGGTCACCTCCGGCGTACCCGAAACGCCCGCGCAGTCGGCCACGACTGAGGGGACGACCTCTCTGCTTCCGTTGCCCTAGGTTGTCGACATAATGATCGGCTGGCTTGAATCGTTGTCGACGCCGGTGGCTGCGGTCGTGATCGTGGGCGGCTTCGTTCTGCTGTCGCTGGCCATCGGCTACATCGTTGCCAAGATCACCTCGCATGAGGTTCGTAGGGCGCACAACGACCTGGCCGGCTTCATTCTGGCCGTGGTCGGGGTCATCTACGCGGTGCTGCTGGCTTTTATCGCAATCGGCGTCTGGGAACGGTTTGAGGTCGCGCAGGCGCGCACGTATGATGAGGCCGGCGCGCTGTCAACGATCTATCGCGACAGCGAAGCCTTTCCCGAGGGAGAGAAACTGCGCCGGGAAGTACGTCGCTATACGGAATCAGTCATCACGGTCGAGTGGCCGCTGATGCACAGCGGCGCAGAGTTTCGGCTTCCCAGCCCGCTGCTGGAGCGGACCGCCGGTACGATTCGGTCGCTCGCCGTCACCTCCATGCGCCTGCAAAATATCCAGGCGCAAATGCTGACCGCGGTCGACACGGCGCTTCTCGATCGCGATGCGCGCCTTACGGTCGACTCGAGAGGAATCAACGGAATCATCTGGTGGGTGCTCCTGATCGGCGCATTGGTGACGATCGGATTCACCTACCTCTTCGGCTTCCACCACACCGCCATGCAAGCGATTATGGTGGGATCGCTTAGTTTCCTGATCGGCGTGGTAATATTTCTGACCATAGCGCTGGACTATCCCTACCGCGGCAGCATCGCCGTCCAACCCGCCGCCTTTCACGCGGCGCTCGAAAACTACGACATCATCGGGCCTTGAGCGACACCATGCAAATGCGATGGGCGTCGAGGAAGGCGCGACCTCTGCCGGCTCGGTCGGCGGTGCGAAAGGCGCGCCAGAGGTCCTGCGCGCCCGGCAAGACTTTCGTGGGGTCTGTTTCGTAGACCGGCCAACCAATATTGGTGTTGCGCAACGGGAAGCGGGCCATCCAGGCGCAGAGGTCGAGATTGCGGCGCAGCCTGTTATCCTCGATCGAGATGAAATAGCGCGCGCCTTTGCGGATGGCGCTCTGCTGATCGAAGGGCGTCCATAGCGCGGGATCCTCCTCCCAGCCGAAGCGATCGATGTAGTATTGAACGTCAGGGCCGTAGTGACCGATGACGACCAAGGCATTCGGGCGGAGCGTGCGATCGAGATACCGCGCGTTAAGATACGCCTCTTCGTTGTACTCATAGTAGGCCGCGATCGAGGTGCGTACCAGCAGCAGTGTTACGAGGGCGAGGAAGGGAACGAGGCCGAGCAGCGCATAGCGCGCGGCGGGAGCCAACTCGGAGCGTCGAACCTCCGCGACGAAACGTGCGGTCGCGCCGCCGATTGCCAAGGCACAGAGCGGAAGTAACGGAAGCATGTAGTAATCGACCCGCTCCACGGTCACGACGACGTAAATGTAGGCTAAGCCGCCGAGCAGCCATCCCCACAGTAGTGCCTTGCTGCGAGCGGCGATCCACGGCAGCGCCGCAAAGCTTCCGACCGCGAGCAGGAAGGAGAGGTCCCCGAGCATCGTTCCGCGCAGCATGCCGACGACAAGCCAGAACTGCGATGTCTTTGCCGCAAAGGCACCGGCGCTGCCGAATGCGGCCGCGAGCGCGGGAAGAACGTGAAGCTTCGTGATCCCGCTGGTCCAATGCCATTCCGCGTAGGAGGCGACGCGCCGATCGTAGAGCCAAAGAACGACCAGCGGAACCACGAGCAGAATCCCGATTGCACTCCAAGGCGTACGCCCGGGGCGGCGGGCCACCTCCCAGACGAGACCGAGAATAGGCGCGAGCGCGATGACCGCCACGGGCTTCGCGAGGTAGGCGACGCTGAGGAGTGTGACGGCGAGTGCCAGCGCCCGGCCGAACGGCGGCTGGTCCTCGACCAAGTATCGAGCCGTCGCGTAAAGGGCGACGGTGAGGAAGAAGACCATCGCGCCGTCGGGCGTGAAGGTTCGGCCGTAATAGACACTTCCCGGAAAAATTGCATAGAATAGCGCGGCAACTACACCCGCGACGCGGCTGGCGAAAAGCCAACGGGCGAAGTAGGCGATCGCGGCGGTCGTCGCCAGACTGAATACGAGCGTGATGAGACGTCCGAAGATCTCGTGAATCCCAAAGAGCTTGTAGAGCGTCGCGGCCAAAAAGGGCACGATCTGAAGTTCGAGCTCGACATAGTTCGGCGGAGGTCCGTTGTAGATCGTCTGCGGATACATGATGTTGAATTGCAAACGCGCGAAGTTACGAGCGATCGCGGCGGTGTCGCCTTGACGCCAGCCGGGATGATCTAGGATTGGGTTGCCGATACCATGCAGGCGCAGCGCCAGTGCGACCAGGAGAATCGCCAGAAGTGCGACGCCCCAGTAAGAACGCGATGCTACGCTATCGGACGTGACGGAACGTCCAGTACTTGTTGACAAAGAAATTCACGAAGATGCCGGCTACCGTTCCGAGGAACCACGTCCGGTGCCCGTGGCCGAGCCAGGGACTGACCAGCGCGGAGACGATGAGCCCGACGACGAGTGCGAGCGCGGAAACGCTCAAAAACTTCGCTCCCTCGCGTACGGCGTGACCTGTCGACCGAAACGTCCAGATGCGATTGAAATAATAGTTGGAGACGCCGCCGCCGAGGAACGCGATCGTGTAGATGACGTTATACTGCAGCGGACGCGCGTGATTGGGGATGACGCGCTGGAGGAGGGTGAAGAGGATCAGATTGACGACAAAACCCGATGCGCCCACCAAGCCGAACTTGGCGAACTGACGCACACCCCGTCGGTTGACTAGCGAGGTAAGGGCCCTCGGTGAAGCCACTTTAGGCAACCCAGTACCAGTTCGTAAATAGAACCGTAAAAAGTCCGAGCAGCGGCAGCGAAAACGCCAGGATCACATTGTTGACCCAGGGACGCTCACCCCAGCGCGCCATGATGGCGAACATCGGAAAGAGGACGAGAGCAAAACGCGGCATCGACATCAGATTCGACGTAGACATTGGGATGAGGAGCGAGAGCGCCATGTAGGCGATGTAGGACGTGCGAAGGCTGTGCCATCCGCCCAACAGCACGGCAATGATCAGGGCGGTAAATGCGATCTCGAGCGATTGCGTTGCCACGACCGTTCCATTGGTCGCGTGACCAAGCTTCGTAAAGGCGTTGATGATACTGACCCACGGCCACGCGAGGTGCCGATTCCAATGAATTTGAACGTGGGAGAAGTAGAGCGGGTCGGCAGTCAGGACCCAGAGGTAAGCCATGTACAGTCCTAGGCCCAGCGGGATGAAGGCGCCCGGGATGAGGTTGTACAATCCGCGAAGCGGCGTGGTGCGGTAGCGGCCGAACCATTCGATGACGAACGGGACGATCAGCAGCACGCCCTCGACGCGTGTCAGCGCGGCAAAGAAACCTAGAATTCCGGCCACCCACCACATCCGCGCCCGCATGTAGTAGAACGACGCGACGGTGAGCATGAAAAAGAGCGATTCGGTATAGACGGCGTTGAAATAGACCGACGTGGGGAAAATCGAGACGTAGAAAATTGCACGGCGGGCGACGGCCCGATCGTATTCGTACTGGAGCAGCTTATAAAGGTACAGCAGGGCGATGAAAAACGAGACGTTGGAGATGAGCAGCCCGGCTACCAAGTGGTTTCCAGCCAGGGATCCAACGGCGCGAATTAGGAGCGGGAAGAGCGGAAAGAACGCCATATTGGTGCCCTGGTAGCCCTGCGTCGCGATGTCGAGATAATGCACCGCGTCCCAGCGTCCCCAAACCGCCAGCAATACGTTCTGGGATTCCTGGACGTGCGTACCCGCGCGCTGCCCGATGATGACCGCCGCCAGCTCTGCGATAACGACGATGGCGACGCGCGTGGCCACGAAGTCGATAAGCACCTCGCGGACCGTTTGATTGAATCGGGCGTAGATCAGAACCTTCCCTATGGCGAAGAGGGAAAGCGCGACCAGAAAGACGCGCGCGCTGAGCGCGACCTGCTGTGCGAAGACAAAGGTAAGCCAAAGGAGCAGAAACGGCATCCATGTTAGCGCGTCGTACTGTAGCGATCGGACGAGCGTGATGCCGGAGCGGTGCGCGAAGTACCGCGCATAGCCGATCCAGACCAGCAGCGTCGCAACCATTCCGGCCGGCGTGATCAAGAGAAGTCCCAGCTGACTCGCGGTTGCGTGGTGTAACGGCACGATCAACGCGTACCAGGCAAAGAAGCCGAGCGTGAGCCCGGCCAGGCTAACCGCGACGACTGGGACCCAGCCGGGGATCAGAAGATCCGCGAGGTGGAACGGCTGCGGAAGGCTGCGCAAGAGGCGCGTGCTGGCGGACACGGCGTGACCTGTTAAAAGGAAATGCGCCGCTTCCCTTGTAGGCTAGCAGGCTCATGGTGAGACCATTGACGCGCGCGGTGCTGGACCACCCGGTCCATTCGCTCGATTTCGTAAAGGTCACCGAAAGCGCGGCGCTTGCGGCATCGCGTTGGATGGGACGCGGAGAACGCGAGGCGGCTGACGCGGCGGCGGTTGAGAAGATGCGCGAAGCGCTCGGCGAGATGGAGATCACCGGCCGCATCGTCATCGGTGAAGGCGAGCGCGACGAAGCGCCGATGCTTTTCATCGGCGAAGAAGTCGGTCGCGGCGGCATCGAGGTCGACATTGCCGTCGACCCGGTCGAAGGGACCAACCTCGTGGCAAACGGCCTGCCGAACTCGATCGCCGTCATGGCGATCGCCGAGCGCGGCGGCTTGCTTCACGCGCCCGATACCTATATGAAGAAGCTTGCGGTCGGCCCGAAAGCCGCGCCGTACGTTCACATCGACGCGCCGGTCCGCGACAACCTCGAAGCCGTCGCGAATGCACTGGAAAAACCGATCAACGACGTTTGCGTGATCATACTCGACCGGCCGCGGCATGCGGAGTTGATCGATGAAGTCCGCTCGGCCGGCGCGCGAATTCGGCTGATATCGGACGGCGACGTCGACGCGTGCATAGCGACGGCGATCGAGTCGACCGGAGTCCACGTGGCAATGGGCACCGGGGGTGCGCCCGAAGGGGTCCTTGCCGCCGCCGCCATCAAGTGCCTCGGTGGAAACCTCA
>JASHPI010000173.1 GCA_030038215.1 Vulcanimicrobiota bacterium | reverse complement strand
GGGCGCGCGCTACGCCTCCAAGATTTATCTGCTGGACAACGCGAACGAACGGATCGGCTCGCAGTAAGGCATCGCCTTAAACCGGCCGCTCGCCGAGGATCGTGACGCGACGGACGCGCCGCGAACGTGGAAAGTAGTCGGCCAGGGCGCAATGCTGCGTCCAGCGGTTGTCCCACATCGCCACGGTGCCGGCTTTCCAGCGCCAACGCACCTGAAACTCCGGCTGCGCCATGTGCTCGAAGAGAAAGCGCAAGAGCAGCTCGCTCTCGCGCGCCGAGAGGCCTTCGATGTGCGAGGTGAAGTCCGCGTTGACGTAGAGCGCCTTGCGCCCCGTCTCGGAATTCGTTCGCGCGACGGGATGCGAGACCGGCGGGTGGGCCGCGTACATCTGCTCGCGGCGCTCGTCCATACCGAGCGCCGTAAAGCGCTCCGGCGTAAAGTTCTTCGCGAACGAGTGCACGGCGCGCAGCCCCGAGACGAGCTGCCTTAAGGGTTCCGAAAGGGTTTCGTGGGCCAGATACATGTTGGCCCAAAGCGTGTCGCCGCCGATCTCCGGAATCTCTTCCGCGTACAGGACCGCAGCTTGCGGCGGCCGTTCGAGATAGGTCACGTCGTTGTGCCAGCGATCGCTGTTGGCACGATGCGTCGCGTCGTGCGCGAGCACCATCACCTCGCGTGCGTCGGGATGACCGGGGTAAAACGGATGCACGTAGAGCTCCCCGAAACGCGCCGCAAAGTCGCGCTGCGCACGCGGCGTGAGTGATTGTCCTTCGAAGAAGAGCACGAGATGCTGGTCCAGCGCCGCGCGGATCTCCGCGATCGTGGCGTCCGGCAGCAGGGCGGCGAGGTCGACTCCCTCGACGGTCGCGCCGATTGCCGGCGTCAGGGGCACTGTTTGGAAGCGCACGTCGACCATCGTATCACAAGCGGCTGGAGGAGACGACGGGCGGCGAAGAGACTAGACGCAGATGCGCAGCAAGATTTACGTCATCGTCGGAAGCATCCGCGCCAACCGGATCGGCCGTCAGATTGCCGAGTGGGTGTTGAGCAGCATTGCCGGCCTCGATACCGTTGAAGGCGAGTTGGTCGACCTCAACGACTGGCACTTGCCGCTCTCGGACGAGCCCAACATTCCGGCGCGCGGCATCTACCTGCACGAGCATACGCAAGCCTGGAGCCGGAAGATTGCCGCGGCGGCCGGCTACATCTTCGTTACGCCGCAATACAATTGGGGCTACCCGGCATCGTTGAAGAATGCCCTCGATCATCTCTACAAGGAATGGAACGGCAAGCCCGCCGTCATCGTCAGCTATGGGCATCACGGCGGCGTCCGGTGCGCGGCCCAGCTGCGCCAGGTTCTCGACCGATTGCAGATCGAGGCCACCTCGACCGCGCCCGCCATCACGTTCGACAACGAGATGTTGACGGAGACCGGTGCGCTTCGAGATCCCGCCGAACAGTTCGCGCGTTACGTCCCGATCCTGCGCGAGGCCGTCGCGGAGTTGGCGACGGCTCTAGCCGAAGGGCAGCCGGCTTAGAGCGACGCGCTGACGCCCGCCGCCGCGCCCCGCGCAAACGGCACCGTGGTTTCGGGCATTGCGCCCGGCTTTAAGGGCAGCGCATAGGCCAGCAGCGACCCGGCCGTCACGAAGAGCCGATCTGTGCCGACGGCAATCCCATAGGGGCCGCTTTCCGATTCCACCTCGAGAATCGTGGGCTTCTCGCCGCGATGGTAGGGGAGCTGGTAATCGTAGATATCGCCGAACTCGCACATCGAGACGTAGAGATGCTTGCCGGTACGATCGACGGCGACGCCGGTTGCACCGTCGTCTTGAGGCACGGTTTCGATCGTGTAGTCGGGCCGCGCCCCGTCTACGAGCGGAAGATGGTAGACGCCGACCGTACCGCTGGTTGTCGACGCGATGTAGAGGGTGCGATTGCGCGTGGCGACGTTGAGGAAATCGAGGTTCGCGAAACCGGTAACCGCAGCCGAAGGCTTCTCTCCCGCGATCAGCGGCAGCCGGTACGCGAGCACTTCTTCGCCTCGCGGTCCCTCACCGGCGACGTAGAGATAATCCTCGCCGACCGCTAGACCGGAGAGGTCGCCCAGTCCGGCCGGAAATGCGTTTCCACGTTTCGCCGTCAGCGGCAAGTCATACGCGTAGATCTTTCCGTCCTCAAAACTTCCGACGTAGAGCATGCGATCGTCGTTGGCAATGGGAACCGGTTCATTTATGCCGGTCTCGCGTATCGAAGGACGTTCGTGGCTGCGCAGCGGGAGCGCGTAGGCGTCGAAGAAATACGGCGCCGCCGAGGTCACGAAGAGCTGGGGCTTCTGGGACGCGTGCGTGGCTGCAAGCGCCGGGCTGAGGATTGCTTCGGATTGCGGCAGCGGCGAGCCGGCACCGTTCCCCGCGCACGCCGCCAGGGCGAGCGCGCTGGCCAGCGCAAAGCAGCACTTCACCCCGCTCATTGCGGCGGCGGAACGATCTCGAGATCCTGCGGAGAGATGCGCCGCAGGTCGGCGGCATCGGCACTTGTCCATATTGGTGCTCCATAAACATCGTCGACGAAGACGACCTCGTTGCAGCACCCCGTGTCGTAGACAAAGAGGCCATAGGTCTTCATCGCCTGGGCAACGATTTTGGCTTCACGGCTGAAGCCGTCGATATCGAAGGAAGGTTTGAGGCGCGCGTGCGCACCGTACGGCATCGGTGTGAGGCCGGCGGGTCCGCGATAGGGGAGGTCATCCGTGCAGTCGCTCACGCCAGCCGGGGAGACGCAGGCAGTCTGCGAGAGCGAGCCTTCAACGGCATCCCAACCGAGCGCGTGATGGATGACCCCGGTCGTCAGCTCTTCGGGCCGAACGGCGATCAGACCGATCGGTATGCCGCTCGCGGTGGACGCGCCCGTTAGCGGTCGCACGAATGGCTTCGTGAGATCGACGTGCAGATTGCTGTAGACCGCTAAACCGTCGCCCGGAACGTAGCTGGTTTGATAGCTCTCGTAATATTGACAGCTCTTCTTCTGCAAGACGAGCGCGTGGTGGTCGGAAAGCGGTTCGATGTAGAAGCCGGCGTTCCAAGGAATCGGCGAATAGGGGCGGTGCCACTGACTCTTCGCGGCGACCGCAAGTTGCGGCGTCGTATCGTCGGCCTCGTTGATTCGCTCGTTCGTGGGTATGCTGGCCGCAAATCCTTCGCCGCCGGAGCCCTGCGCGATCGTCGCAGCAATCCAAGCCGCGCCGCGCGAATCCGGCGCGTCGTTCGCGACGCTTCGCTGCCAAACGTCCCCGCTAGGATACGGACAACCGAGAAAAGCGTGAGCGGCGCTAACGGTCGCCTGCGTGGAGCCGGGAGCCCCCGCCGAACATGCAATGGTCGTCGCCGCGACGAGGATAATCCATGCGCGCATTCGCGC
>JASHPI010000019.1 GCA_030038215.1 Vulcanimicrobiota bacterium | reverse complement strand
CAGCTTTGGCTCTTCGTCGTGCCGGCAATCCATCCGCGCACGCGGCGTATGGTTTACTCGTTCATCGTGCCGTCACTGCTGCTGGCGCTGGCCGGTATCGCGTTCGGCCACTACGTCGTGTTGCCGCGCGTCATCGCGGCATTGCTGCATATTACCGACGCCGTGGCAACGCCGACGTTTGGCGTGGCCACGACCTTGAACTTCGTGATGATCCTGCTGGCACTCTTTGCGATCATATTCCAAACACCGATCGTGTTGGTCGGATTGGCCCGGTTGGGCATCGTGAACGCCGCCTGGCTGATGCGTTACCGCCGCCACGCGATCTTCGCCTTCTTCATCGCCGGCGGCATCGCCGCACCCGACGGCAATCCGCTGACGATGGCCTTGCTGGCGCTGCCGATGTATGCCCTCTACGAGATTTCGATTTGGGTCATCGTGCTTCTCGAGCGCACTCGTAAGCAGAGCCTATGACGCTGCGCGCGCTCTACGCCGACTTCGTGTCAACCTTCGGCAACGTGCTCTTCGCCGTCTCCCTGTTCGTCGTGTGGGGCTTGCTCACGCTGGTCGGAGTCGTCGTCGATCAAGGACAGGATCCGAGCGTCTACTTTCAAAGTTACGCCGCGCCGATCGCGCGCGCAATTCTGCGCCTAAACTTCGACAACATCTACCACTCGCCGTGGTACGTCGGAATCATCGGCTTGATTCTACTGTCACTGACCGTCTGCACGTTCAAGCGCGTCATCCCCGCGCGTTTGCCCCCGCTCCACGCCGTCAAGGTCGAACACATGCCGCTGCACGCCAGCTTTGACACGGACGGCGACGCCGCGGCTGCGCGCCGGCGAATCGCGGAGTTCTTCGCATCGCGCGGTTGGCTCGTGCGGGAGCGCACCTTCAGCGGCGTCGAGTGGAGCTTTGCGGACAAGCATAACTGGGCCCGGCGCGGGGTACTCATCGCGCACATCGGTTTCGTCATCATCGCGGCCGGAACGACGCTCTACTGGGCTCGCGGCTTTTCCGGTGAGATCGCGCTGCTGACCGGGCAAACAGCGCAAGTTCCTAGGACGCGCGCCATCATTCGGCTGGACCGCTTCGCGTACAAGATCGCACCGATCATGACCAAAAGCGGCATGGTCTACCAGCCGATCGATTACGTTTCGCACGTCACCGTGACCGGAAACGACGGCATACCCAAGCAGATGACGGTGCGCGTAAATCATCCGATCGATGTCGACGGCACGCTCTACTATCAGGCCAGCTACGGCTTTGGCGTTCGCTTTCTCGTGACGCGCAACGGTCAGCCCGTGAGCGCGCTATCCAACCGCACGCTTCTCGAGGGCGAGTCGTTCGAGATTCCCCAAACCGGGCGCAGCGTGCTCTACGAGCGCTTTGCCCCGACCATCGACCGGCAGACGGGCATGCCGACGGCAGATCCGCGGGTGAACAATCCAGCCGTCGTGCTGGCGATCTCGCAGAGCGGCAACCCGATCGGCGAGGTCGTCGTCCCGCTGCACAGCTGGATCGACCTCGGCGAGGGGTGGCGGGTCGTCCCTAGCCGGTACACGCTCTACAGCGGCTTTCAGTACCGCTACGATCCGGGCATCCCGCTGGTCGGCATCGGCGCTTTCGTACTGCTGTCGGGCCTTCTGGTCTCTTTCTACCTGCTGCCGGCTCGCCTTTACATCCGGGTCGACGAGGTGGGACCGCAGCGCGTTCGCGTCGCGGGCGCGGCGACGACCGTCAAAGGGTACGACGTTTTCGAGAACGAGTTTGGACGACTCATGGTAGCGTTGAGAGAGGCGATGGCGGTCTCGCCGCGGCAAGAGGTACACGAACATGTCTTTGGATGAAGTCCTGATGGCAATCGCCCTGACCGCGTACGTGCTCGGGGCGCTCGCATTGCTCGTCTACTTCTTCTCGCGCGAAGAATGGCTCTGCCGCGTCGGCGCGCCTCTCGCGATCCTCGGCTGCGTGGCGCAGTTTGCGCAGCTGATCGCGCGCTTCGAGCTGACGCACGTCTGGCCGCTCCTCAACCTCTACGGTTCCCTCTCGCTCTTCTCCGCGATGTCGGTAGCGATCTACATCGGCTTTGCATTTCGCTACCGCCTCTGGTTCGCGGGCGGGTTCGTGCTGGCGTTAGCCGCGATATTTCTGGCCTATGGCGTCACGTGGTACGAGGGCACGATGCCGCCGGTACCGTCGCTCCAGTCGTACTGGGCGAAGATCCACGTTCCGATCGTCGTATCTTCATACGCCGCCTTTCTCGTCGCCTTCGTCTTCTCGTGCATCTATCTGATGAAATACTATGCGGAGCGGGCGTTCGCGGGCGCGGGAGCCGCCCGCGACCTAGCGACCTCTACCGGGGCGACGATTCCCGCCGCCTCTTTTTCCGTTGGTGCCGCCACCGGCATGCAGCGGGACACGCCCGCCATCGCCGCGGCCGCTCAAGCCGGCAATCCGGTCGCCGCGTGGCTCGGCGCTTTACCGAGCCTGGCGCAGCTCGACGTGATCGTCTACCGCGCCGTGGCCATCGGTCTGCCGCTGATTACGATCGGAATCATTACCGGCGCGATGTGGGCGAAGGAGGCGTGGGGCGCCTACTGGCAGTGGGATCCCAAGGAGACCGCGGCGCTCTTTTCGTGGATCATCTACCTCGCGTACATGCATCTCCACACGCGACACGCTTGGCGAGGTCTGCGCACGAACTGGGTCAGCGTGATCGGATTCCTCTCGATCATCTTCTGCTACCTGGGTGTCAATATCTGGATATCCGGCCTCCACAGCTATAAGGTGTAGCCGGACGCCGCGCAAGGCGACTTTGCGCTTATGCCACAGCGGAAGGGCCGCCGTACACTTTAGTGAGAAAAGAGGCGCCGATAGGCACCTCCGACTTACTCAGGAGAGCAAGCTTCCTCATGCAAGCACCAGGTAACGCCTCGCAGGGGCTCGCGCACGGCGGCGGCGCGTACGAAACACCCGAGACCGCCGACGAGGTAACGCGCCGGACGTTCATGGCCAATGCTACGGTCGCAATCGGCGGTATCATCGGCGTGGTCCTCGCCATACCGATCATCGGCTCCCTCCTGCCGGCCAGGAGCACCAACCAGGGAAGCTGGTCACCGCTGACCTCTGCGGAGCTGGAACAGCTGCAAAAGGCGACCGAGAAGCCGGTGAAGCTCTCCTTCACCATGATCTACCAGGACGGCTACCTCCCGCCCGAGCAGTCCGACGAGTACGTCTGGGGCATCAAGGTGGACCCGGCAAGATTCCAGGCCGCGCGTCCGGACATCTTCATCGGCAGCGGCGGCGCCGCCGACGTCCCTTTCACCGTCGTGAACATGGGATTCGTCATCTTCAGCCCGGTCTGTCCGCACCTCGGTTGCCGCTACAATTGGAGCGACGACGCGAACCGGTTCATCTGCCCCTGCCACGGATCGCAATACAACTTCGAAGGGGCACACCTCGCCGGACCGGCGCCGCGCGGTCTCGACCCGCTGCCCTTCCGCGATCAGAGCGGCAAGGCCGAGGTAACCTGGATTCAATTTCAGCCGAATACGCCGGCGCGCATCGTCATTTCGTATTCACCGTAACCGAGCGCAAGGATCAAGAACACTATGCTCAACTGGATCGAACAGCGCACCGGCTTCGTCTCGATGACGAAGGATTTCCTGACCGAGGACGTCCCCGGCGGAGCCAGCTACTGGTACGTCTTCGGCAGCGCGACCCTCTTTGCGATGATCGTCCAGATCGTCACCGGGATTTTCCTCACGTTCTTCTATGCGCCGTCGGCCTCCACCGCATGGGAATCGACGCGTGCGATCTACCTCAATCCGTTCACGCACTTCCTTCTTGCGGTGCACTACTGGGGCGCGTCGGCGATGATCGCGCTCGTCTTCCTTCACCTGCTTCAAGTGGTGATTTTTGGAGCCTATAAAGCGCCCCGTGAGCTGCAGTGGGTCGTCGGCGTTTTGCT
>JASHPI010000018.1 GCA_030038215.1 Vulcanimicrobiota bacterium | reverse complement strand
CAAAATGCTGCTCTCGTCACGTGGTTGGATTCTCGGGTGATCAGACGTCGAGTCCGCACGCCGGCAGAGTCTAAGGAGTTTCTCGTTTCGTGTACGTAGATGAAATGCTCAACTGTGTCGACTGCGGGCGGCAGTTTGTCTTCAGTTCGGGCGAACAACGATTTTACGAGCAAAAAGGCTTCCAAAACAAGCCGAATCGCTGTCCCGACTGTCGCCAGGCGCGCAAGGCGATGCGCTCCAACAGCTCCGGAGGCGGCGACCGTGGCGGGCGTCCACGCGAGATGTTCACAGCGACCTGCAGCAACTGCGGCGGCATCGCCGAGGTGCCGTTCAATCCGCGCGGCGATAAGCCGGTCTATTGCCGGGACTGCTTCGCGTCGCGTCCGAGCTACCGCTAGGCCTTAGCAGCGAGACCACTACCACGACCGCGGCGTTGATCAGCAGCGCCGCGAACCCGGCATTGATGCCCCAGGGCTCGATGTTCGCGTACGTCAGCGGAATCGCTACCGCGAATCCGGCCAGCAACCCGGCCCCCACGCTCCAGGCATCGGCCCGTCGCCAGACGAGCGCCGCGAAGACGCCGGGCGCGAACTGCGTGATCCCATTGTAGTAGATCAGCAACAGCTCGACGATCGTGCGCGGCACGGCCAGCCAGAGGCCGAGCGCGAGCAGCGCGACGACGATTACCGCGACCCGAGTCGCCGGCGTGCGCGCTGCGTCGCTTGCCGTGACGCCGAAGGCGTCGCCGAGCACGTTCTTGACGAATACGCTGGCCGCCGCGAGCAATAATCCCGAGGCCGGAACGAGCGCGGCCAGCGCGCCGGCTCCAGCAATCAATCCCAACACCCAGGACGGATAGTAGCGCGCGACGACCGTCAAAAAGGAACGATCGACCTGCGTGCCGTGCAAGCCCGGCGCGATCAGCAACGCCGAGAAGCCGGCGAAGATCATCAACAGCAAGATCAGCTGGTAGAGCGGGAGCAGCACGGCGTTGCGGCGCAACGCCGCTTCGCTTTTTCCGCTGTACGTCGCGATCATCGATTGCGGGCCCATGAAGAAGCCGGTCGCCGTCAGCAGGACCGTGGTGACGAACCAGATCGTACCGTGCGCGGAGGTGCCGGGCACCAGCGCCAGCATCTGGGGATGGAGCCGCACAAAGCGATCGAGCATCGCCGCCGGCGATCCGAAAAAGCGCATCGGAATTGCGACGCCGGCGAAGAGGACGGCGCCGATCACCAGGATGTCTTTGATGATGCTCGCCCAGGCCGTGCCGCGCAGCCCGGCGGTCAGCACGAAGAGCGCGATGAGGATGAAGGCCACCGCGACCGAGGCGGTCGCGTCGTACCGGCCGTAGCCGGCCATTTGCAGGAGAATCTGCAATGCGCTCAGCTGTAGCGTGACATAGGGGACCACCAAGACGAACTGGCAAACGGCAATCGCGACCGTTAGCGTCTTGCTGCCATAAAACGCGGTGAAGAAGTCGGGCCCGGTGAGCAGATCGTGTTCTTTGCCGGCGCGCCAAACCGCCGGCAGCAGAAAGTAGCCGATGATGTACGCACAGGTCCCGTAGGCTAGGATATAGTAGGCCGGCGCGCCCAAGCCGTACGCCCAGCCGGCCGCACCTAAGAACGTGAAGCTCGTGTAGATCTCGCCCGCCAACAACACCCAGAGGAAGAGCGTTCCGAAGGAACGGCCGCCAACGATGAACTGGCGTGGGTTCATCTTGATCCGGTGCACGCCAAGCAGCGCAAAGACGATCGTCGCGAGCACGACCGCGGCGACGATCGCCAGCGAAACCGCCGGCGAGCTGCTTACCACCGCTTCTCCAGGCGCCCTAGCACCCAGAGGAATGCGGGCGTCAGCGCGACCCATGCCGAGATCCAGGCCAGCACGAACGGGAGCCCGAGGATGCGCGGTTCGACGCGGTTCACCAGCGGCACCGCGATCGAAAGGGCCGCGAACGGAATTGCGGGCAGCAGCAGCCGCAATGGAGGCATCGTTCGCACATAGTATAGCTTGGCGATGGAATCCTACGATGCGGTCGTTATCGGCGCCGGTCATAACGGGCTGACCTGCGCTGCGCTGCTGGCTAAAGCCGGCTATTCGGTCGCCGTTTTCTAGCGATGCTCGCCGATCGGCGGCGCGGCCGTGAGCGAGACCGGCGTCTGGCCGGGCTATACTCTCTCCACTGCCTCATACGTATGCAGCCTGCTCGATCCGTGGCTGGTCACCACGCTGGACCTGTGCGCACACGGACTCTCGTACTATCGCAAGGATCCGTATGCGTTCACGCCGCTGCTCGACGGCCGCTCGCTCTTACTGAGCGGCGATGGCGACGCGACCGCGCGCGAGATAGCGGCCTTCGATCGCCGCGACGTCGCCGGCTTCGAAGCCTACGTCGAGTGCACCGATCGGTTGGGACGGGCGCTCTTCGATTCATTTTCTGACGAGGAACCGCACTTCGATCGCTTCGATGCGCAAACACAAGCGCTGCTGCGTGGCTCGGCGGCGGACCTCGTCGAGCAGTACGTCCGCACGCCGGTGCTGCAAGCCGAGCTCGTCAACGACGGCTTGATCGGCACCTACCGCGGCCCGCACGATCCCGGCACCGCCTACGTTTTGGCGCACCATCTCGCCGGGCGCTTCACCGGCGTGCAAGGGGCGTGGGCCTACGTGCGGGGCGGCATGGGATCCGTTTCGCAAGCGCTCGCATCGGCGGCGCGCGCCCACGGCGCTCAACTCTTCACCGATTGCCTCGTCACCAAAATCCTCGTCGACGACAGCGGCCACGCTTGCGGGATCGAGGTGAAGGGACGAAGCGTAAAGGCGCGGGTCGTTGCGTCCACTGCGCATCCGCAGACGACCTTCCTCGAGCTGCTCGATCCTTCGGCGCTCGATGCCGCGTTCGTTACGAAGGTGCGCGAGTGGAGGAGCACCGGGCCGTCGCTGAAGGTGAACCTCGCGCTGGGAGAGCTGCCCAACTTCACCTCCCGTCCCGGAACCGATGCGCAGCCGCACCATCGCGCCACAATTCACATTGCGTCCTCGATCGAGTATCTGCAGAAGGCTTATGATGATGCGGTCGAGGGCGGCGAGAGCGAAGAGCCGCTGATCGAATGTTTTCTCCAGACTCCGACCGATCCGAGCATCGCGCCGCCCGGGAAGCACGTGCTCTCGATCTTCGCGCAGTATTTTCCATACGATCGCCGCGACGGGTGGTCGCAGACAAAACGCGACGCGGCGGCCGAGAAGATCGTTGCGATCCTGGCGCGCCACGCGCCGAATCTCCCGAACGCCATCGAGCACCGCCAAGTGCTCGCGCCGCCCGATCTGGAGTCGCGCTTCGGCTTGATCGGCGGCCACATCTTTCACGGCGAGTTGCTGCCCGGACAGATCTACGAGGATCGTTTCGCGACGCGCGCCCCGCTGCGTCATCTCTATCTCTGCGGTTCGGGTTCACACCCGGGCGGCTGCGTCAGCGGCTTCCCCGGCAAACGTGCCGCGGCTGCCGTCCTGCGAGACCTCAGCGCGTAAGCAGCTCCCAGCCGTACTCGAGCAGCGGCTTAGATCTCTTGACGAGGGCTACACAGCGTCCGACCAAGGCTTCATCGGCCACGTCGTCGTCGGAAAGCTCTTCGCTCGTCATGAAAGAGGAGACGCGGAAATACTCGGCGATTGGACTTGCGGCCTGATCTTCGAATCCGCGCGGCATGCGTTTGAGCGCTTCCCCGTGCTCGCTGATCGCCGCGCCGTTGCGTTCCAGCGCGCGGAGCACCGCGGCAAAGCGCTTGGGCTCAGCTGCCATCGCCGCGCGCCAGCGCTGGAGCTGGTCCTTCTCTAATTGATAGAAGCCGGTCGCGACAAACGACTCCTTGGGCGCGACGTGCACGTAGAGGCCACCGGGCGCGCCGCGAATGCCGCGGTAGGGAAGATAGGTGCCGAGATTCGTCTTATAGGGGCTCTTGTCGAGCGAGAATCGTACGTCGCGATAGATGCGAAAGACCGCGCGGCGCGGATCCGCATCGATCGGAATCTTGGCTCTGCGCAGCGCCGTCGCAAGACCTCCGGTTAGGGCATGGAGCGGCGCGAGCAGTTCGCGCTCGTAGAGTTCTTTGCGCGTTTGGAACCAGGTGCGATCGTTGTTCTTGCGCAAGTCGCGAAGAAAACGTAACGCTTGCGGTGAGAATCCTTGAAACTTCTCGGTGCTCGTCTGCATCTTGCTCAAGGTTCGGCAATGTGCCGCTCACGCCCGCCTACTACGCTTGCGTGATGCAGATCACATGGAAACCATTGCGCGACCACGGGGAGCACGCGCGTGCGAGCCTTCCCGACAGCGCCTTCGCCTTTCCCAAGGAGCGTAAGGAGCCGCTGACGGACGCGGCCCACGTGCGCAGCGCGATCGCACGCTTCTCCGAAGTCGGCGGCGTCAGCGAGACCGAGCGCAGTCAGGCCTTCGCGAATATCAAGGCCGCGGCCGGCTATTACGGCGTTGGCATGCGAGCCTCGAGCTGGCGCGACCTCGTCGGCTAGTTACGTCCCCGTAAGCGTGACGACGTTCGGGAAGAAAAAGTAGAAAACGACGCCGATGAGGATGAGATAGCCGAGTAAGAAGAAGGTCCAGCCCATGTTGTGGCGGATCACCGGTCCCTCGCGCCGGACGTACTCCGTCGTGGAGACACCGACGCTGGCCGTTTGCGGCGCGACCGGTTTGCCGATCTCTGCGCCGACGGAGTTCAGCGTAGGCAGAAGGAGCGTCGGGAAGCCCAGCAGCTTCCCGACGATATTCTGAAATGCGCCGAACATCGCGTTGGTGGAAGTATTGCTGCCGGAGAGCGCGACGCCGATCCAGCCGAGGATCGGTGCGACGATGATGAACGCCGGTCCGATCTTCGAGAACGCGAACGCGAGCGACGAGGCGATGCCGGCGTAGTTATAGACGTACGCGAGTCCGAAAATGAAGACGCCGACCAGCAGCGCCCCCCACATCTGCCGCCAGGTGTTGCGGAAGACTTCGGCGAGCTGCGCGCCATTGACGCGCAGCAGCAGCGCGATAATGATCCATGAGGCGAAGATGGCGCTGCCGCCGATGAAGGGTGTAAAGTTGAAGGCTGCCGCAACCGGCTTCACGACGCCGGGGATCGACGAGAGCGCTTTGACGCCGGTGGTAAAGAGCGAGATCTTCGGAAGCGGCGACCAGGGGCCGGTCCACAAGACCACGACGACTACAAGCACGATGAAAGGCATCCAGGCTTGCAGGATCTCGCTCGACGTGAGACCGTGCGCTTCGTCCGCTGTGGCAGCCGCCGACAGGGGTTCGCCGCCGTAGCCGAGCACGGTCTTCGGCCGCCAGACCCGCAACAACAGCAGTAGTGCGGCGATGCAGACGATGGAGCCGGCAATGTCGGGCAGATAGGGTCCAAGATAGACCGCGACCGGAAACTGGCCGGCAATGTAGCCGAGGGAACCGACCACGGCCAGCGGCCAGCCTTCCCGGAAGCCGCGCTTCCCGCTCACTAAATAGATGAGGATCCAGGGCGGCAGGAGCGCCAGAACTGCGACGATGTGCCCGATCGAACCGGAGAGCGCCAGGAGCGGAAGGCCGGTCACAGCGGCCAGCGCGATGATCGGTGCGCCCAGGGCGCCGAACGAGACGGGAGCGTTATTGGCGATTGCCGCGACGCGGATCGCGTCGAGCGCGGGAATGCCCAAGCCGATGAGGATCGGCGCTACGACTGCCCACGGATAGCCGAATCCAACCAATCCTTCGAGCAGCGCGCCGAAGGCCCAGGCGAACAGAATCGCTTGGACCCGCACGTCGCGCGTTCCGTGCGCCGAGATCCAGCGGCGGAATTTATCGAACACGCCGGTCACGACCAGCGTATTGAAGAGGACGACGCCCCAGAACGTAATCCAGCCGACGTTCCATACGCCGGTCGCCGAGCCGTAGAGGTAAGCGTGGATTCCGGGGCCGAGCGGCATCTGCCAGACGGCCCACCCGAGCAGGAGCGTGACCAGCGATCCAACCAGCGTCGAGATCCAGGCGGAGATGCGAAAGACCGCCAGCAAGACCAGGAGAAGGACCACAGGAATCAGCGCGACGACCCAGGTGACAAAAAGATTATGGAACGGGTCAAGGACCTGCTGAAACATTCATGGGATTTTCCCACGCTTGCCCGTTTTCAAGCCTGTCGGGCAAGCGATTTCTCAGTGTAATCTACGCGAGGAGGCCATAGAATGGCCGCATGAACAGAGGCTTTCTTGCGCTGGCTCTCGCGCTCAGCGTATTTCCCATAGCGGCCTTGGCCGACGACAACAACACGCCGCCCTCGCCGCCGACCCCGGCTCAACGCCAGGCGATCTTCCAGACCTTCGAAAAATACCGCCAGCAGGAAGAGCAGCTCCATCAGCAGCTGCGCTACCAGATTCTCTCCTCGCTCACCCCAGTCCATCGCCGTTACGTCGGAACCCTGATCGGCGAGCTTGCCGTCGCGCCGAATCCGGACTTCGAAGCGACCGCGAAGCAGCTCGATCGGGCGATCTCGGGAAGCGAGCAGTCGCGGATCCTAGCCGCGCACCAGCAGTTCGAGACGCAGAGCAAGGCGCTGCACGAGCAGATGAAGACCGAGCTTCAAAGCGAACTGCCGGCGGGCGCGCAGCAACGCTGGGGGCATCACGACGACCAGAACCAGCAGGAGCATACGCCGCGTCAGTACGATGCGGGCACGCTGCTGCTGAAGACGCTCTCCCCCGGGCACGACATGACGGGCGATGAGCACGGGCCCATGATGATGCACGGCGGACCGCCGCCTCCGCGCTAGCCCAACTCGTCTTCCAGCGCGGCTTTTCGGAACCTAACGTCAAACAGCGAGCGGCGTGAAGCCGCTCGCAGGCTGGCAGCGCACGCTGTGGCTGATGGTCACCGTCCAGGCGTTGATGGCGTTTGCCTTCTCCGTTTCGGGCCCGTTTTTGCCGCTCTTCATCATTCAGCTCGGCGTCGCGCCGATCGCGAAGGTCTCAATTTGGGCCGGGATCATCGCCTCGGTCAACTTCCTTATGGCGGCGATCTTCTCGCCGATTTGGGGCGGCATCGCCGACCGGACCGGCCGCAAAGCGATGGTGGTGCGCTCCTGCATTGCGATCTCGATCTTCACCGCCGTGATGGGCCTGGTGCAAAACGTCTGGCAGCTCTTTGCCGCGCGCGCTTGCATGGGAGTCTTCAGCGGCTTCTCCGCCGCCGCGGTCGCATTGGTCGGCACGCAGGTGCCTGAAGAGAATCTCGGCTTCTCACTCGGCTGGATGGCGACCGGACAGCTGATCGGCGCCCTCGTCGGCCCGCTCTTCGGTGGATTTTTGGCCGAGACGTTCCGCGATTACCGCCACGTTTTCTACTTCACGTCCGCATTCGCGCTGACCGCGACGCTCGTCTGTCTCTTCTTCGTGCGCGAGCAGGCGCACCCGCGCACCACGGTGGGAACGCGCGCGCCGTTCTGGCAAGGTTTGCGTGAGATTGCCGTCCATCCGCAGCTCGCGCCGAT
The DNA here is from genome assembly GCA_030038215.1 of Vulcanimicrobiota bacterium. Classification (GTDB taxonomy): domain Bacteria; phylum Vulcanimicrobiota; class Vulcanimicrobiia; order Vulcanimicrobiales; family Vulcanimicrobiaceae; genus Cybelea. The sequence continues at coordinate 3,737 of JASHPI010000018.1, read as the reverse complement.
GTTCGTCGTGGTGTTGCTGGCGCAAGTCGTTGCCTTCGGCGTGCAGCCGATCGTGCCGCTCTTCGTGCGGTCACTGGTCGGGAACGTTCCCGGCCTGGCGATGGCGGCGGGTGCTTCGTTTGCGGTCACAGGACTCGCCGATCTGATCGCCTCGCCATTTCTCGGCAAGCGCAGCGATCGCATCGGATACCGGCGGGTATTGCTGATCTCACTGCTCGGCGTCGCGTGCTTCACGATTCCACAAGCGTTCGTGCACAGCATCGGGGCGTTCATCGCGCTGCGGTTCGGCGTCGGCCTCTTCTTAGGCGGCGTGCTGCCGACCGCCAACGCGCTGATCGGTCGTCTCTTCCCGCTCGAGCGGCGGGGCCAGGTCTACGGGCTCACCTCGAGCGCGACGTTCATGGGCATGTTCACGGGACCGCTGCTCGGCGGAGCGATCGCGGCACGCCTCGGCTTCGCGGCCGTCTTTCTGGCGATCGGCTCGATGGCGCTGGCGAACTTTACGTGGGTCGCGTTGAGCGTTCGGCGAGCTTCGGCCATCGCACCGACGCGCTGAAGATCCGCACCAGTCGTTCGATGCCGTCGCGGTCGGCGATGGTGAAACGCGCGACGCGCGGACTATCGAGATCGAAGACGCCGCGCATCTCGGATTCATCGATCAACGGCACGACCAGCTCGGAACGTGAGTCAGTGTCACAGGCGACGTGTCCGTCGAACGTCGTTACGTCGTCAACCACCACCGTCGCGCGACGCTCGACGGCTGCGCTGCAGACGCCGCGCCCGCGCCGCAAGCGCATGCACGCCGGGCGTCCGCAGAACGGTCCGAGCAGCAGATCGCCGTGCGGCGTCATGAAATAAAAACCGGCCCAGTTGACCTCGGGCAGCTCGTAATAGACAAAGGCCGCGAAGTTGGCCGCGTTTGCGATAAGATCGGTCTCGCCGGCAAGCAGCTCGCGAACCTGTTGTTCGAGCAAATCGTACGAGTGCGTCACCAATGACGTTTGGTCGCTCGCTATGCAACACACCTTCCAGCCGGTAGGCTGAAAGGGAAACCGACTCGGCCGGCATACCGTCTTCATTAGAACCTGTCGGGAGCGGTATTTTGGAGCAAATTCGCCCGGCGTACTTCATCGGCCTCCTCGGATTCGCTGTAGCGGACCCAAGGCGTGGCGACTTGTAGTGCGCCGGAGCGTTCTGCTGTTCGCATCTGCCCTCGCGCTGTTGGTGCAGCCGCTCTGGACACGCGCCGCCGACGTGCGCGTGATCGCCTACCAAGATGCGCCGCTCGTGGTGCAACACTGCGAGATTGATACCTCCGGCGCGCAGCCGATGTTGCGCACAACCTTCAATGTCGCCGGAACCAAGGATATCGACGTCGCGCGCTTCCGGTATCAGTTCTTGGACGCGCAGGGTCATGTGATCGCCGATGCGCGCCCAGAGCAAGCGGGTCGGTTCGCGCTCGCCCAGACGTATACGTCCACACAGCCGGCGGTGAGGTCGTTGCCGTCCTACGCGAGCGTCGAATGCGCGCCGGCTTACGCGCATTTCACCGACGGCACAACTTGGTTTGCGCCGACTCAAGCGTCGAACGCGGCCGATGTTTTACCGATCGCGCTCGGCGCTGCGGCTTTGGCTGCGGGCATCGCGGTGGCGGCGACTAGTCACTCGACCTCGCCGAGCAGCCCGCCGGTACCTCCGCCGACGGCGCCTCCTCCTCCGCCGTCGCTGACGGTCAACCCGACGCTGCTGACGTTCGCCAGCTCGACCAGCCCGCAGAACACGTTCACCGTGAGCGGCGGGACGCCGCCGTACACGATCGATGCGTCGGAGTGCTCGACGTTCGCACGCGTGAGCCGTTCCTCTCCTAGTTCGTTTACGGTCACGCCGATCGCGAGCGCGACCGCCGGCGGCATCTGTACGATACGGGTCAGCTCGAGCAACGGCGAACGCGGTGACGTGTCGGTCGTCGTCAACGTACCGCCGCTGGTAGTTGGTGGGTTGGCGTTTAGCGGCCCGACCGCCCCGGCGCAGGCGCTTCCGGTATCCGGCGGCGCGGCGCCGTTCACGATCGACGCGTCGCAGTGCCAAGGCATCGTGACGGTGAGCCCGGCATCGGGCCCCGGACCATTCACGGTGAGACCGGTCGCCTCGAATGGCGGCGGGGGAAGCTGCGATCTTACGGTGACGGGCGCGAACCACGTTACGCAGCGGGCCCCGGTCGTCGTGGCACCGACCGCATTGGTGGTCAGTCCGGCGTACTTTGCCTTCCCCAACCCCAGCGCACCGGGCGAGAAGCTCATCGCCAAAGGCGGTCGTGCGCCCTATACGATCGATCTGGGAAAGTGCACGCTCGTCACCGTGACGCCGTCTTCGGGGAGCGGTCCATTCACGGTCGCGCCGAACGGGAAGGGTGTCGGCTCGTGTGTGATCGTGTTACGCAGCGCCGATCACCAAACCCAGTCGATATCGATCGTGATCGGCGCGACGCCGTTGGCCGTCGCACCCTCGACCGTGACCTTCGCCAGTCCGACGGCGCCGGCGCAAACATTCACCGCTAGCGGCGGCGTGGCACCGTACAAGGCGACGGCAGTCAGTTGCACGACGGTGGCTACGCTTTCCGGCACGAGTCCGACCTTCACGCTGACGCCGGTCTCCAGCTCGCCGGGCGGAACGTGCGTCATCAAAGTTACCTCGGCCGATCATCAAGAGCAGACCGTCATCGTGAACGTTAGCGTTGGCACGACGTTGTCGGTCACCCCGGTGGCATTGACGTTCGTGACGCCGACCTCGTCGGCGCAGACCTTCGCGGTGAGCGGCGGAACGGCGCCGTACACGATCAGCTCGCCGGATTGCACGGGCGTCGCGACGTTCACGCCCGCGACCTTATCCTCGGCGGGTTCAGTGACGGTGACGCCGTCCGGCGCGGGATCGTGCGGGATCACGGTGGACGATTCGTCGGCCGTCAAACAGTCGCGCTCGGTGGCGATCGTGGTTGGTGCGCCGGCCTTCAGCGTCACACCGACGACGTTAGAGTTCGCGTCGCCGTCGGCGTCCGGAGAGGACGTGACGGTCAGCGGCGGCACATCTCCCTATGACATCGACACCGGCTGCGCAGGCGTTGCCGACGTGTCGGGCACGGGCGGTCTGCCCGGTACCCTTACCGTCACGCCAGTGGCGCCGGGCACGTGCGTGTTCTCGGTGCGCTCGGGGAATGGTTCGTCGGTCGCGGTGGGCGTGACGGTGCGTGCCACGCCGCTCACCGTGACGCCGGAGACGCTGACATTTGTGAACCCCGGGGCGACGCCGCGGCCGATCACGGTTAGCGGCGGGGTCGCGCCGTACACCCCCAACATCTCCGGTTGTGCGGGGCTGGTCGAAAGTGCCAGCAGCCGGCGCCGGTCCGGGAGCTCTCCGCCAAGCGAGACGCTTACGGTCACGCCCCACGACAACCGCTACGGAACCTGCGCGATCATCGTGCACAGCGCCGACAATCAATCCGTGGCCGTGATCGTGACACTCCGCGCGACCCTGCTCTACCCCATTGAAGATCCGCTTTTGGTCTTCCCTTCGCAGACGACTGACTGGTGGGCGCATGGCGGGGGTACCCCACGCATCTTGAGCATCTCGCCTTGCGTGGGAGCGGGACTCCTATCCCATGCCGTACTCGCCTTTGAATATCCAACACAAACCAAATGGGACATCACTGCCACGGCAGCCACGGGCAGATGCGCCATGAC
>JASHPI010000017.1 GCA_030038215.1 Vulcanimicrobiota bacterium | reverse complement strand
AGGCTATGGATGACGCGATGCGCCACGATGGCGTGGAATCCGGGGTAGGAGAGGACGACGTCGAGCCATCCGCGCGCCGCGGGGTCGCGTTCGAGTGGTGCTCGCAGATCGGCAAGAAAGGCCTCGAATGGCTTGGCCATACTCGTCTACTCTAACAAATTTCGTCAGCCGGCGGATTCGATGAGCGCTACCGCGTGGGCGGCGATGCCGCTGCCGTCGCCGGTGTATCCCATTCCCTCGCTGGTCTTGGCCTTAAGGCCGACCGAGTCTACCCCGACCGCGAGTCTTGCGGCGACGTTTTCGCGCATTTGCACGATGAACGGAGCCAGCTTTGGGCGATCCACCAGGATCGTTGCATCGACGTTAATGATCGCATAGCCGGCCGCGCGCACGTCGGCAGCGCAGCGAGCCAGCAACTCCATCGAGTCGGCGTCTTTCCAGCGCGGATCGGTATCGGGGAAGCGGCCGCCCAGATCCCCTAAGGAGGCAGCGCCGAGCAGCGCGTCGGCGAGGGCGTGGGCTACCACGTCGGCGTCCGAATGGCCCAGGGCGCCGCGCTCGAACGGAACGCGCACGCCGGCGAGAATGAGCGTCCGTCCATCAACCAAACGGTGCGCGTCGAAACCATGACCGACCCTCACGAGTGAACTCGCGTCGTCAGGCCTCGTTCGCGCAGAATTGTCGCTGCTCGCGCAACGTCTTGTGGAAGCGTCACCTTGAAGTTTTCCGCCGAGGCGGGGACCACGACCACTGCAACGCCGATTCGCTCCAACAGCATCGCGTCATCGGTCGCATCGATGCGGTCGGCGCTCGCGCGCTCGTGCGCGCGCCTTAAATCGGAGGTCATCGCAAACTGCGGGGTCTGTGCGGCCCAGAGCGTCGAACGATCGAGCGTACGGGTGACGAGCATCGACCCCGGCGTCACAACCTTGATCGTATCGACGAGAGGAGCGGCCAGCAGCGCAGCGCGTCCGGCGCCGACCTCGCGCATTCCCGCGCGCACGTCGCCGTCGCTAACCAGGGGCCGCGCGCCGTCGTGCACGAGCACCGCGTCGCACGTGCTGGGCAACGCTTGCAGCCCTTCACGCACGCTCGCCTGACGCGTCGGACCACCGCATACGACGCGCGGCGGAAATCTCGGCGCGACGCGACCGACCAGCGCGCGCATCGTCTCGACGAGGTCGGGCTCGGTGGCGACAACGAGATCCGCGATCTCGTCGATCGAGGCAAAGGTTTGAATCGACCAGCCCACCATCGGCAGGCCGGCAAGGTCGAGCAGTTGCTTGGGACGGCCGAGACGCGCACCGCGACCGGCGGCCACGATGACGGCGCCCCATCTCAAGGCGCAACGCCCTCGCGTTTCGGCCGGGCGAAGATCATTCTACCGGCGACGGTCTGCAGCACGCTCGTTACGACGACGTCGGTCTCCTCACCGATCAAGCGGCGACCGTGCTCGACGACGATCATCGTGCCGTCCTCGAGATAGCCGATGCCCTGATGCAGCTCTTTCCCTTCACGAATCACGGCGACGTGCAGCTCTTCGCCCGGCAACACGACCGGTTTTACGGCATTGGCGAGTTCGTTGACGTTGAGCACCCCGACGCCCTCCACGTGCGCGACGCGGTTTAGGTTGTAGTCGTTCGTGACAAGCTTGGCTCCTAGGTCCTGCGCCAGCCGTACCAATCGCGCATCGACGTTGCCCGGCGCCATGTCGTCATAGTCCCGTTCGCTAATCTCGAAAACCGCCAGTTCTTGCAGCCGGCTGAGCACGTCGAAACCGCGGCGCCCGCGGGTTCGCTTGAGTGGGTCGACCGAATCGGCAATCGTCTGCAGTTCGCGTAGGACGAAGCGTGGAATAATCAGCACGCCTTCGAGAAAACCGCTCTCCACGATCTCGACGATGCGGCCGTCGACGATGGCGGAGGTATCGACGATCTTTGCAACGCCGCCCTCCGCGCTGCCGCCAATGTTCCTCGGAACGGGCACGATTCGAATCTTCGCTCCGATGCGCGCGCCGAGGTAGGCGGCGAAGATCGCGACGATCAAGTAGAGCACGATCGCGATGTACGTTCCGGCCTTGCCGGCGCTGGAGATCATCTCGAAGATGATGCTCTTGATCAGAAACGCGACCAGCAGACCTACGATCAAGCCGACGGCGCCGCCCGCGATCTCGGCCGGCGAGAGGCGCTCCATTGCGCCCTCGGCCTGCTGGAGCTGACCTTCAAAGAGCGCCTGCGCGAAGGGCGCGAGCAGCGCGCCGATGATCGCGCCGGCGACCGGCGAGAGGATCAGGAACGTCAGCTGCAATCCTTCGCTGGCGAAATGCGGCGAAAAGACGCTAAAATACGCTTCGCGCCCGAGTAGAAAACCCGTTACGCCAAAGACCACGACGAAGGCGCCGCGTAGGACGCTTCCCGAGAGATTGTCCCCTGCTAGTCGAATGTTATGAACGCTCCGCAAACGTCGTTGGCAACGAACCTCCCGCGTTGCGTTAGGCGCACCGTATCCGCAACGCGTTCGAGCAATCCAGTCTGTGCGAATCGTTGCACGACCGTCGCATAATCCTGGATCACATCGATGCCATACCGCTCTTTGAAATCGCCCAGTCGAACCCCTTGCGTCGTGCGTAGGGCCAACATCAACGCCTCGCCGGCGCGCCGGCGACCTTCCAGGCGCTCGGCTTCCGACGGAATCGGCCGCCCCGCCAACGCCGCCTCCACGTAGGCTTCCAGCGAGCGCGTGTGGACCGACCGTAGGCCATCTCGGTAAGAGGCCGCACCCACGCCGAGACCGACGTACTCGCCGTTTGCCCAATAGTTGAGGTTGTGGGCGCACTGATGTCCGTCGCGTGCGAAGTTGCTGATCTCGTATTGCGCATAGCCGGACGCTTGCAGCGTCTCGATCGCAATCGCGTACAGCTCCGCCTCGCGCGTATCGTCGAAGAATGCGTCGGGTTGGCGCGCGCGCCATCGCGCGTAAGGCGTGCCCTCTTCAACGGTCAAGCCGTAGACCGATACGTGATCGACCTCCAAAGCGATCGTTTGTTCGAGCGAGCGCCGCCAACTCGCCGCCGTCTGCCCGGGGACGGCGAAGATCAAGTCCAGCGAAACGGAGTGCAGCCCGGCAATTCGCGCCTGCGCGACGACCTGCGCGATTTGATCGGGTGCGTGCTTGCGGCCCAGCGTGCGAATCTCACTTGGCTCAAACGACTGCACGCCGATCGAAATTCGCGTGATGCCGGCATCGCGGTAGCGCGCGAAGTCGCCGGCGCGGACGAGCTCGGGATTGACTTCGATCGAGGCTTCGGCGATCTCACATGTATCACGTTCAGCACCGAAATGCGCGCGCAGCCGCCCCAGCAGATCCTCGATCGTCTCGGCGTCGTAGGCGTTGGGCGTCCCTCCTCCCAGGTAGAGCGTTGCGGCACCGATGCGCGCGTGCCGATCGAGCTCGGCGTACAATGCGCTCAAATAGCGCTGCGCTGCTGCCGCCCGCCGGGGCCACTTCGCAAAGTCGCAATAAGGGCAGAGATACGGGCAAAACGGGAGATGAACGTAGACGCCGAGCACGTTTCCCAGGGGGAGCCTCTAGAGTTCCCTACGTTGCAGCGAGGTGAGGCGCAATCAGGTCGGTGATCTTTCCCACGACGTCGTGCCGGACTTCTTGCACGGCAGCGCCGATCGCGTGTTTGATCGCCTTGCGGCTGGCACGCCCATGCGTGACGATGCAATTTCCTCGTAGTCCCAAAAATGGTGCGCCGCCGTACGTTTCATAATCGAATCTCTTACCCAGCTGCCGCAGCGCCGGTGCAAGCAGGGCGGTGCCGAGCTTGGTCAACAGATTTCCGGCGAGCAGCGTGTCGCGCATTACGGTCGCGAGATCTGCAATCATCCCTTCGCCGGTCTTGAGAACGACGTTGCCCACAAAACCGTCGGCAACGATCACGTCGGCAACGTTATGGAAGAGGTCGCGTCCCTCGACGTTGCCGATAAATGCCACCGGCGCGGCCTCGAGAAGTCGCGCGGCTTCGAGTACCTGCTGGTTGCCCTTGCTACGCTCCTCGCCGACGGAAAGGACCGCGACGCGCGGCGTCGCGATGTGAAGCACGGCCTTTGCGTAGGCCGAGCCCATGATGCCGAACTGCTCGAGCCACTCCGGACGACAGTCCACGTTCGCGCCCGAATCGAGCAAAACGGTCGGACCGTTGAGCGCCGGCCAGACCGTCGCAATGGCCGGGCGCGAGATGCCTTCGATCGTACGCAACTTGATCAAGGCAATCGCCAAGAAGGCGCCGCTGTTGCCGGCCGAAACAACTGCATCGGCCTCGCCCTGCTTGACGAGATTCACGGCGATCCCGAGCGAAGTTCGCTCGCAGGAACGCAGCGAAGCCGAAGCCGGCAGGTCCATCGGGACCGCATCGGGGGCGTGCACGATTTGAACGCGGTCGCCGCGCGGACCGCGCAAGAGCGGACGCACGGCTTCCTCGTCGCCGACCAGCAGGATCTGGGCGTCGAACGCCTCCGAAGCGAGCAGCGCGCCGGCCACGATCTCCGCAGGCGCGTGGTCGCCCCCCATGGCATCGACGGCGATGCGCGCTCGGCTCATCGGACCGCTCCTTGGCCGGCGGAAGGAAGAACGTCCACCGCGGGCGGTTTCGGAATCGCGGGAATCCTTGCCTGCGGTCAACAATTTCCGCTTGCCCTCCGGGTGGACGACGTGGTACCATCTGCCGGTTATGGCGAAGCGCTGTGAAATCTGTGGCAAGGGACCTAAGGCCGGCAACAACGTCAGCCACGCGATGAACAAAACCAAGCGGCGCTGGCTGCCGAACTTGCAATCGGTGCGGATCGACGACCGCGGCGTACATCGCACCGCCCGCGTCTGCACGCAGTGCCTGCGCTCCCAGCGAGTTACCCGCCGCGCCTAGCTTAGGCGAAGTGATCCCAGCCCGAACGCGCTAAGGGGGCGCCGTTCCATTCAATGCCGGGCCTCTCGCGCAGGATACCTACGCGAGCGAGCGGTCGGCGAAAACGGCGCGCGAACCGGCCGGCAAGGTAGGAGAATGCCCGCCGCTCCACGGCGATAAGCAGCTCGAAATCCTCGCCGCCGGCCAGCGCAAAGCTTTGCGGATCTTCGCCGCGCCACTCGGCCAGCGCGCGGGCCGCCGGCGCCACCGGCACCGATTCCAAGAGCGCGCCGCATCGGCTCGCCTGACATAGACGATCGAGATCGGTCGAGAGGCCGTCCGAACAATCCATCATCGCGTGCACGTTGGCGCTGGCCGCCAGAAAGCGCGCTTCGGCTTCACGCGCCCGCGGACGGCGAAACGCGCGCAATGCGCTCTGGGCAAGATCGGTCGCGATCGCGCTCGGAGCCAATGCGAGCTCCAGGCCGACACGGGCCGCGCCGAGCGCGCCGGTGACCGCCAGGACGTCATTCGGCCGCCCGCCCGAACGCGTCTTCACGTTCGAGGCGCGTACTTCGCCGATCGCCGCAATCGAGATCGTCAACACGCCGGAGCGCGACAAATCGCCGCCGACGATGTCGACCTCGGACTGCTTGGCGGCCGCGGCTAAGCCGCGGTAGAGCTCGAGGATTTCGCCGGCGGCAGCCGCGCCCGGAACTCCCAATGCGACCGTCGCAAGCACCGGACGCGCCCCCATCGCGGCCAGATCGCTGAGGTTAGCCACCATCGCGCGCCATCCCGCGTCCTCGAGGGTCATGTTCTGTCGAGTAAAATGCACGCCCTCGACCAGCATGTCGGTCGTGATTGCGCTACGATGCGAGCGTGACGGCTGCCATAGCGCAGCGTCGTCGCCGATTCCGAGTTTGACGGACGCATGCGG
>JASHPI010000172.1 GCA_030038215.1 Vulcanimicrobiota bacterium | reverse complement strand
CACGCGGTAGCGCTCATCGAATCCGCCGGCTGACGAAATTTGTTAGAGTAGACGAGTATGGCCAAGCCATTCGAGGCCTTTCTTGCCGATCTGCGAGCACCACTCGAACGCGACCCCGCGGCGCGCGGATGGCTCGACGTCGTCCTCTCCTACCCCGGATTCCACGCCATCGTGGCGCATCGCGTCATCCATAGCCTGTACCGCACGGGCTTGCCGCTGCTGCCGCGCTTCTTTGCGAACCTCTCGCGATTCCTGACCGGGATCGAGATCCACCCGGCGGCAAGCATCGGAAAAGGCGTCTTCATCGATCACGGGATGGGCGTCGTCATCGGCGAGACCGCGAAAGTCGGCGAGGGCTGCACGATTTACCAAGGCGTGACGTTGGGCGGCACGAGCCTTTCGCACGCAAAGCGCCATCCGACGCTCGGCCGCAACGTCGTCGTGGGCGTCAACTCGACCGTTCTCGGGGCGATCGCGGTGGGTGACAATGCGCGAATCGGCGGCGGCTCGGTCGTGGTGAAGGACGTTCCGGCCAACGCGACGGTTGTCGGAGTGCCGGCGCGCATCGTCGCCCAAGACGGTAAACCGATTCGTGTCGTCCCGGATCGCGCGCAGGTTGATATGCCCGATCCGACTGCGGACGCGCTGGTAGTGCTGCAGCGCAAGGTGGATCAACTCGAGAAACGTCTGCTCGAGTTGGAACAGGGCGAAGGCCCGCACGAGGAAGCCTGGAGCTGGGTAATCTAGCGCCGGCGTGAAACTGTATAACACGCGCACGCGCCGCGTCGAGGAGTTCAAGCCGCTGCGCGACGACCACGTGCGCATCTACGTCTGCGGCTTGACCCCGTCCGCGCAGGCCCACCTCGGACATGCGCGCTCCTTCCTGTTCTTCGACGTGCTGCGGCGCTACTTGATGCACCGCGGCTACCGCGTGACCTACGTCCAAAACGTCACCGACATAGACGACCGCAGCATCAACGCGGCAAAAACGACCGGCGAGTACTATCATGCGATCGTCGACCGCTATTACGGCGAGTTCAAAGAGTCGATGCGCCGGCTGGATGTGCTCGAGTACGACGAAGAGCCTTACGCCACCAATTACATCGAACCAATTCAGGTCATGATTCGCGAACTCGTGGCAAGCGGGCATGCGTACGTGACGCAAGACGGCATCTACTATCGCGTCGCGTCGTTTCCGAATTATGGAAGGCTTGCCAACCGCAACATCGAGGAGCTGGAGGCGGGCGCGCGCATCGACGTCGACGAGTACAAGGAAGACCCGCTCGATTTTGCGCTCTGGAAGTTCGCGAAGCCGGGTGAGCCGCGCTGGGCTTTCGAGCCGTACGGCGAGGGGCGGCCGGGCTGGCACATCGAGTGTTCGGCGATGGCGCGCTCGTTGCTCGACCCGCAAGGCAACGGCTTCGACATCCACGGCGGCGGCGCCGACCTGATCTTCCCGCATCACGAGAACGAGATCGCGCAAAGCGAGCCGCTGATGGCGCACCCACCGATGGCCAACTTCTGGGTGCACGGCGGGCTTCTGCTCTTCGACAGCCGGAAGATGGCAAAATCGCTGGGCAATTTCGAGCCGCTCTCCGATCTGCTGCAGCGTCACGATCCGCAGGCGATTCGCTGGCTCTTCCTGCAAACGGGATACCGCAAAGTCATGAACTTTACCGAGGATTCGATCGGCGCTGCCGGACTCGGCTTGGTGCGTGTGAAGACCGCGTATCGCCTCCTGGCTCGCGCCGAGGCGCCCGCGCCGCAGTTCGACCTCGACGCAAAGATGGAAGCGGCGCTCGACGATGACCTCAACACGGCGGCGGCCCTTGCCGTGCTGTACGAGTTTGTCGGCAGTGCTCCGCGCGCGAACGCCTCGCCGGAGGAATCGGTCGCGGCCGCCGAACGCCTGGGCTATTGGCTCGAGCTGCTGGGCATCGAGCCCAAGGCTTCGTGGCTCGAGGACGCGCCGGTCGAGCTTCCGGCCGACTTGAAAGAGCGGTTGCAAAGCGCGTTACAAGAGGCGCTCGCGGGCTCGACGCCGAGCGTCGTTGACGGGGCTACGGCGGAAGAGGCGATCGAGCGCATTATCGTGTTGCGGGAGGAGGCGCGCAAAGCCAAGGATTGGGCCGCTTCGGATCGCTTGAGGGAGGCGTTGCAGCGTTGCGGGATCGAGCTTCGAGATTCAAAAGAAGGCACGAAGTGGACCGTCGCCGCTTCGACTTCGACGACGTAATTTACGGCATTCACGCGATCGATGAAGCGCTAGCCGGAGGCGAAGCTCTCCGCGCCGTCCACGTGGCCGAGGATCGCAAGCGGGATGCCGCGCTGAGAAGCCTCTTGGCACGTGCCCAAGAGCGGAACGTCAAGGTCCGTTTTGAGCCGCGCCCGTTCTTCGCGCAACTTCCGTTCAAGGCACACCAAGGCGCGATCGCGATCGCGCCGCCGTTTGCGTACGTCTCGCTGCACGACCTCCTGGCTGCACAGCATCCGGACGGACGGCCGCGCATGCTCGTCGTTCTCGATCACCTGACCGACCCGCACAACGTCGGGGCCATCGTGCGCACCGCCGAGTCGGTCGGGGCCGACGGCCTGCTCCTGCCTGAGCGCCGGTCGGCCGGCATCAACGCGACCGTGCGCAAGTCGGCCGCCGGCGCCGCCGCGTACCTGCCGATTGCTCGGGTCGCGAACGTCGCCGAGGCGATTCGCGTGATGAAGAGGGCCGGTATCTGGATCGCCGGCGCCGATAGCGGTCCGACGGCCATCGAGATGTCGGCCGCCGATTTCACGCGTGATTTGGCGCTGGTCATTGGGGCAGAGGGCCACGGACTCTCTCAGTTGGTCAAGCGTGAGTGCGACTTCTTAGTCCGCATTCCAATGCGAGGTCGCGTAGCCTCGCTCAACGCCTCGGTGGCGGCCGCGGTTTTGATGTATGAGGCCCTGCGTCAGCGCGACTGCCTGCTTCGTCCTTGACGAGAGAGGGGGACCCTCCTATATACTAGGCGGTGATGTGTCGCGCCCGACGGGCTCCGGCCTGCGTATGCGGCACACGTACCAAGAGGCAGACAACGATATGGCAATGACCCATCCAGTCTCGGATGGAGTGGAGTACCAGCAGCGAGCTGACGAAGAGCTGGTAGCCATCGCGAAGACCGGCGACAACCTCGCGATGGAATATCTCCTCAACAAATATAAGAACTTCGTTCGCATCAAGGCTAAGAGTTACTTTCTCATCGGCGCGGACCGCGAGGACATCATCCAAGAAGGTATGATCGGCCTCTACAAAGCCGTGCGTGATTTCAAGGCCGACAAGCTTTCGAGCTTCCGGGCCTTTGCCGAGCTCTGTATCACGCGCCAGATCATTACCGCCATCAAGACCGCGACGCGACAGAAGCATATTCCGCTCAATCAGTACATCTCGCTCAACAAGCCGATCTACGATGAGGACAGCGAGCGTACGCTGCTCGACGTCATGGCGTCGCAGAAGACCTCGGATCCCGAGGAGTTGGTGGTCACGCAGGAGGTCTCCGACGACATCCGCCAGCGTATCCGGCAGAATCTTTCCGAGCTCGAGTCGCAGGTGCTGGAATCCTATTTGGAAGGCAAGAGCTACCAGGAGATGGCGCGCGATCTCGGACGGCACGTAAAGTCGATCGACAACGCCCTTCAGCGCGTCAAACGCAAGATCGAGAAGAATCTGGCCGAGTTCGAGTTTCAGTAATCCGACCTCTCCACATCGGCATCGTTGCCTGTTCCGCCGAAGGCGCCGCGCTCTGTTACCGGACGATCTGCTCCGAAGGCGCAGGCCTTTTGGGGCGCCATACGCATCCGGATATCACGATGCACTCGCCTTCGTTCGCCCGATACGCCGAGTTGCTCGACCGCGGCGATTGGCAAGGCATCGCCGGGCTCATGCTCGATTCCGCCGATCGGCTCGCGCGTACGGGCGCGGACTTTTTGATCTGTCCCGACAACACAATCCACCGCGCCTTGCCGGAGGTCGAGCAGCGATCGCCGTTACCATGGCTTCACATCGTCGAAATCACCGTCGCGGAAGCGGCCGCGCGCGGATATCGGCGACTTGGCATTACTGGGACGCGCTGGCTCGTCGAGAGCGACGTCTATCCCGTCAAGGTCGCGGAGCGCGGGCTCGAGTACGAGCGACCCGACGCGCAAGAGCGAGAGGCGATGCATCGGATCATCATGGACGAGCTCGTCTACGGCCTCCTCAAGCCCGAGAGCGTGGCTCGGCTCCAGCAGAGCGTCACGAGTCTGAAAACGAATGGCTGCGACGCCGTCATCTTGGGTTGCACGGAGCTCCCGCTCGTTCTGAGTGATTCGAACTCGCCGCTGCCGACGCTCGACTCGACTCGGCTGCTAGCGCGGGCCGCACTGCGCTTTGCCGTCGAGGAGGGTCAGCCGCCCAGCCGTTCAACGATCGCGCGATAGAGTTCGTCTCGGTCCGCGACGGGGTCGACAGCCATTACGATTGGATCGCCCTCGGCCGGTTGGATGCACACCGTCACTCGCGCACGCGCGCAGACATCCATGCAGCTGGTGCTGATCGCACGAATCGGGCCCCAGCGGCCCTCGGCCTTCAGCCGGTCCTTAAGCCAGTTGCGTAAGTGAAAGTCGCCGATCCGCGCCGCGGTGGCGGGGTCTTCGTCCGGAATGCGTTCCTTAAAACAGCGCTCGCAGACCAGCACCAGGCCGGACTCGATCCATTTCGGCTTAATAGACTGCATCGTTATGAATTGGAGCCGACGGCCGGATTCGAACCGGCGACAACCACATTACAAGTGTGGGGCTCTAGCCAGCTGAGCTACGTCGGCACTACGCGGCTTTTGTTTGTCTTCAGTACGCGAACGGCCTGTAAAAAGCGATGAGCCAGGCGAGGGGTGCTGGCTGGGCGAAAGCTCGCGCCTCATGGAGACCTTCATAAGATCGTTCGCGGTTCTTGCGCTACTCGCCGCGATGGGGGCGGCCGGTGCGCCGACGACCGTGACCGTGACGCCTTCGAACCTGACCTTCAAGCGGGCGCTCGCAGCATGCCCCGCGGGCACGCTGGGTTCGATTACGCTATCGCTTGGCCACGTGCGCGTTTCCGAAGCCCCGGGCGTTAGCACCGATATCGACGATACGAACCCGAGCGCTCAACTCGTTACGCTGTCCACCGGCACGCAGAGCGCAACGGCGACGGTGAATGCATCCAAGAATACGGTAACCGCAGCGCATGTAACGCTGGAGTCGGCACGGCGAGTTGCCTGCGTTGCGCCCGATTAGGGACGTCGCCGTTTAAATTCCGACGACGATCCAGTCGGCAATGACGTATTGGGCGCCGGTGCTCGTAATCGTCAGCGTGCCGTCGCCGAAGCCGTCCGTGTGAAATGTCGCGAGCTCCGTGCGAACCCCTTTAATGACGCCGCGCACGTAAGCGTCGTCGGCGCGTGGGCGGTTCGCGGCGGTCGTGACGTCGAGCGTCTCGCTGCCGATCTTCGCGTGAGCCACGCTAATGCTCACGAGCAAGCCGCGACGGAACGTTACGCTGATCGGAATCGAGAAGGCGCTCCGGCCGGCGGTCGTGCCGGTGACTGAAAACTCGGTGGCCGTCATTGGACAGGCCTGATCCACCGCGTTCTGCGCGATCGCGAGGGAGCCGATCGGTGCCTGGAAGGTCTCCCCGTTTTCGGTCGCCGACCACGTCGCCATGCCGTGACCGTCGGTGGCGCGAGCAACCTCGGAGAACGCCGCCGTCTGCCATCCGAACGTCGTGTCGAGCGAAGGAATTCCGGTAACGCTGTAACCGGCCGATTGCTGGCAATAGTCGGTAACGTTCCCTTGGCTCGGCAACATAACGACGGCCGAGTCGAAGGCGGTCTGCTTGCCGCTCGCGGTCGCGAGCCGGCTGGAGCTGGCGAGCTCGAGTCCGGCGCGTAGCGGGGTGGGTCCATCGCGGCCGAAGGTCGCATCGGATATTCGCAACGTCTCGCTGCGCGCGGCTGCTTCCGCCGAGCTGCCGGGGAAGAAGAGTGCCGCGTTCTCCCGGATCGTTTCGCTGTTTGGTCCCGACGGCGCAGCGCGACGCATCACGTCGCGGGCAAGATCGTGGCAGCGCCCATCGTAGTAGAGCAACGTCTCGTCGGAGCGCGGATCGCGATAGCGGTCCGGAACGCTAAAGTCTACC
Source organism: Vulcanimicrobiota bacterium (assembly GCA_030038215.1). Lineage (GTDB taxonomy): Bacteria > Vulcanimicrobiota > Vulcanimicrobiia > Vulcanimicrobiales > Vulcanimicrobiaceae > Cybelea. Next base: position 6,973 of record JASHPI010000172.1, on the reverse strand, counting down.
CCGTCCTGGCATCCGGTTGCACTTTGCACGCGCTGCTCCGTGCTCCCCGAAAGGCGCAGCGCCGTCCGAGTCTCTTCGTCCTCGCTGAAGCCGCCGACGAGGGAACCGAAGGCATCCGTCGCGCCGATCGCGAGCGTTGCATTCTGCGACGCGGTCGTTCGCTGACCGTCGAGCGCGTCCGCGGCATCGCTCACCGTCCGGACGCCGTCGGTGCCGACGTTCGGGAGTGACCCTGCGTTGGGCGCAATCAATCCCCCGCTGCAGCCGGCGAGTACAAATCCTAGTGCGACCGCGATGGGGATGTTGGATGGACGCACCGTCCTGAACACACTCCAAATGCTAGGTGACGTTCGCTATGGCTCCCATGGTAAGGTACGAAGGTGGCGGTCACATGAGAAGATCATGAGGAGACCCCTGCTCGGCTACCCTGGTCACCTCGCCGGGAGCGCGAAGGCAGCGAGTTAGCCCACCCAGGCCACCGCGCCTTCTAACGCGGGCAGGCAGGTAAGCTACCCCTTCCCCGTTGCATTCTGCGTCATGCACTCAATCTCGCGTTCGATACGGAGCGGTCTTTTCGCGTGCGCCATCGCCGCCGGCCTCGCAGGCTGCGGAAAAGCGCAGACCTCGGCGACGCCCTCCACGCCGCCCTCCTCCCGCATCTACGTGGTCAACGGCAGCGCCGTCAACGGGCCGACGCCCAGCGTTATCGTCTATGCATCCGGCGCGAACGGCAACACGGCGCCGGCCGCGACGCTCACCGGCGCGCGAACCATGCTGAACTCACCGTACGGCATCGCGTTCGATGGAAGCGGGAACCTCTACGTCGCGAACAATGGAGGAACCGGCAGCGTCACCGTATACGCGAGCGGCGCCAGCGGTAACACCGCGCCGGCGCGCACGATTAGCGGATCGCAAACGGGACTCGATGGTGCGATCGGCGCGGCGTTGGATTCGTCGGGGCGGCTTTACGTGACGAGCCCCTACAACAACAGCGTCAACATTTTTGGTTCCGGCGCGTCCGGAAACGTTTCACCCGTTGCGCGGGTCGCGGGGGCGTACACGTCGTTGGATGGTCCGGGAGGACTGGCACTCGACACGAGCGCGAACATCTACGTCAGCAACGCCGCCAACAATACCGTTACCGTCTATTCAGCGGGCGCGAATGGGGACGTGGCGCCCATACGAACGATTACCGGATCGTACACCGGATTGAATGGTCCAGCGGGTCTGACGTTCGATACGACTGGGAACTTGTACGTCGTCAACGAGGGAGGCAACAGTGTTACCGTGTACGCTCCGGGTGCCAACGGCAACGTGGCGCCTTTGAGGACGATCGCGGGTGCGGCTACAAAACTGCAGAGTCCGTACGCCGGTGGGCTCGATGCGGCCGGAAATCTCTACGTCACGAACGTCGCAAACACTGACGCCGTCGACGTCTTTGCCGCGGGCGCGAATGGGAACGTCACGCCGATCGCGACCATCATAGGCCCCAACACCGGGCTGGCCGATCCGGGCGGCATCGCGCTGCACTAAGGGCGCGGCAGCGGCGCGTTGCAGGTAACGCGGTCGCGGAGCGTGCATTCAATAAGCCAATTAGGGCGGGAGCGCGGCGCCCTTTGAGGAGCTTTCAATGCGGACGACGTACCGGTGGGCGCGTTACGCTCTAATAATCTGCGCAGCCTGGGGCTGGCTTGCCGGCTGCGGTGGAGTGCAGCCACAGCTACTCGAGCCGGCCGCGCACGAACGGGCATTATCGGTGTCGGATGACTTTCTCGGATGCCCCTATCCTTCGGGAAACGTTTGGCAAACGAACATCGAGAGAGCTTCGATCGCGTCAGGCAGCGCGGCAGAGATTCAAGCCACCATTGATGCCGGCGGCGGCGGCTCGTTTAGAGTCGACGCGCCTGAAACCGACGAGCTGATCAATGCGGCGAATAATGACACGCCTTTGGTGACCGTCGAACCGAAGCTGCAGGATCATGACCCGTACTCGCCCTGGCCGTGGGAGGCGGACTTTTATATCGAGCCTCTTGGCGACGCGCACGCGATGGTGCTTCAAAGTCAGAATTGCCAATATTACGAGGGCTACTCGGTGACATACACCAGTGGCGGTGTGTTGACGATGGATAACGGAGGCAAGTGGAATCTCACCGCGCCCTTCATGCGGCCCGAGCAGGGAGGGATATCGACCGCCAGCGGCATCCCGATCGGACTGCTCTCCGTGCGGCCGGAGGAACTGGCAGCCGGCGCCATCCATCACGCGCTTGGCTGGAACGGCGTCGCCAACTCGTGGTCGCAAACGGCGTGCGTCTCGCCGGCGGGCCAGACCGACTGCACCGACGACATACCGTACGACGGACCGGCCAGCGAAGCGCAGAACGCGATGCCCTACGGAGCGCACATCCGCTTGCGCAGAAGCTTCAAGGACTCGAGCTTCCCCGCGGGTGCAAAAATAGTCGTCAAGGCGCTGAAGAAGTATGGCGCCTACGCATACGATACCGGCTGTTGCAACACGCTTCCGTTCATCAACGACGTCAACGGCGGACCGAGCTGGACCTACGCCGACACCGACGCGATCGAAACGATCACGCTGTCAGATTTCGATGTAGTCGTTGCTCCGTAGGGACCATTGGGGATGACCAACTAGGCCTGAGCGCCTTTGCAATCGGCAGAGCGCCGTGCGATGCTCGTGGCATGCAAAGCCCCTGGCAATTGAAGGTAGGGGTTCAGTTCGTGCTGGCGCACGTGCCGGGCGGCGAAACCGTTAACAATGCCTTGCAGCGGTGGAACGGAAGCTTCGGCGACGCTGCGATTCGCGGTCGCGTTCTCGGACTGGCGAGATGTCTCTCCGAGCATCTCGACGTCACGGGGAAGACGATCGTCGAGATCGGGACCGGCTGGGACGCGATCAACGCGCTCATGCTGCACGTGTTCGGCGCTCGAAGCATTTACTCGTACGATCACGTCCGCCATCTGCGGTTCGATCTTGCGATGAACGTGGTGCGGCAGATCGGCGCGTCGACGGCCGCGATCGCGGAGATCGGTGGAATCGATTCTGCGGTGCTCGGCGAGCGCATCGCACCGCTCGCGCGGGCGACGAACATCCAAGAGCTGCTGGACGCGGCAGGGATCGAATATATGGCTCCCGGCGACGCGGCGCGCACCGGATTGCCCGACCGCAGCGTCGACGTCGTCTATAGCTATGCGGTGCTGGAACACGTTCCCGAAGACGTGATTGCCTCAATTACCAAAGAGGCGAGGCGCGTTCTCGTTCCGGGTGGGATCGCGTTTCATAATATCGGCGAACACGATCACTACGTTTCGGTCGACCCCTCGATATCGAAGGTCAACTTCTTGCAGTATCCGGAGTGGGCTTGGAACCTGTTCGTCAAGAACAAGATCAGCTATCACAATCGCCTGCGCGAACCCGACTTTCTGCGGATCTTCGCCGCGAACGGCGCAACGGTGACGAACAAGGAGAGTTATATCGATCCGAGCGACCTCGAAGCCGTCAAGCGCATGCGGCTGGATTCTCGCTTCGATGGCTTGACGGCCGAGCAGCTCGCCGTGACCAAAACGCAGGTTACGCTTTCGTTCGACTAATCGATCGTCCGGCTATTGCGCTTCCTGCAGGAGCTGCTGGATGTCTATGCCGCGCTTCACGGGCCAGAGCAGGCTCCAATTGACGCGCAGCGTCGTTTGAGGCGCGGCCAGCGGGCGCGCGACGTTCGTGTAGTAGAGGACGGAAAGCTGCATTAGCTGATCGCCGGCCTTGAATGTCTTGGCGACGCCGCCGCCGAGGGGCACCGTCCACTTCGTACCCGGCAGCGCCGCATTCGAGGTCATGACAGGGGCGGCGCTTATCGCCCAACCGCTGTTTAAGTTGTAATTGATGAATGGCTGAACGAGAAACGAGTTGACATTTGACGGAGCCGGTGGACCCGCAAACGACCACAGTTGCGCGACCAGCGCTCCCATCACCCATTTGCCGGGCATGATCAGAGCTACCGCATCCGGACCCACCGCCCACTTCGCAGAGCCGAGCGAACTCGGCGTCGCGGTCGGAAACTGGAAGATCGGACCAGCCGCCCAGATCAGCCCTCCGGGTTTGGTTTTGGGACCGAAGAAGAGTTGTTCTTGCACGTTACTTAAACCGAACGTGGACGGGCATCCGGCCGGTGAGGCGCAAATCGGCGGCGCTGCGGACGACGGCTGATTGACGATCGGGATGATCGTTCGGGCAACCAGGCTCCATTGCGGACTCAACATGATCGGAATGACCGGCTGCACGTTGAGAAGGTACTGAAAGCGCGTGTACGGCCCAAAGCCGTAGTTGAAGTTATTCTGAAACGGAACGACGGCGATGTTACCCACCGGATTCTGCGAGGTCTTGATAATCGCCAACTGTAGCGCCTGCCGCTGTTCGGGCGTCAGTTTCGAGGGATCGAAGCCGCCGGTCTCCGGGTGCGTATCCCCGCCCGGCGTCGCCGTGGGCGCCGGAGACGGCGTGGGTTGCGTTTGTGCGTAGGCGATCGTCGAACTAAGCGCTGTGCACGCCATCGTGAAGAAAATCGCGATGACGCGCCACGTCATGCGTTTGGAGGCGTGGTTCTCCATGATCGGTCTCCGAGTCGAGAGTCAGCGGTGATGGCGGAACGCTGCGAACGCCAGCTTGGTTATCATTTTACACAAAAGATGCGCGCTGTACAACGACAAGCGGGCCTTGCGGGACGTGGTAAGCTACGTTAAGCTGGGCTGCGGCAGCTCGCCGCCCAGAACGCCTGTTGACGCAGAAGGAGAAAACGACTTGAAAAAAACGCAGCTGAACGATATCACGCGGCCACTTGTAATCGCCCTGTGCGCGGCAACGATTGCTGGTACTCCATTGGTCGGCAGCCCACAAAATGCGAGCGTTGCCGCTCAGGTAAAAGCCATCGACACGAACTGCCTGGCGATCCAAAACGCAATCATGGCGCTTCATCCGGTTCATCTCACGTTCGTTCAAAGTAAGTGGCAGGTCGTCTCCGACGCCAACTGGGTGGCGGCGCAACGGACCCACGCGAGCGTGACGTTCGTGGACGCATGGAAGGCGGAGAACAACTACGCCTGGATCCATTCGCATTCGTTTGACGCTCGAGGAAATCAGCGCGCGACGCAGCTCTGTTTCCGGCAGAGTGATGGAACGCTGGAGCGGGCGCGACAAGCCAGGACCATTCGTGACTTGAACGGCGCCTCGGCCAAGGTGGCCTATTTTGCCAAAAACGGTTCAGTGATCTTCGCAGCCAGCGCCTTCGACCAGAACGATCCCGCTGTCACGAAAAAGATTCAGTCGTTGCCGTACTTTAGCGTTCTGCCGTAAAGAGGACCGAATCCGCCGCCTCCGAATGGCGATTCGAAGATTTTCCCACGCGGGTAGGTGGCCGAGTGGTTAATGGCACCAGACTGTAAATCTGGCGCGCGAAAGCGCTACGCTGGTTCAAATCCAGCCCTGCCCAGTTTCGCGGGCGTTGCATAGTGGTAATGCCCTTGCCTTCCAAGCAAGAGTCGCGGGTTCGATTCCCGCCGCCCGCTCCATCTTAAACGGGAGCATTGAGACTAAATCTCAATGCCAGTCAAGTGTCCACGCAAGCGCTGGGTCTTTTCCCTCAGCGAACTGCCTCCACGTCGGGCTTGCAATGTGATCGGGGATCACTTCGTTAGGACCCGAGGGTGCGAACGCATAAAATCTGGTTGAATAGCGAACGATCAGGCCGGTGTTCGGCAACGTGAATTGTCGCGGCTCTTGATAGCTATTAGGTCGCTCTCCGATGACTTGGCCTACAAGCAACGCATGGGTGTCGTAGCGGAACTGCGCGGCATTCGCCATTGCGGCGGAAAACGTATCCTGATCGACGAGTACGAAGAGATGGCCAGTGCGGTTGATGTTCGGCATCGCTGCGATCGGCAGGATGAGATCGTTCAGGCCATCCGTGTAACTACCTCCGCCGTTGCCGCGCATGTCAATCACGAGCTTCGATGGCTGCACTTCCCGGATGAACTGCAGTAGCGCCAGCGCGTTCTGCGCAAGATGCCTGTAAGACTCGAATCGACAGTACACGGTATGATCTGCCGCCAGTAACACAAACCAAAAGCCACTGCTCGGCAGACTGGCGTATAACGGTGGCTTACGCCACGCGTGGACGTAGCGTACGTTGTGATCCGCCGCTATCGCCTGAACCACGATGGTAAATGGCTTTGCGCCGTGCCGCTGCAGCGCAAAGGTTGCCTCGCCTCGTGAGCTCGTAACGCCTGCGCCGTGAAGCACCATCCCGATCGTCATGAAACCATCGACGCGACTTTCGCGCAACCAAGCGGTCTCGGGTGACGGCGTGAGCGAGAGCAATCTCTGTCGAACCGCGCTGACCGGAACGCCGTCAACGGCCAAGACTTGCGCGCCAACTGCGCCCACGTCCGAAGTGGCAGCGTCGGTAACGCGGTACTCGTTCCCAAACCGCTGGACGTCAATCGGTAGGTCCGCATCGTCCGGGGGAAGCTCGATGTAGGTGTGGGCGTCGCCGATCGAATTCGCGATGCGGTCAAGGTCGAAGTACGCTTGGTCACCGTTCTCACGCGGAAGCTTTTGCGCGACGCTTGTAATCTCCGCATCGAACGCGAGTGGGCTGACAAAACGATATGGGTTCGGATGAAGTGATGGCAGTTCGCGCGCGAGGTAGGCGAGATCATCCTGCCATTCAAGGGATGAGACATCGAGCGTAGGCACAATGGGTGGCGGCTTCGTTTTTCGCTGCAGCGAGAAGCTGCCGCTGTCACTCCCCGCCGTGAACGTACCGCCGAACCCGCCACTCGCTAAGGTTCCTGTAAATACTCCGGCTGTTCCGCCGCCGCTAAACTGCAGGGTCAGCACCGAACCAACCAGCCTTCCTCCGGTAATTGCGAAAGGCCCTACGGAGGTCACAAGCGATCCGCCGTATCT
>JASHPI010000171.1 GCA_030038215.1 Vulcanimicrobiota bacterium | reverse complement strand
TTCCATCACACGACCCGCATGTTCGAGCACGTGCTCCACGAGGTGCTGCGCGAGCTCTGGCCCGAGTCGCGCGCGCTCGACGACATCAGGCAGTTTCTGCGCTGGGACGACTTCCGAGTCCTCAACGAATTGAGCGGCCGGGAAAGCGAGGCCGCTCGGGCACTGCGCGATCGTATCAGAATCTACGCGCTGGCGTGGGAGTTCAACGCCGAAAAGGACCTGCGCGCCTTCGAGGCTTGCGAAGCCGCGCTGCGCGCGCGCTTCGGCGAAGAGAACGTCTGGGCCGATTCGCAGGCACAGCTGTTGCACCGCCTGCCCTTCGGGGGAGACGATCATCGGACGGTTTGGGTCGGCGGTTACGGAAGCGGCCTGGTCGATGCGCGCAGTGTCTCCGACGTGATCGCAAAACTCAGCGGCCGAGCCTACTGGCGCAAGCTGTACGTACGCCGTGAACGCGAAGCGGCGGCGGAGGCACGTCGCCTCTGCGCGGAAATCGTCGCCGCGCTCCCGGTTTCACCGTAAGCTACGCTAAGGCTCCAATCGCCGATTGTGCGGCGGCCAGACGCGCGATCGGAACGCGGTAAGGAGAACAGGAGACGTAGTCTAGGCGCAGTTGGTCGCAGAAGGCAACGCTGCTCGGTTCGCCGCCGTGCTCGCCGCAGATGCCGATCTTGAGGTCTTCACGCGCCGAGCGCCCGCGCTCTACTCCGACGCGCATCAGCGCGCCGACACCGTGGCGGTCGAGGACCTGAAACGGGTCCTCTTTGAGGATGCGCTTTTCGAGGTAGACCGGAATGAATGAGGCTTCCGCGTCATCACGGCTGTAGCCGTACACGGTTTGGGTCAAATCATTCGTCCCGAACGAAAAGAACTCGGCGTCGGCCGCGAGTTCGTCGGCGACGATGCAGGCCCGCGGCAGCTCGACCATCGTGCCGATGTGGTAGGCGAGCGCAACGTTCTGCTCCTTCAGGACCTCGGCGGCCACGCGCCGCGCCGCGTCGCACGTGGTCTGCATCTCCTCCTTGGTGCCGACACCTGGAATCATGACGTCCGGGCGCGCGTCGACGCCTTGACGCTTGAGCGCGCAGGCCGCTTCGAAAATCGCTCGCACCTGCATGGCGTAGATCTCGGGAAAGACGATGCCGAGTCGACAGACGCGAAGGCCGAGCATCGGGTTTTGCTCGTGCAGCTGCTGCACGCGGCGCAGCACCTTCTCCTTGGCCTGGAACTCCGGCGATTGTTCGCCTTTGGTAAGGCGCAGCTCGGTCGTTTCGACGAGCAGCTGCTCGAGTGACGGCAGAAACTCGTGGAGTGGCGGATCGAGCAGACGGATCGTTACCGGCAGCCCCTCCATGGCGCGCAGAATTCCGATGAAATCGTCGCGCTGGAAGGGCAGGAGCTTGGCAAGTGCCTGGGCGCGCGCTTCCGGCGTGGTCGCCATGATCATCGCGTGCACGATGGGCAGACGCTCCGGCTGCATGAACATATGCTCGGTGCGGCAAAGGCCGATACCCTGCGCGCCCAACTGACGCGCTTTGGCCGCATCTTCGGGTGTGTCCGCGTTGGCCCAAACCTCGAGCCGCCGCAGCTCGTCGGCCCACGAAAGGAACGTGGCCAGCCATGGCGGCAGCTCGGCCGGCGGTGGGATCAGCTTGAGTTCGCCGATCGCGACGTTACCGGCCGTGCCGTCGAGCGTAACCCAATCCCCTTCACGCAACTCCTTGCCGCCGATAGAGGCGCGCTTGCGCTTCCGATCGATCTGCAGCGCTTCGCAGCCAGCAACGCACGGCTTGCCCATGCCGCGCGCGACGACCGCCGCGTGCGAGGTCGCGCCACCCTTGGCGGTGAGGATCCCTTCGGCGGCGATCATGCCGTGAACGTCGTCGGGATTGGTTTCGGTGCGAACTAGAATCGTCTTGTGGCCCCGCTCCTTCCACGTCACCGCATCGTCGGCCGAAAAGACGACCTGGCCCGTTGCCGCGCCCGGCGAGGCGTTGAGTCCCTTCGCCGCAACGACGACGCTTTCGGCAGGATCGATCCGTGCGTGGAAGAGCTGGTCGAGCGATTGCGCGTTCACCATCGCCACCGCGCGGCGCTTATCGATCAGCCGTTCGTCGACGAGGGCGAGCGCGATTTTGACCGCCGCTTCGGCACTGCGCTTGGCGTTGCGCGTCTGCAGCATGAAGAGCTTGCCGCGCTCGACCGTGAACTCCAAGTCCTGGACGTCGCGATAGTACTGCTCGAGCCGATTCGCAATCTCCACGAACTGCGCGTAGACTTCGGGCTGCTGCTGCGCGAGATCGGCGATCTTTTCGGGCGTCCGCGTACCGGCGACCACGTCCTCGCCCTGCGCATTGCGGAGGTACTCGCCGAACAGCGCACGTTCGCCCGTGTTAGGGTTGCGCGTGAAGGCGACGCCGGTGCCCGAATCCTCGCCCATGTTCCCGAAGACCATCTCCATCACGGTGACCGCGGTGCCCCAGTCGTCGGGAATCTTATTGAAGCGGCGGTAGTCGACGGCGCGCTTGGAGTTCCAGGAATCGAAGACCGCCTGAACGGCCAGCTTCAGCTGCTCGGGCACTTCTTGTGGAAACTCGCGGGCTTCTTCGCGGACGATTGCTTTGAAGCGCTCGACCAGCTTCTTCCACGAGGCCGCGTCTATCTGGTCATCGCTCTGCGCTCCCGTCGACTTGCGTACGCTTTCGATCGGCTGGTCGAAGCGCTCTTTCGGGATGCCCAGCACGACGGTTGAGAACATCATGATGAAACGGCGGTATGCGTCCCAAGCAAAGCGTTCGTCACCCGAGAGACGGGCAAGAGCTTCAACGGTACGATCGTTCAAGCCGAGATTGAGAATGGTATCCATCATCCCCGGCATCGAGACGCGGGCTCCGCTGCGCACCGAAACGAGCACTGGATTGGCGGCCGAGCCGAAGCCCTTGCCGGTCCGCTTCTCGAGCTCGTGCATCGCGCGCTCGATCTGCTCCTCCAAACCTTCGGGGAAGGTGCGCCCGGCTTCGTAGAAACGCAGGCACGCATCGGTCGTGATCGTGAACCCCGACGGCACCGGCAAGCCGGCCGCGGTCATCTCGGCCAAGCCGGCGCCCTTCCCGCCGAGGAGATTGCGCATGAACGCAGGTCCCTCGCTATCCCGAAGGGCCTTTCCCTCATCGAAAAAATAGACGAACTTCGTTCCGACCTGTACAGCCATGGTTTCTTTTTATAATCGCTCGCGCAGGTACCCTTCGAGCGCGTCGCTGGCGAGGCGGTCCTGGCGCATCGAGTCGCGGGCGCGGACCGTCACGCTCCCGTCGGCAAGCGTCTCGTAGTCGACCGTAACGCAGAAGGGCGTCCCGATCTCGTCTTGCCGGCGGTAGAGCTGTCCGATGTTCCCCTCATCGTACTGCGTACGAAATGTCGGGCGCATCGCAGCCTCAAGGGCGCGGGCGCGCTCAACGAGCTCGGGTTTGTTGCGCGCCAGCGAGAAGACCGCAACCTGCACCGGTGCGATCTGCGGATGAAAATGCAGCACGGTGCGTTCGGTCTCTTTGCCATTTGGGTCGACGCTGCGCTCGCGCTCGTAAGCATCGATTATGAACGTGAGCACGGTCCGGTCGACACCGGCTGAGCTTTCGATCAGCAGCGGCGTGTAATGCGTCTTGGTCGCGTCGTCGAAAAATCGCAAGTCTTTTCCCGAGACCTTCATGTGCGCGTCGAGGTCGTACGTACCGCGGTGGGCTATCGATTCGAGCTCCCCCCAGCCCCATGGGAAAAGGTACTCGACGTCGATGCCGGCCTTGGCGTAGTGCGGCCGCTCGTTTTCTGCGAGCTCGTAAAAACGCAAGCGCTCGGCGTCGATGCCATACGCGGCGTACCACGCCTTACGCCGCTCGACCCACTCCCGAAAGGCTTCCATGTCCTTTCCGTCATCGGGGACGAAATACTCGAGCTCCGCCTGTTCGAACTCTCGGACGCGATAGGTGAAGTTCGCAGGCGTTATCTCGTTACGGAATGATTTGCCAATCTGCGCTACGCCGAAGGGCGGGCGCTTTCGCGCCGTTTGATAGATGTTTTTGAAGTTGACGAAGATGCCTTGAGCCGTCTCGGGCCGTAGAAAGGTCTCCGCCGAAGTGTCCTCCATCGGACCCACCCAGGTGCGCATCATCAAGTTGAAATTGCGCGGCTCGGTAAACGAATCGCGGCTGCCGCAATCGGGGCAGCGCGAACGATCGGCGAGCTGGTCGTAGCGGAAGCGGTGCTTGCAGACCTTGCAGTCGACCATCATATCGTGGAACGCATCGACGTGACCCGAGGCCTTCCAAACCAACGGGTGCATGATGATGGACGAGTCGAATGCCACGACGTCATCGCGCAGCTCGACGGTGTCGCGCCACCACGCATCCTTGACGTTTCGCTTGAGAACGGCGCCGAGAGGTCCGTAATCCCAAAATCCATTGATCCCGCCGTAGATTTCGCTGGATTGAAAGATGAAGCCGCGCCGCTTCGCAAGCGCAGTGATCTCCT
>JASHPI010000170.1 GCA_030038215.1 Vulcanimicrobiota bacterium | reverse complement strand
GCCGGATGAAGCAAAAGCAGCTCGACCGTGCGCGGCGCTACGAGCAGCGTGCCGATCAAGCGCGCGGCGATGACGCGCGTCTCGTTCAGAACCAGCAGATCGCCGCGCTCGAGAAAGAGCGGGAGATCGCGAAACCAACGGTGCGTGATCGATTCGCCGGCTAGCACCATGAGACGGCTGGCATCGCGCTGGAAGGACGGAGATTGGGCGATCCGATCCGTGGGCAGGTCATAGTCATACGCTGCGCTCGATCGCTCATCGACCGGCGTCACCGGCGTCTCCACGATCATCGGCGCGTCGTCGTAAGCGACGTACCCGGAAAGTAAAAGGCCAGAATCTCGGGGGCTGCGCGTCCGGCGAGCGCCATTCCTTGCGCACCCCACTGGCACAGCCCGACGCCGTGCCCGAGGCCGGCTCCGTCGAAGAGCACGCTGGCCGGTCCTTGCACGGTGCGCAGACTGGTGATCAGCAGGCTGCGAAGCGCGCGCGCGCCGATGTCCAAACGGAAGGTGCTGCCCTTGATGATCGCGCTTCCGCGATCGGCAACCAGTTCGAATGCGCGAGCGCGGCCGCTGGGATCGTAAGCGGTGACGCGAACGTCGCGCAGCGACCCGAACGGCGCTAACTGCGCGCCGAAACGTGCCGAGATGTCGTCGAAGCTTACCGAGTCGGTCCAGCGATAGTTGGGTGAGGGCGCGCACCAAGTGCAGACGACGCCGTTGAGATACGCGATCGGCACGCCTCCCCATGCGTCGGCCGAGGCCTCAGTGTGCCCCCCGCAACACGAGGAGTACGCAATTTGCGCAAATTCGCCGGCGAAGGTCAGAACTTGCCCGGCGGTCGCATCGACGGCCGCGGTGCCCGCCGGCGACTCACCGAGGATGCCTTCGTAGACTTGATTGAGTTCGGAAGGTACCAAATCGTACGCGCGGCGCGGATCGCTGCGCTGTAGAACGTACGTGCGCGCGCAAATCGACTGCACTTGGAGCGCCGCAGGCGCCCAGCGCGGCGACATCTCATGGGGAACGACGCTATAGAGATATTGCTCGAGATCGACCACGTTGACGACCTGGGCGCCGTCGCGCACGAAACTGCCGCGGTAGGGCCGTCCCTCGAACGTAAAGCTGGCGCCGTCGGGGCCGGGTTGGGCGTCGCCGCTGCCCAACAGCACCCGCAGCGCCGGTGCATTCGACGAGCTCGCCGGATCGATGTCGTTCTGCGAGCGTGCTGCGCGCGCAACAAAAAACGGCGCCGCACCGAGCATCAGGAAGACGGCGCGGCGCATCAAATCGGAGCCACTACAGTAAACGCTCCTGCGCGGGCGGCACGCCGCGCGCCACGCCCAGATGATGGTAGGCCTGCGCGGTGGCCCGCCGCCCGCTGGCGGTACGCGTGACGAAGCCTTCTTTGAGCAGATACGGCTCGACGACGTCTTCGAGCGTCTCGGCATCCTCGGTCAGGGTTGCTGCGATCGCCGCGATGCCGGCTGGGCCACCGCGATATTGTTCGACGATCGTGCGCAAGAAGGCCCGGTCCAGACGATCGAGTCCTAGCGCGTCAACGCCCTCACGCTCGAGCGCCTCATCGGCTATTGCAGTCGTAATCGCTCCGTCGGCGCGCACTTCTGCGAAGTCGCGAACGCGTCGCAGCAGCCGGTTGGCGATCCGCGGCGTCCCACGACTGCGGCCGGCGATCGTGCGAGCGCCGCCGGCGTCGATCGGCACGCCCAAGACGTTTGCCGAACGGCGGACGATTTGCTCGAGCTCTTCGGCGGTGTAGTAGTCGAGGTGGTGCACGATGCCAAAGCGCTCGCGCAGCGGTGCGGTGAGCATTCCGGCTCGCGTCGTTGCGCCGACCAGCGTAAAGCGCCGTAGCGGGAGCTTGAGCGTCTTGGCATAGGCCCCACGATCGACCACGAAGTCGATTTGGAAATCCTCCATTGCCGGATAGAGAAACTCCTCGACGACCCGACCAAGACGGTGAACCTCGTCGACGAAGAATACGTCGCCCTCTTCCAGCGAGGTAAGAATGCCGACGAGATCTTTGGGCTTTTCAAGCGTTGGGCCGCTGGTGGGTCGAAAGTTCGCATTGAGCTCTCGCGCGATCAATCCGGCCAGCGTCGTCTTCCCGAGGCCCGGAGGCCCGTAGAACAGCACGTGCTCCAGCGGCTCCCCGCGGCGTTTGGCGGCATCGATCGAGATGCGCAGGTTGTCGACGACGCGTTCCTGACCGACGTACTCTTCGAAGGATCGCGGCCGCAGGCTCGCGCCGTAAACTTCGTCTTCGAGCGTATCTTGGGGATCGACCACGCGCTCGCCCAAATCTTCGGGGCCGAGCAAACGCTTGCGCGCGTTCGTCTCGCTCATGACGCTTCTTTCGACTTGCGCCGGTATATCTCCGCGAGCAGCGCTTCGGCCTCGTCGATGCGCGGCGCGGCCTCGAGCGTCGCGCGAATCATCTCCTCGCCCTCGCCGCGCCGGTATCCAAGTTGCAGCAGCACCGCGAGCGCTTCGTCGGCAAAGTCGGGAATCGCGCTGCTAGGTTTACGCGACGGCGCATCTTGGATGAGGAGAAACTTCGTGACCTTTCCTTGCAGCTTGGCGACGATGTCGCGCGCCTTCTGCTGACCGATCCCCGGGAGAGTGCGCAGGAATCCGTAATCGCCGCGATCGATTGCACTCGCGATCGTGGACATCGGCTGGGAGAAGGCGCGCGCCGCGGAGCGTGGCCCGATCGACGCTACCGTCAGCAAAGCCTCGAAGAACTCGCGCTCGATCGCGTTGGTGAAGCCGTAATAGGTGAAACGCCCGGCGTTCGAATCCAAGCTCAAAACGGAGTAGATCTCGAGCGTCACCGGCGCTCCCGGTGCCGACGGAATCTTGTCAGCGATGCAGGGCGGCAGAATGATCTCGTAGCCGAGCCCGCCGGCTTCGATCAGTGCGGTCTCCGCCCCGCGGCCGAGCAGCGAACCGGAGATTCTAGCGAACATTGGGGGGCCCCACGGGCTTGGCCCGCGGGGGGCGCGCAGCGCGAAGCGCGGAGTGCCTGTTAAAAGGCGCAGGGTTCCCAAAGCGCAAAGCGCTTTGGGAGTCCGCCATGTTTAGAAAGGCTAGTGCAATGGCGAGGGCGTCGGAGACGTCATGTGGCTTTGGCGCTCGACGCAGCCCGAGCAGGCGCGTGACCATGGCGTTGACTTGCTCTTTGCGCGCGCTGCCCGAACCGACCAGCGCGCGTTTAACGTGCGCGTGACCGAGCGTGCGGACGTCGATGCCGGCTTGTGCGCTCGCCAAGCAGAGCACGCCCCGGGCATGTCCCATCAGCAGCGCCGTGCGTGGATTCTTGTAGGTATAAAGCTCTTCGATCACGACCAGTGAGGGTTGCGTCTGCGCGATGACCTCGCAGATACCCGAATGCAGCTCGCGCAGCCGCTGCTCGAGCGTGGCGTGCACGTTCGGCGCGACAACGCCGGCTTCGATGAGGCGCACGCGGCCGTTCTGACGCTCGACGACGCCATACCCGGTCGTGCGCAGCGCCGGATCGATGCCCAAAATACGCATCGTGTTACGGCTGCGGCGTCCCGTTGACCGTAACCTTGACGGAAGCGCCGGGCGCGAGGTTCGTTCCGGCGGGCGGATCCGTTCCGACGACTTTGCCACCAGCGCCTACCGTGGTCGTATACTCCCACGCCGAGACGCTGTAGCCGTAAGATGCCAAGACGTTGAGCGCTTCGGTTCGCGTCATGCCGTCGGTATCGGGGACTTCGCCCGAGACCGAGAGGACGATCGTTACCGTCGAGCCTTGCGGCGCTTGGCCGGGACCCGGTTGCTGCGCGACGATGTTGCCGTTGTTGATCGCCTGTTGCGCGTATTGCGTCGTGACCGAGAAACCGGCTTGCGTCAGCGCCGCTTGCGCATCGACAAACGATTTGCCGACCACGTTAGGCAGTGCCGCTGCTGGGCCGTTGCCCGGCGCCGCAGGCGCGCCGTAGGAGGGCGCTCCGTTTTCGTCGCTGCCGCTGTTGACGACCACGCGGACGACCGCATTCTTGTCGACTTTCGTGCCTTCTGGCGGGGTTTGCGAGGCGACCGTGTCGGCCGGTTGACCCGGTACGCTCTGCGAGGTGTCGAGCGCGACGCCGAGCTTCGCCGCCGCGGCTTGCGCGGCCGAGACCGGCATGCCGAGGAAGTTTGGAATCGTAATCTGCGCCGGGCCGTTGGAAACGATGAGCGTGACGCGGCTGCCCTCGCGGACTTTCGATCCGGGTTTGGGGAGTTGATCGATGACGTTGTCCTTGTCCGTGTTATCGTACCGGTGAACGAGCGTCACGGCGAAGCCTTCTTGCTGTAGCGAACGCTCCGCGTCGATTGCGGAATAGCCGCGCACGTCCTCGAGGCCTCGCAGAGGCCGTCCGTTACTAATGGCGAGCTCGATCACCTGGTTCTTCTCGACGTGCGTGCCGGCCGGTGGGAACTGGTGAATGACGTGGTCGGGCGCCACCGTGTCGCTGGCGGTAGGGGTGAAACGCGTGCGCAGCCCTGCGTTGACGACGGCTTGCTGTGCGTCTGCCTGCGTCATGCCGGTGTAATCGCCGACCACGATGCTCGCAGCCAGATTCGGCAACGGCCGTCCAAAGACGAAGTACCCAAGACCGGTCGCAATGGCCAGCACGATCAGCAATCCCAACCCCAGCCAGGCCAAGCGGCGCGAACGCGGCTCCTCGTCGTCGCGAGTCGACGCGTAGGGCCGATCGGGCATCGGCGAGCGGCGGGGCGGCAGCGGCGCGCGCGTCGCGCGGAGCACCTGCGTGGGCGCATCATCGGCGATGCGATAGCCGGCGACCGATGGCCGCTCGCGCGCCTCGCGCAGAGCGCTGGCGAGTTCGCTCGCCGATTGGAAGCGGTTCTCAGGCTTCTTCTGCAGCAGGCGGTTCACGATTGCGGCCAGCGCCGGGCTCACGCCGGCGGCGCGCGCCTCGATCGTCGGCACCGGGTCACCGATGTGCTTGAGTGCGACCGTCACCGGGGATTCGCCCGTATACGGCAGCTTTCCAAGCAGCATTTGGTAGAGCACGACGCCGAGGCTATAAAGATCGGCCGTCTCGTGGATCTCGTGCTCCTGCGCTTGTTCGGGCGAGATGTAGTAGACGCTGCCCATCACCAGGCCGGGTTTGGTCAATGCCATGGTATTCTGCGAGACGGCGCGCGCGATCCCAAAGTCGGAAATCTTGACGACGTCATCTTTGGTGATGAGGATGTTGGCCGGCTTGATGTCGCGATGGAGCAATCCCTGCCGGTGCGCATATGCGAGACCGCTGGCGATTTGCGCGGCGTAATCGATTGCGACCGGTTCGGGCAGACGACCGTCGGCAGCGATGATCTCGGCGAGCGACGGGCCGTCAACCAGCTCCATGACGATGAAGTACGTTTCGTCTTGGCGACCGACGTCGTAGGTGTTCACGATGTTGGGGTGGGAGAGCCGCGCCGCCGATTCGGCCTCCTGATAGAAACGGCGCACGAACTCGGCGTCGGCGGCATATTGCTCGCGCAGCACTTTAATCGCGACACGCCGGCGCAACAGAATATCGGTGCCGCAATAAACGGTCGCCATGCCGCCCTCGCCGAGCTTGCGATCGAGCCGGTATCGGTTATTGAAAATCCGCTCCTCGATCATGTGCCCGACCCCAACGTTGCGAGCGCGGTGCGCAGCACTTCGCGCGCGATCGGCGCAGCATAC
>JASHPI010000169.1 GCA_030038215.1 Vulcanimicrobiota bacterium | reverse complement strand
AAAAGAGGTCGGGCTCACCTCGAAAGAGCTGATCACGCTCTTCAACGAGCGCCTGGGCGGCGTGTTCGAGGCGAAAAACCAGTTGAGCGTTGTCCCGGATCAGATCGCCGATCTGGTCCGCAGTGTCTTAAAGCCAAGCCAAAAGGCGTCTGCCGCGACGGCCGCAACGCCGAAGCCTAGCGCTGCTCCGCCTCCCCGACCGAAGAGCACGCCCGCGGCGAAAGCGCCCTCGGCTGTACCGCAAGCGCCGATCGCGCGTCTCCGACCGGTCGTCGGCACGGCGCGCCCACCGCGACCCGAACGCCCGGCTGCCCCAACGCAGGCCGAGACGGGGCCGCCGCCCGAGGAGGCACCGGCCCCGGGGCCGGCGCCGGTTGCGCGCCGGCAGCCCGCGCCGGCTAAGCCTGCCGCCGAGCCGATACCGCATTTGCGTCCGGTACCCGCGGGGCAATCATCGATCGCCCGCCGTCAGCCGCCGCCGCCGACGACCGGTGCCTCAGCTTCGCCCGGGCCGCAAACCGGGCTGCCGGGCCGGCCCGGCGTCGCACCACGTCCGGGACAAGCATTGCCCGGGCAGGGCGGCCGCGGCGCGACCGTGGGTGCCCCGCGTCAAGCGGCGCCGCCGCGCGCGATGCCGCCGCCTCGACGATCGGCTGGAAACGGTCCCTTCCGTCCCGGAGTTGCGCCCGGACGGCCGATGCCGGGTCAGCCCGGGTCGATGGCAACCGTTACCGAAATGCCCGCGCCCTCCGCCGGCGGACGCCCCGGAGATCGAGCGCGCATTCACGAGGAGAAGGCGACCGCCAAGAAAGATCGCGAGAAGGAGCTACTGCTCGAGAAGGAGCGGCAGCGCAAGAAGCGCGGCGATCACGTCGCGGCGGCGCCGCCGCGCGCGCTCGAGACGATCGAGATTCCCGACCTGCTTACCGTTCAAGAGTTGGCAACGTCGATGATCGTACCGGTTAAAGACGTGATTACCGAGCTGATCAAGATCGGCACGATGGCGACGATCAACCAGAATATCTCGAGCGACGTTGCCATTCAGATTGCGAAGCGTTTCGGTTTCAATGCCGTAGTCAAGGAGGCCGGCGAAGAGGTTACCGTCGAGCAAGAGGAAGACAAGCCCGAAATGCTGGCGCCGCGGCCGCCGGTCGTGACGGTGCTTGGCCACGTCGATCACGGAAAAACGTCGCTGCTCGACAAGATTCGAGCAGCCAACGTAGCGGCGGGCGAGGCTGGCGGCATAACGCAGAAGATCGGCGCGTACACCGTCGAGCGTAACGATCGGAAGATCACTTTCGTCGATACACCCGGCCATGAAGCGTTCACGGCGATGCGCGCGCGCGGCGCCAAGGTGACCGACGTCGCGATTCTCGTCGTCGCGGCTGATGACGGCGTGATGCCTCAAACCAAAGAAGCGATTGCGCACGTGAAGGCCGCGACCGTTCCGATCGTCGTCGCGATCAATAAGATGGACAGACCGGATGCGCAGCCCGATCGCGTGAAGCAGCAGCTTGTGGAGGAAGGGTTGCAGCCCGTCGATTGGGGCGGGAACGTCGAGATGGTTCCGGTTTCGGCGAAAACCGGCGACGGCATCGATAGCCTGCTCGACACCGTTTTGCTGGAAGCCGATATCCGTGAATTACGTGCCAACAAGAACCGCCGGGCGACGGGCGTCGTCATCGAGTCGGCGCTCCATCGCGGACGCGGCGCGGTAGCGACCGTCCTTGTCCAGAACGGCACGCTGCGGGTGGGCGACGTCGTCGTGGCTGGTGGCACGTTTGGAAAAGTGCGCGCCCTGATCGACGATAAGGGCAAACAGGTAAAGAAAGCTGGACCGTCCATTCCGGTTGAGGTCATGGGTCTCTCGGACGTGCCCGCTGCCGGCGACATGCTCAGCGTCGTTAGCGACGAGCGCGTCGCGCGCGAGACGGCGGAGAAGCGCGCCACGCGCCGGCGCGACGTGCGCATGGCCGCGACCGGAAGCCAGCGTGTTTCGCTCGAGACGTTCATGTCGATGCCGGCCGAAGGCCGCAAGACGCTCAATCTCATCATCAAGGCCGACGGGCAAGGCTCGCTCGAAGCGCTCAGGACGCGCATGGAGTCGCTCTCGAGTGACGATGTCGAAATTCGCGTGATTCACGGCGGCGTCGGGGCAATCTCGCCGAACGACGTCAACTTGGCCAGTGCCTCGAATGCCGTGCTGATCGGTTTCAACATCCGACCAGACGAAACGGCGCGCCGCTTGGCCGAGAACGAAGGCGTCGACCTGCGCTTCTATCAGGTGATCTACGAGATCGAGGACGATCTCAAGAAGGCAATGCGCGGAATGCTGGCCCCGGTGGAGCGCGAGGTCATTCTGGGTCGAGCCGAGGTGCGTCAAGTCTTCAAAGTCAGCCGAGTAGGAACGATCGTCGGATGCTACGTTTCGGGCGGACGCATCACGCGCAACGCCGACGCGCGTGTGATCCGCGATGGGACCGTCGTCTTCGAGGGTGAGATCGAGAGTCTGCGTCGCTTCAAGGATGACGTGCGCGAGGTCACCGAAGGCTTCGAGTGCGGTATCCAAATCGCAAGGTTCCAGGACCTCAAAGAAGGCGACGTCATCGAAGCCTTTACCACCGAGCGTGTCGCTCCGGAATTGGTGCGCGCGTGAAGGCCCAGCGGATTGCCAAGATCGACCATGAGATCCAGCGAATTCTCGGAACGCTGATCTCGCAAGAGTTGCAGGATCCGCGCTTGGCCTTCGTGACCGTGACGCGCGCAGAGGTCAGCGATGATCTGCACCGCTGCAAGGTCTTCGTGTCGGTGATCGGCGATCGCCATCAAGCTCGCCAGTCGCTCGACGCGCTTCGTCACGCCGGTCGGTTCTTGCGCGGGGAACTCGGCCGAAGGATCGATTTGCGCCATACGCCCGAGCTGCTCTTCGTCGAAGATCGCTCGGCCGAACGAGCGATCAAACTGGCACAGACGTTGCGTGAAGCGGCGGCAAGATCCCCGTCCGAGGAGGCTCGATGATCGAAAGCACGCCGCGTCTGGCGTCAGTGGAGGAAGTCGCCGGCGAGCTGCGCCACCGCCGCGCATTTGTGATGGTGAGCCACGTGAAGCCCGACGGCGATACGCTGGGCGCTGGTCTGGCGCTGGGATTGGCGCTCAAACGCTTGGGCAAGCGCGTCCACTATTTCCAACAAGACGCCGTTCCGCGCAACCTGCGCTTCCTGCCGGATGCCGATTTGGTCACGCCCGAGCTTCCGGCAGATCTGCCCGACGATACCCTCTACGTCTTTTTTGACATGAGCGATTGGCGGCGGGCAGGCGAGACGCTGCCGCCGGTGCAGCGGGAGAACATGCTCGACATCGACCACCATCTCGGCAACAAACTCTTCGGCAAGTTGAACTTCGTGCTGGAAGACGAGTGCTCCACCGGCAGCGTCGTCATGCACGTGCTGCGGGCGCTGCGCGTCCCGATCGATGCCCGCATCGCGACCTGCGTGCTCACGACCATCATGACCGATACGGGCGGCTTCATGCACTCGAATACGACGCCTCAGACGCTGGAGCTGTCCGCCGAGTTGATGCGGCTGGGTGCCGACAAGGAAGAGATTACCGAGGAAGTTTTTCTCCGCAAACGCGTAGCCGCAACCAAACTGCTCGGACTCATCATCGACGCGATGCGTTTCGAGCACGGTGGACGCTACTGTTATTCGTACGTCAGTGACGCCATGCTCGCGCAAACCGGTGCCGACGGTGAGGACGTCGAGGACGTCGTGAACGTGCTGCTCGGCCAAGATGGCGTCGAGGTGGCAGCGCTCTTCAAGGCGATCGAAGGCGAGATCCGAGTGAGCCTGCGTTCAACTGGCCGGGTCAACGTGCAGGCGGCGGCGCAACGTCTGGGCGGCGGCGGCCATTTTCGAGCTTCGGGACTGACCTTTTACGGGTCGTTGGAAGAAGCATTTCCGGCGGTTGACGCTGCGCTGAGCAGCGAAGGCTTGTAGTGCCGCGCCGAGACGGCATAGCGCTGTGCTTGGCTTCGTCAACCTCTTCAAAGCCGCCGGTCCTAGTTCCGCGCAAGCCGTCGCGCGCGTTCGGCGGATCTATGCGACCTATACTCGCGATCGCAAGCTTGCCGCCGGTCATCTCGGCACGCTCGACCCGCAGGCGGCGGGCGTGCTTCCGATCGCCGTCGGAAAAGCGACGCGGCTCATCCCGCTCCTGCCCGATCAGCGCAAAGCATACGCCTGCACGATGGTGCTGGGCCGATCGACGACCACGCAAGATGCTCACGGGGAAACGGTCGAGTGCGCCTGCGTGCCTTTGGATTGGCCGGAGCGTCTTGAGGAGATTCTTCAGGGCTTCGTCGGCCGGATCGCGCAGGTGCGGCCGATGTACTCGGCGGCTCACTATCGTGGCGAACGCCTCTATAAACTCGCACGTGAGGGAAAGAACGTCGAGCGCAAGCCCCGCACGGTTACCATCTACGGGCTGACGCTCCTGGGCGTCGAACGGCCGGGCACGGCGCGCCTGCGGATTGCCTGCAGCGAAGGGACCTACGTGCGCACGCTCTGTCACGAACTCGGGGCGGCGATCGGGATTCCGGCACACATGGGCGCGTTGGTGCGCGAGGCCTCGGGCCCATTCGTGCTCTACGAAGCGCGAACCCTGGACGAGATCGCCGCCGCTCCGGAGCAGGCTTTGATTGCGCCCGAACACATCATCCCGTTTCCTACCATCGTGCTCGACCTGCGCGCGTGCGTCGACTTTCGCGCCGGGCGCGTCGTTCCGTTGCCGCAAGGGGCGACGGCCCGTCACGTTTTCGTCCGCGACTCTTCGCGTACGCTGCTCGGAGTCGGTGAAGCGCTCGGCGCGTTGCTGGCTCCCAGAAAGGTCCTGGTGTGATGAAGATCTCGTACGAGCTCGCGCGCGAACGCGGTCGGCCGCTGGTTCTTGCGATCGGGTTTTTCGACGGTTTTCATCGCGGCCATCGTGAGATTGCGCGCCAAACCCTGCGCTTACGCAAACCGGGCTGGCGTTCGGGCGTGCTGACGTTCGCCAACCATCCGGCCTCCTTCTTGCGTCCCGGCTCGGAGCCGCCGTTGCTCTGCACGCCGGAGGAGCGCCTCGATCTCTTTGCCGCGGCCGGGTTCGAAGAGTGTTTCTTCGTGACCTTTGACGGCGACATTGCGACGCTCGCGCCCGAAGCTTTCCTGAACATTTTGATCGAGCGCCTCGGCGCGCGCGGCGTCACGGTCGGAACGACCTTTCGCTTTGGACACAAGCGTGAAGGCGACGTAGCCTTCATGGGCGAGTATCTGGCTCGGCATGGGGTTGCGTTGGTTTCGGTCGAGAACGTGCGCGATGGTACAACGCGCATCTCGAGCACGCGCATCCGAGGTTTGGTTGCCGACGGCGAGCTCGCGCAGGCCGACGCTCTGCTGGGCGGCACCGGTTACGAAATTCGAGGTGTCGTCGAAGTCGGGGCCGGACGCGGGCACGCCTTGGGGTTCCCGACCGCCAACGTACGCGTACCGCCGAAGTTGCTGCCCAAAGACGGCATCTATTCGGCGGTCGCGCGCTACGACGGACGAGATTACGCCGCGCTGGTGTCGATCGGGAAGAACTCTCAATTCAACGGCGGCCGGCGCACGATCGAAGCCTGGCTGCGAGATTTCCGCTATACGATCTACGGACGAGAGCTGGCGCTGCGCGAACTGCGGTACGTCCGCGAACAGCGGCTTTTTGCAACCGTCGGCGAACTGATCGAGCAGATGGAACGTGACCTGCAGGCAGTCGCCTATCCGAGTTATGGTTAGAGCAAACGTATCGATCGGCGCGCTCGTGCTTGTCGCTTGCGCACTCGCTGCGTGCGCGCAAGGCGGCAAGGCAACCGCGGCGTCGCCTCAAATCGCGCGCGTTGGGGCGCCGGCGCCGGCTTTCTCCGAACCCAGCCTTCCCGGCCCAACGCTCTCGCTGGAATCGCTGCACGGAAAAGCAATCTATCTCAATTTCTTTGCGACGTGGTGTCCGCCGTGCAATGAGGAAGCTCCGGCGATCAATGCCTTGCAGCGGCAATATGCCGCGAGCGGCTTGCAAGTCGTCGGGGTCGACGTGCTCGAATCGGCACGCAAAGCTGCCCTCTTCCGTCAGGAGCACCATCTCCTCTACCCGGCCGTCGTGGACCAAGGGACGCTGCGCGACGCTTACCGCGTGAACGGATTGCCGGTGCACGTCTTCATCGACCGGGAGGGGATCGTCCGCAACATCGTCATCGGCGAACTCTCGCCG
>JASHPI010000168.1 GCA_030038215.1 Vulcanimicrobiota bacterium | reverse complement strand
CGGGCGATCCCGAGGTGACGGCGAAGCCCGACACGGCTTGCAGCATCGGGTGGCCGTAGTCGTTGGCGCTAAAAATGTCCAGTGTCCCGCTCTTGCTATCGCCCACGAAGACGTAATCGGCGGCGTACATGTGCGAGGCCAGCTCGATGCCATCCCCGAGCGGTGCTGCGATCGGCGAGCCGTATGTCTTGATAAGCTTATAGTTCGTTCCGCTGTAGGGAATCGCCAGCTCCGCCACCTTGCCGCTCGTCAGCCCGGGAGCGTAGACGGCATCGCCGGGCGAGATCGCGCTTCCGTCGCAGCCTTCGATAGCGCTGCCTTGATAAAAGCGGGTCGGCGTCGAACCGGTCTTCGCATCGAGCAGCTCGAGCGTCGTTCCGTCGCCCGGCGTGCCGGCCTTGTTCTCGAAGTTGCAAACGAGCAGCTGCCCCTTCTTTACCACCCCGTTGTTGTACGGAACGACCGTAATCGCGCGGGGTCCCATGTCGCCATTGCTCGTGTCGACGGTCGACCCGATGACGACGTCTTTCGTGAGCTTCTTCAAGATGGACGTGTTATCGGCGGGTGCGACGGCCTGGCCGCCCTGGAATGCCGGCGCCGCGCCGCCCGCTGGGGGCGCGCTTGACGGCAGCGAGCCGCCTCCGCCGCAGGCCGACGTTGCAAAGAGCGTCGCCATGATAAACAGCGCCATGCGCGAGCGGGGAAACGACATACTACACCTCGATGGAAGAGACGTGAACTTTTGAACGTTGCGCGCTTTCGAACCGGCCCGTTGCTCACCCTGCAAGAACAACCAACCGGCGTTCTCTTTTCGTTAGGAAAATTCGCGCAAAGGAAACTTAAGTCACTACCAGAGCAGCCTATGGCTCGAGTTCGTGCACGCTGTTGTCGTTCATATCGGTGTAGAAGAGGACGGTGTTGGAGTCGTTGGTCCCGCCGGCGGCCAGCCCGTAGACGCCCTGAGCCGTGCTCTTGTCGACGACCTTGGTATCGAGGACCTTGCCGGCCGGCGTCAGCTCGACCAGCATGTTGGCCGTCCCCTCGGTATTCGCGACGATCAGGTTCCCGTTCGGAAGCAGCGCCGAAGCCAACGGTCCATCGAGCGGTTTGCCGGCAAGCACGAGGTGCGCGCACGTGTCGGCCTTGTGCTCGCACTCGAAGGTCTTGCCGCCGGATTTGACGACGATTTCGTCTTTCAACAACAGCTTCCCGACGCTGGTGACGGCCACGATCGTATTGGTCACACCGTCCACGATGTAGACCGTATCGCCTTTAGCAACGTACTGCAGGCCCGACGGTCCCAACCGATGGCCGGGCGCCTTGGTGTTGACGGCGAAGCCGGTCACCCCTTGCAGCAGCGGGTGGCCATAGTCGTTGGCGCTGAAAATATCCAGTGAACCGGTCTTGCTGTCGCCGACGAAGACGTAATCGGCCGCGTACTGATGCGCCGCGAGCTCGATGGAGTCGTTAAGCGGTGACTCGATCGGCGAGCCGTATTTCTTGATCAGCTTATATTTCGTTGAGCTATAGGGGACGGCCAGCTCCACCACTTTGTGGCTCATCAAACCGGCGGCGAAGACGGCGTCGCCGGGCGAGATCGCGTCGCCGTCGCAGCCTTCGAGCTCGCTACTCTGATAAAACCGGCTCGCCTTCGATCCGGCCTTGGCATCGAGCAGCTCGAGCGTCGTTCCGTTGCCGACCCCGCCGGTCTTGTCTTCGAAGTTGCACACCAGCAGCTGTCCCTTCTTGACCACTCCGTTGGCGTACGGAACGATCGAGATCGCGCGCGGCCCTTTGTCTCCATTGCCCGAATCTACAGTGGATCCGATCACGACGTCTTTCGTGAGCTTCTTCAAGATGGACGTGGTATCGGCGGGCTCGAGCGCGGAGCTGGTGCGCAATGCAGCCGATGCATCGTCGGCTTGGGAGGCGCTGGGCGGCAGCCCGGCGCTTCCATGACAGGCCGACGCTGCCAACAGGGTGGACATAATCAGCAAGGGCATGCGCGAGCGGGAGAACGACATGCTACACCTCGATAAAAGAAACGGAACGCTGAGTAAAACGCGCTTTCGAACCGGTCCGCTGCTCGCCCTGCCAAGAACAACCGACCGCTGTTTTCTTTATCTCAGAAACTTTTTATAAAGAAAACTAAAGTCATCACCGCGCCGATTGCGACGACCACCCCGCGCGAGACGTGCTGCGGCACGCGCCGAAACAGACGCGCGCCAAAGTAGCCGCCCAAGAGCGCGAGCACTGCCATCGGAATGGCAAAGCGCCAGTCGATGATGCGCGCAATGACGAACGGGATGACCGCGACGCCGTTGATCGAGACGGTCAGTGCGTTCTTAATCGCGTTCTGCGCGTTGAAACTCGGCAGCCCTGAGAATGCCAGCACGGCCAGCATCAGAATTCCGATGCCGGCTCCGAAATAACCGCCATAGGTCGCGACGGCGAACTGCACCGCGATCTGCCAGGGAGCGTGGCGCGGAGGCGCGTCGGACGGGCGGTTGAGCAGTGGGCTAAGCGCGAAAACCAACGTGGCAAAGAGCAGCAGCCACGGAATCAAGCGCTCGAAGAGCGTTGGCGGCGTTACAAGCAACAGACACGCACCGATCAGCGATCCGACGACGCTGACCGCGACGACCGATCCCAGCAAGCCGTGGTGCTCGGCAAGCTCTTCCCGATACCCGCGAGCGCTCCCGAGCTGTCCCACCCACATCGCCGTGTTATTGGTCGCGTTCGCCGAAATCGCCGGCACCCCGGCGAAGACGAGCGCGGGAAACGAGAGGAAGCTCCCTCCGCCCGCGACGCTGTTCAGCACCCCTGCAAAAAAGGCCACCACGACGGGGGCAACGTCGTGCGCAATCGATACGTCCGCTATGGCGTGGCTCGTTCGCGTTTCGTGACGCGATAAACGCGACGCACGTTCTTCAATCCCCCGAGTTTGGTGAGGAGGCGGTGCAGATGGTCGAGGTCGCGGATCTGAACCGTGAGGCTAGCGACGGCGGCCCCATCCTTGCGCACCCGCGCGTTTACCGAGTTGACTTGCGTCTTGAGCTCGGCAAAAACGCCCATGATGTCTTGCAGCAGCTGCGAGCGATCGTCGGCCTCCACCTCGATGTCGACGCCGTGCGTCAGGCCGGCGTCACCGACCCATTGCGCTTGCAAGATGCGCTCCGGCGTCGCGCTCATGTAAGCAACGTTCGGACAGTCGGCGCGATGTACGCTGACCCCGCGTCCAATCGTGACGTAGCCGATGATCGGATCCCCCGGCACCGGCGAACAGCATTTGGACAAGCGCACTAGCACGTCGTCGACGCCGGCGATCCGAACGCCGCTTGATTTGCGCGCGCTCTTGCGCAGACTCGGCTTGCGCCCGATTTTGGTAAGATCGACGACGTTGTCGTGCTTGACTTCCTCGCGAACCCGGTTCGCGACGGCCTGCGCCGACGCGTCGCCGAAGCCGATCGCCGCAAAGAGATCGGTCGGCGTCGCATAGTTGAGACGCGCAGCGATGCGTTCGATCAGCTCGCCGCGCGCG